>JAYVSS010000294.1:0-7952 GCA_043775075.1 Acidimicrobiia bacterium
TCGCTCAATGGTCGCCGCCACATGCTGGGCGAACAGGAGTCGATTCGGCAGACCCGTGACCCGATCAGTGCCCGGCTCCGAGATCACCGCGGAACTCTGGACTTCAGCGGCACGAGATGCCACGAGCAAACTGGGATCGGTAAAGCCGGCCTCGATGGTCGGCGGGCGCCAATTGGGTCCGTCCGCGGCAATGCGCAGGCTGTGCTTTTCGACCGGCTGCACCGCCATGGTGGTGGAGACACCAGATCCAATGTCGCTGAGAACGTTCTGGCTGAGCGACGGCGGCGGCGTTTGTTTCGGGGCAACCGGGGCAACCTGGGCAACGGGATCGACCGGGGCAACAGCCCGAACCGGAGTGGCCGACGGTTGGGGTTCGAACGACGCGATCGATGTGGGCATGAGAAAGCCGACGTATCCAACGATGGAACGCTGGTCGTCAAAGACCGGGGCGGCGGCGGCGTCGAACGAGGTGGCGCCGTCGGCGGCGCGTAGCTGCGCACGCCATCCGTCGTTGGCGCGGTGGGCGGCGACGGCGAGGCGTCGGAAACTATCGAGCGCCGCCGGGTCGAATGCGGTCAGCCATCCCTGGTTGCGAGACGCCACGTCGGTCAGTCCCGTCGCCACGGTCCAGAGATCATTCGTCGCCAGGCAGTTCCCCCGAGAATCGAGGAAGAACACGGCAAACGGGGAGAACTTTGCCGCCTCCGAGGCGGCGGCGAGATCGCCGGCTGCAGCACAGCTGAGTACTCGCGGAGACGCCGCATCGCGAATGCTCACTCCAACGCCGAGAACGGCATCGTTCTCCACCATTGGACTGGCTTTGAGCTTGAGGGCCACAGCTCGCCCGTCGAAACGGTTTATGGCCAGTTCGTTCTCGCCCACGGTGCGGTTGACAAATGCCTGATGGGCGATCTGGGTGAGGGGTTTCCCGACTGTCGGCGGAAGCTTGGCCGAGGGAGTGCCACCGAGTTGGACGGCGTCGAGGCCGAGGAGAGCGAGGGTGGCTCCGGATGCAAACGCCACGACCCCGGAAGCATCGAACAGGATCTTGGCTTCAGCGCGGTCGCTGAACAGCGAAGTCACCGAGCGAAGCGTCGGGGAGATGGGTCTGGTACTCGGCAGCGATTCTGTGGTCGCCGCGCCCGTCAAATGCGCAAGTTCAGAAGGCACGATCTCTTTATCGGCACTCCCGGCGCGCAGGTTGAGCAATCCGGCGGGCGTACGGTGACCCGTGATCCGCCGGGACGAGGCGCTCTGGCGGCCTCGACCGGCTACGGCGGCGAGCGGACCAGAATGGCACCATGGAAAACAACACTCACGCCGGGTTGATGATGGTTGGTCTCGGCAAGATGGGCGCCAACATGACCGAACGGCTCCTTCTCGGCGGCCACAGTGTCGTGGCGTTTGATCGGTCGGCCGAAGCCGTGGCCGCCAGCGTGGCCAAGGGTGCGGTGGGTGCGGCGTCGCTAGAAGCGGGGGTGGCGGCGTTGACGGGCAGCCCCAAGATTGTGTGGGTCATGGTTCCCGCTGGCGATCCCACCCAAGCGACGCTCGATACCCTGGCCGGGCTGCTTTCCGCTGGCGACATCGTGATCGACGGAGGCAACTCCAACTGGAAGCAGACCCAGGCCCGGGCCGCAGCTTTGGCCGAGAAAGGTATCTCGATGCTCGACGCCGGAACCTCCGGTGGGGTCTGGGGCCTGGCCAACGGGTACTGCCTCATGGTGGGCGGTGCCGATACCGCCTTTGCGGCTGCCGAATCAATCTTCACCACGCTGGCACCGGAGAACGGTTTGATGCATGTGGACTCCGCTCCGGGGTCGGGCCACTTCACCAAGATGGTGCACAACGGCATCGAGTATTCGATGATGCAGGCCTACGGCGAGGGTCTGGAGATCATCGAGAAAAGTCCGTTCAACGTGGATCAGGCGAAGTTGACCGAGGTGTGGAACCACGGCTCCGTCGTGCGGTCGTGGCTGCTGGAGTTGTTGGCCTCAGCCCTGGAGAAGGACCCCGGTCTCGACGATCTGCAGGCGTACGTGGACGACTCCGGCGAAGGTCGGTGGACGGTCGACGCCGCCGTCGAGTTTGGCGCTCCGGCGTACACGATTGCCGCGTCACTCTTCGCTCGGTTCGGTTCGCGGGACAGAAACGCGTATGGCCTTCGGGTGCTTTCGGCCTTGCGCAATGCCTTCGGCGGGCACTCCGTCAAAAAGGTCAGCTGATGGCCGCCGAGGGAGCCGCATTTCGGGCCGTTGTGCCGTCGGGCTCCGACCGACCATCGGACGACGCCCTCTCCCCCCAGTTGCGGGCGGCCAGATCGGTTGGCGGCAAAGTTCTCATCGTGGTGTTGAGCGTCGTCGTGGCGGCATTCTTCGCCCTCAATCTCGTGTCTGCCCGCAAGAATCAGAAAGACGCCAAACGGGCCCGCACCCTGTCGGCACTGGTCAGCGACACTGCGGTGGTCACCCAAACCTGGGCGCCGACCGCCGATGGATTGACTGCCACCTTCGTCGCCGTGGATCCTGCTTCGACTGCTCGCATCAACGACATTCGTTCGTACCTGAGGACCCAGCGCATCCAACATCTGCGCGCTGACTATTCAGACGTTCGGTTTGAGGGCAAGCCGCTCCCGGGACGCCCCGAACTGGAGTCCGGAACCGAGAATCTCAAGCTCAACGTTCGCTACACCGAGGTGCCGCGTGGTGGCCGCCTCACGTGGCTCGGCACCGACAGCGATCGCGACATCATGAAGGCGGCGCTCACTGAGTGGTCGAACGCGGTGAAGTCGAAGTAGTCCTCGCGCATTAGAAGCGCGCTGACTATCGGTACGCTTAGAGTCAGCGCGCTGCGGTTTCCTTCGCCCATCGATAATCGGCCTTGCCGGAGGGCGACCGCTCGATCTGATCGACGAAGATGAACGCCTTTGGTAACTTGTACCGGGCGACGTGACGCTCGGCCTCCGCCAGTAGGGCCGCTTCGTCGGCGGTGGCCCCGTCGGTGAGGCGGATGATGGCCACCACTTCGTTGCCCCACCGTTCGCTCGGCCGACCAGCCACCACCACGTCGTAGACCGATGGGTGAGCGATGAGTGCGGCCTCAACTTCTTCGGCGAAGATCTTCTCCCCACCCGAGTTGATGGTGACGGAGTCGCGCCCATGGAGTTCGACGATCGGCACGCCGAAGGTGGCGTCGATGCCCACGAGGAGCTTGGCCCGATCGCCCGGAACCGAGTACCGGACGCCGTCGACGGTGAGAAAAGTCTTGGCGGTTTTCGTCGGATCGTTGAGATAACCGAGGGGGAGGCGTCCGGACTTCGCCAGCCAGCCGAGCCCGTCGTGCCCGGGAGCGTGCTCGGCGCTGAGGTCCTCGTGGAGCACATGATTGCCCGGTGATGCGACGAAGGTTCCGGTCGTAGCTTTCGTGGGATCACCGACGGAGACGTTCTGCATCTGGCCGCCAGCCTCCGACGAGCCGATGCCATCAATGATCAGCAGGTGGGGGAGCGCGGCGAGAAAGCGCTGCTTCACGGGGGCCGACAGCGCCGCTCCGCCGGACAGAAGAATGGCCAGTTTGCTGAGGTCGTACGGAGTCCCGGCGGTATTGGCCCGTTCGACTTCTTCCACGATCGGCCGTCCGAACGCATCCCCGACGATCTGTAAGAACTGCACACCTTCGCGCTGGCAGGTGCCCAAAATATCGACCGGATCGAGCACTTTCGTGTTGTCCTGGATGACGACGGTGCCGCCGCGGTGCCACGCGGTGAAGGCGATCCAGTGCCCGGCTCCGTGCATAAACGGCGCCGCCGGAAGGGTGATGAGGGGATTCATGGCCGCCACCATGGACGTAAACGCTTCAAGTGACTGGTGTTCGCCGGTCGCCTGGTCCCGCAGACTCATGGCGCTCACGGCAATGTCGATCTGGCGCCACAGCACCCCCTTGGGCATGCCCGTCGTACCGCCGGTGTAGAGGATGTAGAGATCGTCGGCCGACCAATCTCCCCCCATCACCTGCACCTCGGGGCGCTCGGGCTCCACACTCGCCAGCGCCGTTTCGTAGTCTATGGCCCCGTCGAGCAGGGGATTTCCCGAACCGTCGTCGACCTGCAGCAGGATGTCGAGGTTCGGCAACTCGTGGCGGATTTCAGCCAGGGTCGGGGCGAACGCCGAACCGTAAACCAGAACCCGGCAATTGGCGTCGAGCAGCAGATACCGCAGTTCCTCAGCGACGTACCGGTAGTTCACGTTGAACGGGACCACGCGGGCCTTGTAGGCCCCCAACATCGACTCGAGGTATTCGTTGCCGTTGTAAAGGTAGATCCCGAGGTGATCCTGGCCGGACTCGTGGCCGTCGAGAAATTCCCGGCCGATGGGCACGGCCACGCCCCGACCAAGGAGGTAGTTGGCGAGCCGGCGGCTGCGGTCGGTGACTTCCCTCCATGTCCAAGTGCGCCCCTTCCAGACGATGCACGGTCGATCCGGGACAACGGCGGCGATGGCTTCGTGGACAGCAGCTTCTGAGGCTTCGATGGGCACGGTCATACATTCTTGCGGGTGGGGGTAAGACTGGAGAAATGCGCTTGCGAATCTCTGTTGCCCCTGTCGCTTCGAGCATCGTTTCCTTGGCTGCCTTGCTGGGCCTAGCCGGCTCGTTCGCTCCCGCCGCTGAGGCGGCGACGAAGAAACCGGCGCCGCTCGTCGTCAAGATTGAGGCCGGCGCCGTGCGGTACGCGCCACGGGTCATCACCGTGACGGCGGGTCGGCCGGTCATTTTGCGGATTCTCAATTCGTCCAACGTTGACCACGAGGCGTTGCTCGGCGATGAGAAGGTGCAAAACGCCCATGCCAAAGAAATGAAAGACATGGTGGCCATGCCGGGAATGAAGCACGCCGACCCTTCCTCAACCAAGCCGGGCGAGGGCTTCGTCGAGATCGCTCCGAAAAAGACGGCCGAGATTAAGACCACATTCAGCAAAGTGGGCCGGACGATTCTCGGGTGCCATCTCCCCGGCCACTACGAGGGCGGCATGCGCCTCACCGTCATCGTCAAGGCCCCGAGCCTGGGGGGCGCCTGAGGGTTGGCCGACGCGTGGCGCAAGCGTTGACCGAGGCGTTGACCGAAGCGTTGACCGACGCGTTGACCGACGCGTGGCGCAAGCGTTGACCGAAGCGTTGACCGAAGCGTTGACCGAGGCGTTGACCGAGGCGTCAACCGAAGGACGATGCAGCGGAATCGTGGCCGCCGAGTCAGGCCGCCACGTCAGCGTTATCTCCGACATCCTTGCTGCTCAGCGTGAGGATTCGGAGAAACCTGAAGCACGACCCTTCGCCGCTATAGAGCGTCGGGATGACATCCCCAGCGCGGTATTCGACGGAATCTTCGGACAGGCTGCCGCTCAATGGTGCGTCGATCGACGGGCCACGCCTGTGTCACTGGAGTTTCTGAGCGTGAATGTACCGGCGGTTCGACCGATGTAATTCCACCTTCGTGCCACGCCGATCTCTACGAACCACTGAGCTTCAGGGGCGAAGCCAGACTTCCCCACTGTCACGAAGAGAAGGGCCTTTGGGACGGACATCAGACGAGGCACGACGAAAATCTCAACTCGATCACGCTCTGCGATTGCTCCGACCGACTGCGGCGCTCTAGCTGCAAGGAACGGAGCTGCAATCGTCAGTAGGACCGCAATCAGGTTTTGTCCACGCAATCTTTCCTGACCGGCTCGAAACAGCTCCGAAGGATCTGCAAATACTGCTGGAGAATCGTGAGGGTTCGGCCGAAAATGTTGAGCAAGGACGATGCAGCGGAATCGTCTTCGCCTAGTCAGGCCGCTGCCTCCTTACCGACGTTCGGTAGGTCCACGTTAACCAACTTCATCGCTGCGGCCCGGGCGAGGGCGATTTCGTTGTTGTGAAGGAAGGCGGACACGATGTACCCAAGGTCGAATCGGTCACCGTACAAGACCGGGGCAATTGGTCCGGTTACGTCGCCTATCAGTCGTTCGAGGTCCCCGTCGTAGGGTTTTGGTGGCCGGTGACAGCGCCGATTGAAACGGAGCTCGCTTGATGGCGATCCGCTGATGGTCCAGCCGTGTTCGTGTACGAGGCGGTGGTGTTCATCGCACAGCATGACCAGGTTTTCTGCCGTTGTCGGACCACCGCCTGACCAGTGCCGAATGTGGTGGGCGTGCAAATTGGCCTTGCGGTTGCAGCCCGGGTGTCGACACGCGCCGTCGCGTTCTGCGATGAAACGTCGGAGCGAAGGCTTTGGCGTTCGGTGCCTGCGTCCATACGCAATCCCTGGTTCGGTTCGCTCGTGATCACGGTGCCCTTCGTCCGAATCGTCTCTTGGATCATGTGATCCGGGTGCATGAACTGCTTCGACGACGTCGGCGTCACAGGAATACCTATCGGCCATTGCCGGGTCGATCGCTGGTCCGTCCTGCAGTTCATCGCCATCAGGGAAACGGTGGATCACGATCAGCGGACGTGCTGATTCTGGCCCCTCGCCACGTGTCGGCTCGGTCGGAACGGTTCCGGCGAGGTGCCCGCGCACTACCAGGGCCAGAAGCGCGTCGACTCGGCGTTGGGCCGCCGTTCGATCAGCCAACAGCGATGCAGCGGAATCGTTGCCTCCCATTTCGTGGTGACCCGTCTTTCGCGATGCAGCGGAATCGTCGGAGCGCTGTCGGGCCATTTCCGAATGCATGGCACTCGACAACGCTGCTCCCAGATCGGCGGGCAATCGGCCTCGAAGAATCCACGTGCCCTCGTCTTCTTGGATCAACATCACATCACGGCGATCAGACTGATCACCTGCCACCCCGGGATTACGTTGGCGTTCCACTCGCTCGAATGCTGCGGCCATCCGCTCCAACTGTGGAGCCACGGTGAAACGGGCCAGCCGCACGAGATCGACTTCTGACTCCGGCGTGATGAAACGACACAGTGCCCGCACCCTCGAATACGAAAGCCGACCGGCGGCGAACTCGGCCGCCAGCAATGGGAAATCTTCCAATTTGTGAGCAACCAAGACGTACTGTCGGGCGGTAATCAACGAGATGCCAACGTGCCAAACCAACCAATTGGCCATCGACCGACACTCCCATCGCTCCCATATGCGCCGCCGGTCGCACTCGGCGACTAACGCCAACCACCTTGCCGTTCCCGCCGACAAGTCCGCCGCCAATTGACACAAATCAGCCTCCAAACGCTCACTTGGCACCCCGGCCAGAGGTGAGCGATCAGACCCGGCAACCTCGACCGACGGAAAGGCGATCAACGTAACCAGTGAGGAAGAAGACATTCCGAAGAGTGTGACGCAGGGGTGTGACAAAACCGGCCTGCGATCAGCCGCATGAGCCATCAAATCCGGAAAGCATCAGCACAGGACATCCTGTGTCCTTTGGGCCGCCACGAGATTGTGGGCGGGGCGCAAGGGCACGCTGCAGGATGGATGACGCAACTTTGGCGCCCGCTATCTTTTTGCGGTGCTTAGTTTTCGAGGGTGAGGATTTCGGCGGCCACACGCTCAAGTTCGGCGGTCACACCGCCGGGTTGGGAACGAAGGTCCGTGGCTGGGAGCAACACGAATTTCGTGTAGCCGCTCTCGACGAATCGTTCGATATGCGCGCGTAGTGCTTGAAGTCCGACGGGAAACAGATCTGATGGATCGGTCACGTCGGGTCGGCGAGCCTTCACCCGATCCAAGAAGGGCCCGGCGAGTGGCGCGCCCGAGGAGTAGACAATCAGTACGCCGAAGTGGTCCTCCTCGATGGTCCGCTCAGCTTCAGCCGCCGCCGCTTCGACCCTAGCCTTCAGATCGGGCGCCTCTTGGGGCGTGATGAATGACGGCAACCATCCGTCCGCTAGGCGTCCGACCCGACGAAGTTCGCTCGGCGCAATGCCCCCGAGCCATACCTCCGGAGCGCGCGGGAGCCGAGGGCCAACGCG
>JAYVSS010000295.1:0-3762 GCA_043775075.1 Acidimicrobiia bacterium
CCGTTATCGAGGGCGCGAATGAGGGTATGGAGTTGCGTAGCAAAGGCCTTTTGCGCGGCGGCGTCTCCAACGATCCCCGGTACGTCGAGGTAGCCGAACGCCGGCGGCACCACGACCTTCGGTGGCGGCTGCGTATCCGGGATACTCACCAGAGTGACGGCGCCACGAGCGAGTGTCAGGGTTATGGGCTTCCGGGCGCCCTTGCGGGCGACCTGCAAGGTCACGGTCGGCGCAAATTCCCCGTTGGGCTGGCGAAGTACCGTCAACACGCCTCCACTCGCTCGCGGCGGTTGCCCGTTGACCCTATCGACTCGGTCGCCCAGTTTGAGTCCGCTGCGATCGGCGGGGGAGCCCGGCGCAACGGTGATGACGATCCGGCTCGGCATCGACGCCAAAAAGCCGAATCCCGTGTATTGGCCCTGGGTCTGGGTGGCCGCTTCGGGCGGCCGAATGAACGACGAGTGCTTGTCTCCCAGAGCCTTCACCGCTTCGGCGATGATCACGTGGGTATCGCTGATCGACGATGCGAGTGTGGCGCGTTGCTCTGCCCTGCCGCGAATCGACGCCCAATCGATGAGGGGGACGCGAAAGCCGTAGCGCTCGATGAACGCCAGTGCATCTCCCACATAGGTCGTTGGCGTGATTGCCGGGGCCACGGTTGTGGTCGGTGCATCTGGCGGGGTCGCCGGGGGTGCCGAGGAGGAGATCGGGGCCACAGGGGGTGATGTTTCCGGTGCCTGCGCCATGGCTGGAACGGCGATGGAGACGACGACGGCGAGCGCTACGAGGCCGGGCGCTCGAAGTTGTCCGGGGCGAGCGCGGGTCACGCTGTTCGACGATACCTGAGGTCTTGGCGGCGATGAATGTACAGCAACAAGCTCCGGCTTCGGTGAGCTCAACGGCGCCGGCCATGCCCGCCCACCAGGGCGGCGGACCGGTTCGCAATCGGAGGGGCCGACCTCTACGGTTTCCGTCATGAACGACGATCCCGTGCTGTATCAACTCACCGATGAGGGCGTGGCGGTGTTGACCCTCAATCGCCCCGACCGAATGAACGGTTGGACCAATGAGATGGGGGGGCGTTACTTCGCATTGTTGCGGGCCTGTGCTGATGATCCGGCGGTGCGAGTGATCGTGGTGACCGGAGCGGGGAGGGCCTGGTGCGCCGGCGCAGACATGGGCTCGCTCGCGGCGTTGAGTGGTGCCGGTGCTGATGCTGATGCTGGTGCCGGTGAAGCTGCTGGTGCTGGTAAAGCTGCCGCTGCCTCGATACCGGCCGACAGGGTGGCCGAGGTGGCGGACCGCACGAACCATCACTGGTTCACGACCACGGTTCCCAAGCCAGTGATCGCCGCCATCAATGGGGCGTGTGCCGGAATGGGGTTTGCCCAGGCGCTGATGTGCGATGTCCGGTTCGCTGCCGCTGGCGCCAAGCTGACGACGTCGTTTGCCCAGCGGGGTTTGATCGCCGAGTGGGGTATGTCCTGGACCCTTCCGCGGGTGGTTGGCACCGGGCACGCGATGGACCTTTTGCTGTCCGGTCGGGTCATCTTGGCCGAGGAGGCGTTGCGGATCGGTCTGGTCAATCAGATTTTCGCGCCGGAGACATTCTTGGACGAGGTCATGGCCTACGCCACCACGCTGGCCACGACCGCGAGCCCGGGAAGCTGGGCGGTGATGAAGCAGCAGGTTTATAGCGATTACCACCGCACGCTTCCAGAAGCTGAAGCCGAAGCGGTCCGAGTCATGACGGCGTCGTTCACGCGGCCTGACTTCAAAGAAGGCGTGGCTTCCTTTCTGGAAAAGCGCGCTCCGCAGTTTCCGGCCTACCGACCGGCGTAGCGACCTCGCCCGGTCACTGCGTCGTTTTCGAATCAGCGAAAGCGAGTTATTCGCCGTCCTTCTCGATGCCGGACGCACTGGACGATCAACTGGCGGAACTGGCGCGTCCATGACGGGTTCGTGAAGACGGCGGACGATTACCGAGGCGGGGACCGCCGCCGTACAGAGCCCGCGGGGCGTGGACCGATGCCCAGCTTGACGGCGTGCACTCAATCACGTCGAGCAGGGTGAGCCCGAGAAGATCAAGGCGACGGGAGAATTCCGCCCAGGCATGCACGGTTGCTGCTTCCACGGCCAGGCGCTCACCGGTTTCGAGGCGTGAGTCGCCAAACACAAACGGCTCGTCGTCGATGCATGCGTCGGTGCTCAGGACGCCGAGTATCACCGAGTGCAGTCGCCCGTCTCGCAATTGGGCGAGCAGATCGATGATTGGCTCGAATTCGTTGCGTGGAGCATCGGCGATGGAGATTCCCACCATCGGGATGCGGTCATCGTCAAGGAGGAGCAACACGATGCCCGCGGCCATCGACGCGAATCGCGGAACGATTTCGTCGGCCGCGTGTTGCGGAATATCGATGGGGTACGGTCGACCGGGGCGGACTCGCCCGGCGTGGGGTGCAGCAGTGATGCGGAGGGGAGAACTCTGAGCCACGGTGGCTCCTTCGATGTTGCGAGGACCGCCAACGGCTAGTTGGGGACGGTACGTCTCACCGGGGAAGTGGTGCGATCACTATGCACTTGGGGGTGTGACAAAAACTCGCGCGAGTTTTTAGCGGCCGCCGTCTTTTGTTTCCTTTTCGACGATCGGCAGACCGGCCGCCTTCCAGGCCGCAAATCCGCCGTCCACGTGACACACCTCGTCGGGCGTGAAGCCCATACTCTGCAATGTGTCGGCGGCCAGCGCCGAGCGCCAACCACCACCGCAGTACAGAACCAGTTCGCGTCCTTCGCCAAGAATGGGCTTGTAGTACGGACTCTGCGGATCAACCCAGAATTCCAACATGCCCCGGGTGGCATGGAATGCCCCAGCAACCATGCCTTCGCGTTCAAGTTCGCGCAGATCACGAAGATCGACGAACAAGACGGCCGGGTCGTCGAGTTTCGCCGCTGCCTCGGTTACCGACAACGTGCGGATACGCGTTGATGCGTCATCGACGAGCGAACGAAATCCACGGAGCAAAGGCATTGCACCGTTGTACTCCAACATTGCAACGGTGATCTACCCGACAGTCATCCGTACTACGTGCACGTGCTATTCGGCGGTCTCCGTGATTTCGGCCAGGAAGGCTTCAACGTCGCCGCGGTGTCTGGTGCGCCGCATCGGAGGAAGGGCGGCGAGGAGTTCGTACCTGTAGGACTTCGCCGTGTTCAGGCGCGGATCAAGCACGGCGACCACGCCGCGATCGGTCGAAGTGCGAATCAGCCGGCCACACCCTTGCGCGAGCAACATGGCGGCGCGTGGTAGATCGAGAAGGCGGAACGCAGCATCGCCCAACTTCTCGCGCCGAGCCACCAGGAGAGGTTCGTCGGGACGAGCAAACGGCAGCTTGTCGATCACCACCATCGACAGCGCCCGGCCCGGAACGTCGATGCCCTGCCAGAAGCCCATGGTGGCAAACAGGCACGACGTTTCGTCCTCGGCAAAGACCTTCGTCAACATCGGTTTGGGGAGTTCGGACTGAGTGAGAATGCGGAAGGGGAGGGACCTTGAGCTCATAGCCTCGGCGGCGGCGCGCATGCCCTTCCAGCTGGTGAACAGCGCCAGCGTTCTTCCCCCCGCGGCAGTAAGCAATCGGGCTAGTTCGTCGTGCATTGCCCGCTCGTATCGATCCGTGCGCGGATCGGGGAGGTGCGCCGCGCAGTACAGCAGACCCTGGCGTTTGAAGTCGAACGGACTGCCGACGTCAATGATGTCGGTGG
>JAYVSS010000296.1:0-3788 GCA_043775075.1 Acidimicrobiia bacterium
CCGGTCACGAGCGCGATCACTTCGTCGCCAACGGCGAGCACGGTATCGCCTCGCGGAACGATGACGTGGCGGTTCCGGATGACGGCCACGATCGACGCATCGCGTGGGACCGCGAGATCGGCCAGGTTGCGACCGGCGGCGGGGGAGGTTCCGGCCAGGGTCAGCTCCACTAGTCGAGCGCCGCCGTCAAGGTTCAGCAACCGCACGAGCGAGCCGACAGACACTGCCTCCTCGACCAACGCAGTGAGCAAATGGGGCGTGGACACCGCCACGTCGACCCCCCATGACTCGTCGAACAACCAGTGATTCTTCGGGTTGTTTACTCGGGCGATAACCCTGGGTACGGCAAACTCCTGCTTGGCCAGCAGCGAAATCACCAGGTTGTCCTCGTCGTCGCCGGTGGCGGCGACCATGACGTCTACGTCGCTGAGCCCCACGCTGTTGAGAGAGTCGTACTCGCAGGCATCCACCGTGTGCCAGTGCACATTGACTGACGGCTGCAGGCGGCTCACGACTTTGGCTTCGCGCTCCAGGAGATGCACTTCGTGCCCCGCGGCCGCCAGATCCGTGGCGATAAAGGTGCCGACGGCCCCGGCTCCAGCGATTGCAACTTTCATGATGATGTGTCCTCGATCGGAATGCGCTAGTGGGCCGCGGGCCCGTGGGCGAGCTTGGCGGCGAGGTCGGCGGAGGCATCGTTGGCCACAATCAAATGGAGAATGTCACCCTCCTGGCCGATCAGAGAACCGGCGCCGACCTGCGCCGCTCCGCCGCGGGAGACGGCCGCTACGGCGACCCGGCCCGGTTCGGCCAGCAGCTCAAGCTTCTTCCCGGCCCAGGCCAGGGGAAGCGTTTGCTCGACCAGACGAACCGTGCCTGATCCGTCGGTCCAATTGGCTGCTGGAATTCCGGTCAGACGACGCTCGATTTGGTCCGTTGTCCACGTCACCGTGGCCACCGTGGCAATCCCCAGGCGTTGGAAGATTGCCGCCCTCCGTGGGTCGTAGATGCGGGCAACAACCTTCTCGATGGCAAAGGTTTCTTTGGCGATCCGGGCCGCCAAGATATTGGAGTTGTCTCCCGAGGTGACCGCGGCGAGTGATTGCGCCCGTTCGGCTCCGGCCGCTATGAGCAGGTCACGGTCAAATCCGAGCCCGATGTGCGTGGTACCGGTGAAACCGGCAGGGAGGCGACGGAAGGACCGCTCTTCCTTATCGATGATGGCCACCGTGTGACCCTCAGCGGACAGGGAACGAGCCAGGCCCGATCCCACCCGGCCACAACCCACGACGATCACATGCATCGACCCAGTTCAGCACAGCTGCAGGCTTCACTTTGCGAGGGTGGGGGGACAGTCACCGCTGCAGGCACAGTGATGGTCACCTTGATCGTCGCCGTGATTGGTCGGCCGAGAAGCCTTGACATGCAACGAAACGCCCGTCGGCAGGCGTAGCGTCTGGGCCAATGGCCAGCACCCTTAAACGCATCCTCGTCGGAAAGCCGATCGCCTCCGACCAGGCCGATCATCAGCGACTTTCCAACGCTATCGCCCTCCCGGTCTTCAGTTCGGATGCGATTTCCTCCACCGCGTATGCCACCGGCGAGATTCTCGCCGTGACCGCCGTGGGCGCCTCGGCCAGCCTGGCGCTTGGGCTGTCGAAGCTGGTCCCGATAGCTATTGCGGTCGCCATCATCTTGGTCATCGTGGTGGTTTCCT
Source organism: Acidimicrobiia bacterium (assembly GCA_043775075.1). GTDB lineage: Bacteria > Actinomycetota > Acidimicrobiia > Acidimicrobiales > JANYDT01 > JANLQX01. The sequence continues at coordinate 1,718 of JAYVSS010000296.1, forward strand.
ACCGCCAAACGATCTTTGCGTACCCGTCGGGCGGTGGCTCGTACATCGTGAGCCGCGAGAATCTGGGAGAGCGCGCGGCCATTCTGGCGGCGGCTTCGTTGCTCATTGACTACATCCTCACGGTGGCGGTCTCGATCACTGCGGGCGTTGAAGCTCTGATCTCCCTGGACACCGGGCTAGCCAAGTACCGAGTCATTATCTGCCTCTTCCTCATTGGCCTCATGACGCTGGCCAACCTGCGCGGCCTGCGGGAATCCGGTGCACTGTTTGCCCCGCCGGTCTACGTCTACATCTCGATGGTCGTGCTCTTCCTCGGGGTGGCGTTCTACAAGCACTTCACCAACAAGCTCGGCATCGTCGACACCAAAGGCGCGTTGGAACTCTGTAAGCGAATCGAGGAGGGCACGGCCAAGGGGACATGTCTCCCTGAGGAGCGACTGTTCAATCTCATCGGCGGAAACTTCTCATGGTTCATCGTGCTGAAGGGGTTCGCCTCAGGCGCCGTTGCTCTCACCGGTGTCGAAGCCATTTCCAATGGCGTCCCGGCATTCAAACGTCCGGAGTCCCGCAACGCCTCGCGCACCATGATTTACATGGGCACGATCCTCGGCACCCTGTTCCTCGGCACGGCCATCGTGGCCTCGATGACGAAGCCGTTCCCGAGTTCCAAGAAGACCGCCATCGCCCAGATGGGCGAAGTGGTTTTTGGGAAGGGTTTGCTCCTGACCGTGCTTCAGATCTCGACGTTCGCCATCCTCACGCTGGCGGCGAACACGGCCTATGCCGACTTTCCTCGCCTCGCCCAACTCATTGCCCGAGACGGCTACATACCCAAGCAGTTCGCCAACTTCGGTGATCGGCTAGTGTTCTCGAACGGGGTGCTCGTGCTGGCGGTGGCGTCAAGCATCCTCGTGGTGGTCTTCGGTGGTGTGACCACGTTGCTGATTCCGCTCTACGCCGTCGGCGTGTTCACCGCCTTCACGCTCAGTCAAACGGGCATGGTCCGCCACCATCTCAAGCTCAAGGAGCCGGGGTGGAAAAACGGTGTGGTGATCAACACCATCGGCGCCATCGTCACCTTCATCATTTTGCTCATCGTGGCGATCACCAAGTTCACCGCCGGCGCGTGGATTCCGATCGTTCTCGTGCCCTTCGTCATGTGGATCTTCACCCGGGTGAAGAAGCACTACGTCGAGGTCGCGGCTTCGCTCAAGGTGACGCCCGAAATGGTGAACGTGTACAACGGTGATCAGACCGTGGTCGTGCTCGTGGGCCGCATGCATCGGGGCGTGCTGAAGGCGTTGAGCTACGCCCAGTCCCTTCGTCCCCAGCACCTCGTCGCCGTGTGTGTGGCCAGCGACGAAGAGCAGACCGCAGAGATGCAACGCCAGTGGCAGGAGTTCGGCATCCAGATGCCGCTCGAAGTCATTCATTCGCCGTATCGCGAACTCGTCGAACCGGTGGTGGCCTACATCGAGGAGCTCGACAAGCGCTGGGGAAACGACACCATCACCGTTGTCATTCCCGAGTTTGTCGTGACCAAGTGGTATCAACAGGCGCTGCATAACCAGACGGCGCTTCGTCTGAAAGGGGCACTGTTGTTCCGTGAAGGCATCGTGGTCACGTCGGTGCCGTATCTCATGGGCGGCGAGGAAGCCGACGCCCATGTCCGCGATCTACGCAGCCGAGGCTTGTCGAGCGATGCGCCGAAGCCCGTAGCGAAGTCTCACTGAATTCTTCGGGCGCGATCCCTGGGCGACGATTTGGGGCGCGGGTCGACCGTCTACCGTTGACCGCTCATGAGCCTGCTCGTCGTCGATCACCCTCTCGTTGCCCACCGCATCACGGTCCTGCGCGACGAACACACGCCATCACCGGTGTTTCGTCGGGCGGTGGCGGAAATCGCCACCCTGCTCGCCTACGAAGCCACGCGCACGCTGCACGTGGACTCCGTGACCGTGCGCACGCCAACCGGCCTTGATGCCCCCGGGCATCGCATGGCGGCACCGGGTCCGTTGCTCGTCCCCGTTTTGCGGGCCGGCCTCGGATTGCTCGACGGATTCCTCTCGGT
>JAYVSS010000297.1:0-2365 GCA_043775075.1 Acidimicrobiia bacterium
TGGCCAAATGGGGCTGCTGGACATTCGTTTGACCGGTGACAACCCGGGCCAGGCCAAGAACCCCGGCCACCGTGGCGATCAATGCGGCGAGGCCGGCAAAGGCCAACAGGGTGTAGACGTGCAGCCACCATGGCTGGGCGTTCACCGGGGCTTTCCATTCGCTCCCGATGAACCACATGATGTTCATCGCCGCCAGGTTCAAAACGATGGCGAAGCCAAATCCTCGAGATGACCACCGACGGTTCCCGACCTTGAGCGAGGTCACGGCCCAGCCGATCGAGAATGACGCCAGCACGAAGGTGAAGAGCAGGATGAAGGCGGCGTAGTTGTTGAACTTCATCGCCGCCGGGAAGAACGATTCACCCGGATTGGCCCGCCGAATGGCGTAGCGGGTGTAGCTGTAGGCCCCACCGAGACCAGCGGCGGCCATTACCAGTGACGCGAAACCGGCCATACAGGCGACCAGCGTCGGGGTCGTGGCGCGCCCCGTGGTGGGCATCGAGTCAGGGGTTGCAGCCATCAGTTCGTCTCCTCGGAGAAGGGCAGCAGGTGGGCTATCGAAGTTGACCCGTTCGAGCGAGATGCTCCGAGGAGGGCCAGGAGCATGAGGGCCAGAGCACCGGCGAGCAACACCGCACCGATGAGCACCACGGCGCTGAGAAACGGAGCGGATTTTGTCAGATCGTCGCGATTGGCGAGCCCGGCAAACCCGAGGACGGTGAAGGCGGCACCACCGAGAGCGGCGAGCACGGCCAGGCCGGCGAGCGGCTTGGGCATCGCCCGCCCCAGCGCGATGGGCGAAAGTTCGATGATCCCGGCGATCCCGGCGAGCACCGGGACACCCACCGCCAGCAACACCACTTGGCCAATTGTCCAGAACGTTCCCTGGCCCGCGTTGAGCCCGCGAGCGCCAGCCACGAGCACGTTGACCGCACCCAGGACAAGAAGCAGGGGGACACCAATCACGCCGAGAAGGGACACGTCGGGCTTCAAGCCACCGGCGAGCGAACCCAGCCACACCAGAATCAGTAGGGCGACGGGGGCCACGATCAGCGACGTGAACCAACGGCTGGTCGGCTGAATGAAACTCTCTCCGGCCGTGGCTCCACCGAGCCAGGCAAACAGCGAGAACGCCCCGGCCAACCCAACCAGATAAGCCGCCACCGGTCCGCCGAGCAGCGCGCGACCCGTACGTGAAACGACGATTTCGCCGACGATACCGAGCACCGGGATGAGCAGGAGGAACATTTCCGGGCGGCTGCTGAAGCGAATCATGTGGTTCCACACCACTTCGGAGCCTTCGGTGACGCCGAACGTGCCGCCGAAGTGCTGATCCATATAAAGGAGAAGCAATCCGACGAGGTAGACCGGCGTCGTCAGGATCGTAACGGCAGAGGTAACGAAGCTCGCCCAAGTGAACGGGCGCACCAAGTCCAAGCTCAAGCCCGCCCGGCGATGGGTGAGCACGGTGGTGAAGATGTTGATGGCGCCGAGCAGCGTTGACATCGCAATCATCGCCAGCGCGGCGATGACCATGTCGGTGGCCTTATTGACCTGTTGGCCATTCACCAGATCGGCGCTGCTGCCCAAGATATTGACCGTGGGCGGACCGTCGGCCACGGCGAAGGCCACCACGAACAGGGCGGCCCCCACGAGGTACGACCACACCACGTAGGAATACAGACGGGGAAAGGCCAGCCGATTGGCCCCGATTTGGCCGGGGATCACGATCGACGCCAGGGCGAGAAGCATCGGACCGGCCACGACAACGATGAGACCCATTTGCGCCGCCGGGAGGATCCGGCCAAAGGAGAAAGCCTTGAGCGGGTCGTCGCCGAGCCAGCGGCCAGACCCGAGAACGCCGCGCACTGCGGCGTCGATCCGTTGGGCCACGACGCCGAACAAAATCGCCCCCAAGGCGCCGAGCACCAGGGTGGCCCCGAGGTGGATGCGCCCGAGGCGGCGGTGGTCGGTGGTGGCGAGCCAGGACTCCACGGCGGCGAACGATTCATCGCCAGAAAATGCCGCCTGTTCAACGGCGGCGGCGGTGGCTGGAGAGGCGGTTATCGACATGGGTTCTCCGGGGAGACGGACATCGAGAGCACGCCGGCGGCACGCGTCACGAGGCCCGAGGATTCTTCGAGCACGGCGATGCTATCGGTTGACGGTGAACCGTCAAGAGTTCCGAAGTGGGTGACAGAACCACTGGTAAAAGTGCGGTACACGGAGTTCACTCTGCTTTCGGCCGATGATAAGGATGAGCTCCGGGTGGGCGGCGGCCCGGAACCGGAGCATGCCAACAGCGAACGTGGGCTTCAGAATCCGTGGACGATGAGTTGATCCACAGCCATTGCACCGAAGAGGA
>JAYVSS010000298.1:0-2497 GCA_043775075.1 Acidimicrobiia bacterium
CGACTGTGCCGCGCCAACCACCTCCGACCCTCTGTGCACAGAGCAATGCCAACCAACCGAACATCGCCCACGCCAGGGCCACCACGATGGGCACCCCGCCGATCTTCCACCCGAGCACCGACGTGTACCGATAATTCCCGAACGGCCAACCGGTGCGTGAACCCACGGCCTCCACCACCAATCCCCCACCCACGCCCACCGCAACGAGCGCGGCGAGGGCACGGGGCCCGCGGCTCCACCATGCGTGCAGGCCCGATGTAAAGACGAACGCCACCACCGACCACATAGTGACCATCCGCTTACCGGCCTCACCCAGCAATGGATAGGGGATCTGCAGCGCCAACACCACAACAAAACCGAGCACACCCATGGCGGGCAATCGCCTCCACCAGCCATACGCGCGCAGACGATCAAGAGACGGCGTCTCGATGAGGGGGACGTTAGAGGGCACGTCCACCGATCGTTCCCACGGTTTCGAGCACACCGAACCGAGCGAACATCTCCTCGGCGTACCAACGATCGGCCTCCGTGCGCTTCATGACCACCAGATGCTCTGGAGATTTATATGCGAACGTACGAAGTGCCTCCATGGAATCCCACATTGAGAACGTGCCCTGAAGACCGATCGGCGCCTCACCAATTCCGAGCGTGTACCGCAGACCCGGTGTGCCATTCACCGCCAGGGCCACGGGTGGCGTCGCCGCGGCGAACGCCCGCCACTGCCTGGGCTTCACCCGAGCACGGGTAATCGCGGCAATCGCCCGACCGGGCACATCCACCCCTGGCACCACTCCGTCGAACGGATGGCGACGCGACCACGAACCCTTCCATGAAAGGGGAAGGAGGGTGGCGGACCACTGCTCTTCCGCCGATGCCCACGCCCGCACCACCGACGACCGCGATTCGAAGCGTTGAAGGGCATCAACGGAGTCCCACACGGCGAAGAGCCCCCACGTGGTGGGATCAGCGTCCTGCGGGGTAAAGGTCTGCCCGCTGCCGGTCCCGAGAAGCTTCCAGAACCGCAAGCCATCGGTACGAGAAAGCGGCAACCGGTCCGTGGCCATGGACACCACAGCCCGCGGAATGTGGGCCGACGCCACCCGTCGAAGATGGATCGACGCCACCACGCCCGTGATCACGCTGCTGTCCACCCGCCATCAACGATCAACGATTGACCGGTGAAGTAGGAACTGGCATCGCTACATAAGTACAGCAGCGCGCCGTCGAGCTCACCCTCGGCGCCCACGCGACCCATCGGTGTTTTCGAGCGCAGCCACTTCGCTCCACCGGTGTCTTCGATCAGATCGTTGGTGAGTTCGGAATCGAAAAACCCCGGACACAGCGCGTTGACCCGCACCCCCTTGCGGGCCCACAGGCATGCCAGTTCGCGAGTGAGGTTCACCAGTGCGCCCTTCGACGCGGCGTAGCTGGCCTGGGTCATCTGTCCCGAACTGACATGACCGAGCATCGACGCCACGTTCACGATCACTCCCCCGTTCGGAATCATCCAGGCCTTGGCACAGCGTTGGGCCAGGAGAAACGCACCGTCGAGGTTGAGCGCCATGACCCGCCGCCACTCCTCGTACGTCTCGTCTTCAGGGGCGGCGTAGGCCACGGTGCCGGCGTTGTTCACCAACACATCGATGCGGCCGAAGCGGGCGAGCACCTCGTCCACTAGCCCCACGCACTCTTCGGGGAGGCTCACATCGGCCTTCATGGCCACCGAACCAGGCAGCTCCGCGGCCAGCGCTTCGAGGCGATCGAGTCGTCGAGCGGCCATCACCACGGTCGCGCCGGCGGCATGCAGGACCCGAGCGAAACGCACGCCGATTCCCGACGATGTACCGGTGATCAGGACGATCCGCCCGTCGAGGCGGAACCGGGCGAACGGATCGCCAACGGGAGAGGGTTCGGGGGCAGCACTTACCGGCATGACAGTTCAGGTTAGGGCCGCCACGAGATTGTTGGCGGGGCGCGAAGCAGGCAAAGATCCCGCCCCGTGGTTGCTACCGGAGGGCGATAGAACAAAGAGCGTGAAGATACGCATTGGGTATGGGCTTGGTACGCAGGGTTTGGACCACGCTCCCGGAGATGGTTCCGGGTACTCCCAGCTCATCGACGATCTGGAGCGGCTGAACTACGACTCGGTGTGGTTCAGCGAGCGGCTGAACGGCAACGCCCCAGACCCATGCGCGCTTATGGCTTACACCGCCGGGCGCACGCAACGGCTGAAGATGGGAACGAGCGTGATGGTCCTTCCCGGCCGTAGCCCCGTGCTAGTCGCCAAAGAACTGGCGTCGATCGCCCTGCTCGCCGGTCCGGGTCGCCTTCTCCCGGCGTTCGGTCTGGGGGCGCCCGACCGGCGCGAACATCAGGCGTTCGGGGTGGCGCGTGAAGACCGCGCTCCGATGTTCAACGAGTCACTCGACGTGATCCGCCGAATTTGGCGAGAGGAATCCGTGACCCATCACGGCCGCTTCTTTCACTACGACGAACT
>JAYVSS010000299.1:0-5529 GCA_043775075.1 Acidimicrobiia bacterium
GAAAGACCGCGACGCTCGGCCACCATGTCCGGCGTGAACAACGACTGCAGACCCTGAATTGTGGCCTGAGCAACGTTGATTCGGTTGGACGAACCCAACGATTTAGCGAGGACGTCATGCACCCCGGCCGCTTCAAGAACGATGCGGGCAGCACCGCCGGCGACCACACCGGTACCGGGAGCGGCCGGCTTCAACATAACCCGACCAGCGCCCTTCTCACCGATGATGAGGTGGGTGATGGTGGACCCGGCCAGCGGCACGTTGAACAAATTGCGCTTGGCCTCCTCAACACCCTTGGCGATAGCGGCCGGAACTTCCTTGGCCTTGCCGTACCCCAGGCCAACGCGGCCCTTGCCATCGCCGACGACGACGAGCGCAGTGAAGCTGAAGCGACGACCGCCCTTGACGACCTTGGCCACGCGGTTGATATGAATGACACGCTCTTCGAGGTTCGGATCCCCGGTGCGGCTCTGCTGCTCGCGATCGCGTTCGCGTTCCCCGGCCATGTCAGATCCCTCCTTCAGTGGTGTGCACGCTCGGGCGACGATTCAGCGCAGCCATCTCAGAACTCCAGTCCTGCTGCGCGAGCAGCTTCTGCGACCGCAGCAATGCGGCCGTGATAAATGAATCCGCCACGGTCGAAGACGACCTTGGACACTCCAGCGGCCTTGGCCCGATCGGCAATCAGTGCGCCGACCTTGGCCGACGCCGTTCTGTTGCCGGTGGCGCCATCGCCTTTGATCGTGGCTTCGTGCGACGATGCCGCGGCCAGCGTCTTGCCCGTGGCGTCGTCGATCACCTGGGCCACGATGTGCTTGTTAGAACGGAATACCGCAAGACGCGGGCGCGCGGTTGAACCGTGCACCTTCTTGCGGGCCCGGGCGTGGCGACGAAGGCGGGCTTGTTGTTTCTTTTGCGTTGCTGTGGGCATGACGTACTCGCTTCGTTACTTCTTGGCGGCCTTGCCCGCCTTGCGGCGGACAATCTCACCTGCGTACCGGACACCCTTGCCCTTGTAGGGCTCAGGCTTGCGGATCTTTCGGATGTTGGCGGCCACCTGGCCGACTAGCTCTTTGTCCGTGCCCTTGATGACAACCTTGGTGGCCGCCGGCACTTCGAACTCGATGCCGGCTGGCGCCTCAACGAAGACCGGATGGCTGAAACCGAGCGCCAATTCGAGCTTCGTGGGGCCCTGTGCCGCGGCGCGATAGCCAACACCGATGATCTCCAGTTCCTTGGAGAACCCGGTGGAAACTCCAACCACCATGTTGGACACCAACGTACGGGTCAGGCCATGAAGGGCCTTCGCCGAGCGCTCGTCGTTGGCCCGCTCCACCAGGAGCATGCCCGCGTCTTCACGCACGGAGATGTCGGCCGGGATCGTCCGGGCGAGAACGCCCCTGGAACCTTTGACGGACAGTTGATCGCCAGCAATCGTGACGGTCACACCGCCGGGAATAGCGATAGGGGCTTTGCCAATTCGGGACATGGTTACCTCACCACACGTAGCAGAGGACTTCGCCGCCCACGCGGCGCTTATGCGCCTCGCGGTCGGTCAGGAGCCCTTGGCTGGTTGAGAGAACGGCAACGCCCAGGCCACCGAGAACCCGTGGGAGGTTATCGGCAGGCTTGTACACGCGAAGCCCTGGCTTACTCACTCGCTGTATACCGGTGATAGTCCGGACCCGCGAATCGGAATACTTGAGAACAATCTCGAGCGTGGAGCCCGGCTTGCCCTCGTTGACCTTGATGGTCACGGCGCCGATATAGCCCTCGCGAGCGAGGATTTTGGCGAGCGCTTCCTTGAGCTTCGAAGACGGCATCTTCACCGTGTCGTGCTTGGCCGTGTTCGCATTGCGAATACGGGTGAGCATGTCGGCGATGGGGTCAGTCATCGTCATGATGCACCTCCAAAGGAGCACAGAAATTCAGTCATTTGATCACCAGCTCGCCTTCGTCACGCCGGGGATTTCCCCTGCATGAGCCAGATCACGAAGACAGATCCGGCATAGGCCGAATTGCTTGAACACCGCTCGAGGACGGCCACACTTCTGACAGCGGGTGTACGCACGAACCTTGAATTTCGGAGTCTTCTGCGACTTCTCGATCAACGCTTTTTTTGCCATTTGAATCAGCTCTGCCCTTCGCGCTTGAACGGAAAACCGAAGGCGTCAAGCAGAGCGCGACCTTCAGCGTTAGTGCGGGCGGTGGTCACAATGGTGACGTCGAATCCGCGAGTGGTATCGATCCTGTCGTACTCGATCTCCGGGAAGATGAGTTGTTCGACGATGCCGAAGGTGTAGTTGCCCCGGCCATCGAAACTCTTCGGGTTGAGTCCGCGGAAGTCACGTATGCGGGGAATCGCCAACGACACGAGACGGTCGAAGAACTCCCACATGCGATCACCCCGCAGGGTGACCTTCGCACCGATGGCGTTGCCTTCACGGAGTTTGAAACCGGCGATCGACTGCGTCGCCTTGGCCACCGTGGGCTTCTGTCCGGTGATCTTCGTCAGGTCGGTGATCGCGCCTTCGAGCAGCGAAGGCTGCACGGTGGCGCGGCCGACGCCAGCGTTGATCACAATCTTTTCGAATCGAGGGACCTGCATGATGTTGGCCAACCCGAGGGTTTCCTTCAACTGGGCCCGAAGCACCGTGTTGTACTGCGCCTTGAGGCGCGGCATGGCGGTGGTGATGGTGGACGTGCTCATGGCAGCTCCGCTCCCGTGCGCTTGACGACACGAACCTTGGTGCCGTCGGTTTTGATCTTGTAGCCAATCCTCGACGGCTTGCCGTCGGGGGTGACGATGGCCACGTTGGACACGTTGAGCGGCATCTGCTTGTCGAGGATGCCACCCTTCTCTCCCGCCTTCGTCGGCTTGGTGTGGCGCTTCGAGATGTTCAGTCCCTCAACGAGGACGGTCCCATCGCCGGGACGAGCCTCAACGACGGCGCCGGTCTTGCCCTTGTCCTTGCCAGACAGCACGATGACCTGATCGCCCTTCTTGATTTTCATTCCGGACACTCAGATCACCTCCGGGGCTAACGACACGATGCGCATGAACTTCTTGTCTCGCAATTCACGGCCCACAGGGCCAAAGATACGGGTGCCACGCGGTTCGAGCTTGTCGTTAATGATGACGGCGGCGTTGTCGTCGAAGCGGACATAGGAGCCGTCCTTACGACGACGCTCCTTCTTCACCCGGACAACCACACAGCGCACAACTTCACCGCGTTTGACGGTGCCGCCAGGGATGGCGTCCTTCACCGCGGCGATGAACACATCACCAATCGAGGCATAGCGCCGACGGGTTCCGCCGAGCACCTTGATACACAAGACTTCCTTGGCGCCGGTGTTGTCGGCGACACGGAGTCGAGATTCGGTCTGGATCATCGGGCACGCTCCACAACTTCAACGAGGCGCCAGCGCTTCGTCTTTGACAACGGACGGGTTTCTTGCAGCCGGACGCGGTCGCCGAGTTTGGCGTCGCCGTTCTCGTCGTGGGCATGAAGACGCTGGGTCCGCTGAATGGTCTTGGAATACCGCTCGTGACGAACACGCTCAACGACCGAGACGATGATCGTCTTGTCCATTTTCGTGCTAACAACGAGTCCTTCGCGGACCTTGCGGCGGTTTTCGCGGGCCGTCTCTTCGGCGGCCGCTCCTGGCACTGTGGCTTCGCTCATGGCGCTCACTTCTTCCCTGCCGAGAGCAACTCGGCAGCAGCGATTTCTCGGGCTCGCAGCAAGGTATTGACCCGAGCCACGTCACGCTTCAGAACACCGAGCCGTGAGCTGTTTTCCAGCACTCCGGTCGCCGCTTGAAAACGCAGATTGAACAATTCTTCTTTGAGTTCGCCGAGCTTGGCGACAAGTTCAGCGTCGGCCAATTCAACGAACGCGGCAATGCGCTTGCTCACAGTGCTTCCTCCCGGGAGATCACGCGGGCACGAATAGGGAGCTTTTGGATCGCCAGGTTCAGGGCCTCGCGGGCCAACTCTTCGGTCACACCGCTCATCTCAAACATGATTCGACCGGGCTTCACGACAGCGACCCAGCGCTCCGGGTTGCCCTTGCCTGAACCCATGCGGGTTTCGGCTGGCTTCTCGGTCACGGGCTTGTCCGGGAACACGCAAATCCAGATTTTCCCGCCACGTTTGACCCGGCGGGTCATGGCGATTCGGGCTGCTTCGATTTGGCGCGCGGTAATCCACGCCGGCTCAAGCGCCTGAATTCCGTAGTCACCGAAGTTGAGTTCGGCACCACCCTTAGCTTGGCCAGTCATGCGGCCGCGCTGCTGCTTGCGGTGCTTCATACGACGGGGCATCAACATGATTCAGACCCCTCTCTCACTCGTCACCGGAACGGAAATGGGGGGTCTCGCTCGCTGAACGGGCACGACGCTCCATCTCTTCTTCTTCATTCAAACGACGCTCAAGATCTGGATCGGCTTCGCTCAAGAGCGGAGCAGCAACCACAGGCGCAGCTTCGTCAATCGTTTCTTCCTTACGACGTCCGCCACCGGCAGAAATCACTCGCTTAGGGCGAGCCACACCTAGTGCTTCGCCGGCGGCCAACGCTGCTTCGCGAGCCGCTTTGTCGTCGACCGCAGCGGTCTTGTACGGGAGAATGTCACCCTTATAGATCCATACCTTGACGCCGATACGACCGTAGGTCGTCTTAGCCTCACGGAAGCCATAGTCAATGTCGGCACGCAGGGTATGCAACGGCACGCGGCCCTCGCGGTACCACTCGCTACGGCTCATTTCGGCGCCGCCGAGGCGTCCGCTGCACTGGACCTTGATGCCAATAGCACCAGCCTTTTGCGCAGTCTGCACGGCGCGCTTCATAGCCCGACGGAAGCTCACCCGACCAGCAAGCTGATCACCGACGCCCTGCGCAATGAGCGCGGCATCGAGTTCGGGCTGCTTAATCTCGACGATATTGAGCTGCACCTTCGGGTTACTGGTGATTTTCACCAGGCCCGCAGTGAGGCGCTGTGACTCGGCCCCTTTGCGTCCAATCACGATGCCCGGGCGAGCGGTGTGCACGTCGACGCGCAACCGATCACGGGTACGTTCGATTTCTACCCGGCTCACGGCGGCCCGTTCGAGTTCCGTCGTCAAGAAATGACGGATCTTGTAATCCTCGATCAGGTACGACTTGTAGTCCTTCTCGCTGAACCAGCGGGACTTCCAGTCGGTCGTGATACCGAGGCGGAAACCGTAGGGGTTTACTTTCTGACCCATGCGTTCGTCTCTCGTCTCAGCTGTTGTTCTTTGTATCGCGGTCCCAGATACCCGCGAGGATTTCCTGGGCTTGCTGACGCCAATCGGTGATCTGGTCAGCCGAACGGGTGACCTTCTCGTCAAGGGCGGTGATCTCTTCGTCTGTGAGATCGGCCAGCTGCTGGAAGGTGAAAATGCCAGCAGCATTGAGTTCTTCGTGAAGCTTCGGACCGATTCCGATGATCAGGTTGAGCGCACTCGGATCGGCGGCCGCAGTGGCCGCAGCCGATGCCGAGCCCGTG
>JAYVSS010000300.1:0-2079 GCA_043775075.1 Acidimicrobiia bacterium
CGCGGATACACCGCCGCTCGGTACCTGGAAAAACTTGTCGAGGCGCGAGCGGCGGTTCATGACCTGTGCGTCACCAGCGACATCATCGTGGGCTTCCCGGGTGAGACCGATGATGATTTCGAACAAACTCTTGAGGTTGCCGCGGCGGCCGAGTTTGATAGCTGTTACCCCTTCCAATTCTCTCCCCGCGTGGGTACCCGAGCGGCGGAAATGACGGAGCGTTTCATCCCTGCCGTCGTCGTGTCCGAGCGTTTCCAGCGCCTTAATCACGTGCTTGAGCGCAGCGCAACTCGTAAGCACGCAGAACGAGTTGGTCGAATCGAGGAAGTACTGGTGGAAGGACCGTCAAAGAAGGATGCGTCGATCACCAGCGCGCGTACAAAGCAGGGAAAGCTCGTGCATTTCCCCTACCGTGGACCAGATGGCGAGCTTCGTGCTCTTCCGGCGGGCACGTTTGCCGAGGTCGAAATCGTGAGCGCTGCGGCGCACTTCTTGCGAGGCGAACTGCGTGAGATCACCGCTCGTCCGATCCATCGCACCAAGATTGCCGTCACTGCGCTGTGATGGCTGTGGCGCCTGCCAATCCAACTGAGAGGACGAAACCGTGGACCACGTGAAGCCGGAGTCGGGCAACGAGCAGCAAGCCGAGTATTGGTCGCGCTCCGGTGGGGAGGCGTGGGTTCAATTGCAAGCCATCATGGATCGCCAGTTGCAACCGCTCGGGCAGGCTGTTCTCGATGCCATTGCGATCCAGCCGGGCGAGTCGGTTGTTGATATCGGCTGTGGGTGTGGCGCCACGACGATGGAATTGGCGAGCTCCGTCGGGCCGACCGGTCGAGTCGTGGGCCTCGACATCAGCACGTCGATGACGGTTGTGGCCGCGGCCTCGCTGAAAGCGGCCAGACACCTTCACGCCAACGCAATGGTCGGCGACGCGCAGACCGTCATTGGTGATGAAATCGGCGGTCTGGTTGATGCCGTGTACTCGCGGTTCGGCGTCATGTTCTTCGCCGACCCCGTCGCTGCCTTCGTAAATATCCGCGCGCTTACCAAAGTGGGGGGGCGTCTCGCCTTTGTGTGCTGGCAGTCGCCCCGAGAAAACGGGTGGATGAGCGACCTCGGGCGCGAGCTCGCTCCGCTGTTTGCGGCCGGACCACCGCCGGACCCGTTCGCCCCCGGCCCGTTCGCGTTTGCCGACCCGGTTCGAACGGCGGCAATTCTTTCCGATGCCGGCTGGGCCGACGTGGCGGTCGAGCCGTGCATGCGGACGATGTTGTTGTTCGGTTCGAACGACTTTGAGGAAGTTCTCGACGGCACCCTTCGCATCGGCATCGCCGCGCGCATGCTCGGCGGCGCCGACGAAGCAACGATTGAGAAGGCGCGCGTCGTGGCCCGCCGGGTGTTGCAACAGCAGTGGTCCGACACCGGGGCTCACGTTCCGGGAGCGTGTTGGCTCGTTACTGGTCGCAACCCCGCCCGCTCCACCGCCCGATAGGACAGAGCGCTGTGATTTTTCACATTACGACGGAGAAGGCGTGGACGGACGCCCAACTCCTCGACGAATACACGGTCTTTTCGCTCATATCGGAAGGCTTCATTCATTTGTCCACGGCCGACCAAGTCCTACGAACGGCGTCCCGGTTCTATAGCGACGTGCCCGACCTCGCCCTCCTTCAGGTCGACGAGACGCAATGCACTGCGGAAATCAAATGGGAGCCGCCGGCTGAAGCACCGCAATCTGACGAACGGTTTCCCCACTTATACGGCCCGCTCAACCTTGATGCCGTGGTTGACGTTCGTCCATTGGCGAAGCAGGGGCGCAATTTCGTCTTTCCTTTTTGACGACTCCGTGTGTCATGGTTGATCGGTGACCGTCGCTTTTGATCCCACCATTGCCCGCCGCACGTGGATGACGTTGGAGCCGATTCACGGGATGACGTACTTCACGCCCCACGGTTCGCCGATCTACGACGCCATCGGCCTGACTGGTCGTCAGCACTATTTTGCCTCGCGCTCAGCGGCGATGGGAGCAGTAAGCGCGCAGATGGTGACGGCAACGTTCTTTAACTTCGCGCCATC
>JAYVSS010000301.1:0-9351 GCA_043775075.1 Acidimicrobiia bacterium
GCATTCACCGCGGCAATCCGACCAAACACCAGGCTTTTTTACGGCGAGACACTGGGGAACCCGGGAATCGAAGTGATGGACATTGCGGCAATCGCCGACGTTGCCCACGCCCACGCGCTTCCACTGATGGTCGACTCCACGTTCTCCACGCCGTATCTCATCCGGCCCATCGAGCATGGTGCAGACATCGTGCTGCACTCCGTCACCAAGTTCCTCGGCGGCCACGGCACGGCGTTGGGTGGAGTCATCGTCGACGGAGGGCGTTTCGACTGGACGGCGTCCGGCAAGTTCCCCACGCTCACGGAGCCCTATGCCGGTTACCACGGAATCGTCTTCGCCGAAGAATTTGGTCCGTCGGCCCTGGGCATGCGAGCGCGCTCCGAGGGTCTACGCGACTTTGGCGCATGCCTGAGCCCCCACAACGCCTTCGCCCTCCTGCAAGGAATCGAAACCCTTCCCTTGCGGATGGCCCGCCACGTCTCCAATACCGACGTCGTCTTGGAGATGTTGGCGCACAACGATGCCGTGACATGGGTGAAGCATCCGCGGGTCCCGAGCCATCCGGACTTCGACCTCGCCCAGCGCCTCTATCCCAAGGGATGTGGTTCCGTCCTCAGTTTCGGAGTGAAGGGAGGCCGTGATGCGGGGCGCAAGTTCATCGAAGCGGTACAACTCGCTACCCACCTCGCCAACGTTGGCGATGCCAAGACGCTGGTGATTCATCCCGGCTCGACGACCCACGGACAGCTCAGTGCGCAACAACTGGAGGCGGGGGGGATCAGCGAGGATCTGATCCGACTGTCCGTCGGCTTGGAAGATCCCGACGACATCATCGAAGACCTTGAGCGGGCGTTGAAGGAGAGCCAGCGATGATAATCAACGTCGACGGTGTCCGCGTTCATGCCTCCACCGGTGGCATTGAACTCGCCAGCACCGGTCCGGTCGTCGTTCTCATCCACGGTGCGGGAATGGATGCCACGGTGTGGCAGCTGCAGACCCGGTATCTCGCCCACCGGGGCATTCGTGCCGTCGCCGTCGATCTGCCAGGTCACGGCCGAAGCGACGGAAACGCCCTCGTTTCGATCGAGACGATGGCTGATTGGGTGGCCCGCTTCATCGACGTCGCCACGTTCGGCTCCGTCCACGTCGTCGGACATTCGATGGGCTCGTTCATCGCCCTTGAGCTGGCCAGCCGTTACTCCGCGCGCGTCAGTTCCATCACGCTGTGCGGAACATCGACGTCCTTGCCGGTCCATCCCGACCTCGTCAACGGTGCCGCTCACGACCTCGCATTTGCCGCCGCGCTGATGGCCGCCTGGGGGCACGCCAAACCCGCCCACATCGGGCTCAACCCCACGCCTGGTTTGTGGATGCTGGGCGGAGCCCGTGCCTTGGTTGAGAATTCGCCGCCGGGAGTGCTTGCTACGGATTTTCAGGCGTGCGCTGCATACTCAAGAGCGTCGGCCGCCGCCACCGCAGCAACATGCCGCGCCACGGTGATGATCGGCCTGGGCGACAAGATGACGCCACCAAGGGGCGGTCGGGCTATAGCGAGCGCGCTTACTAATGCACGGGTCATTGAGTTGGCCGACACCGGCCATTCCATGATGAGCGAAAACCCCCGGGCGGTCCGTGCGGCAATCCTGGCAACAGCTCGGAGCTAGGGCCCTCATTCTTCCGTCGGCGACTCGGCGGCGCGGGCCTTGATCGCCGCCATCACGTTGGGGTCGCTCAGAGTGGTGGTGTCGCCGAGTTGGCGGCCCTCGGCCATGTCACGCAGCAAACGACGCATGATTTTTCCCGAACGGGTCTTCGGAAGATCATCGGTAAACACGATCTGCTTCGGCCGAGCAATCGGCCCGATCTTGCCCGAGACATGCTTGCGCAGTAACTCACCGTGCTCAGCACTCGGGGCGTTGCCCCCCTTCAGCGTGACAAACGCAATGACTGCCTGGCCGGTCAGCTCATCATTGGCGCCGACGACCGCGGCCTCGGCCACGCTCGGGTGATCGACCAACGCTGATTCCACTTCGGTGGTGGAAATACGATGTCCACTTACGTTCATGACGTCGTCCACGCGACCCAACAACCAGAGGTACCCGTCGTCGTCGAGCTTGGCCCCATCACCGGCGAAGTAGCGACCCTCGTACGTTGACCAGTATGTGGACATATATCTTTCTGGATCACCGTAGATTCCCCGCAGCATCGACGGCCACGGATGACTCAGCGTGAGATAGCCGCCACCAACTCTTAGTGGATTTCCGGCCTCATCGACGACTTCGGCCCCAATCCCCGGCAGAGGAAACGTGGCACTGCCGGGTTTGGTGACCGTAACTCCAGGTAGCGGCGAGATCATGATGCCGCCCGTCTCGGTCTGCCACCAGGTGTCAACAATGGGACAGCGCCCGCCGCCGATGTGTTCGGAGTACCAAATCCACGCTTCGGGATTGATGGGTTCACCAACTGATCCGAGGAGACGAAGCGAAGACAGATCGTGCTTGAGCGGTTCTCCGTCGCCCCACTTCATGCAGGTGCGAATCGCCGTAGGCGCGGTGTAAAAGATCGTGACCTTGTATTTATCGATCAGCGACCACCAACGATCTTTGCCCGGCGTGTCTGGCGTGCCCTCGTACATCACGCTGGTGGCGCCATTGGCCAGAGGTCCGTAGACCACGTAACTGTGACCGGTCACCCAACCCACGTCGGCAGAGCACCAGTACACGTCGGTCTCGGGGTGCAGATCGAACACGTATTTATGGGTAAACGCCACCTGGGTGATGAAGCCACCCGTGGTGTGCATGATGCCTTTGGGCTGGGCGGTGGTGCCCGACGTGTAGAGAATGAACAGCAGATCCTCTGCGTGCATACTTTCTGGGGCGAGGGTCGTCCCCACCGGTTGCGCTTCCATGACGTCGTGATACCACACGTCTCGGCCTTCCATCATCGTCACATCCGTATCGCAACGGTTGATCACGACGACCGAGTGCACCGAGGGGCAGTCGACAAGCGCAGCATCAACGTTGACCTTGAGCGCGCTCGGCGCGCCACGGCGATACCCGGCGTCGGCGGTGATCACGGCGGTGGCCGCGGCGTCGTTAATCCGGTCACGCAATGAATCCGACGAGAAGCCACCGAACACCACCGAATGGGCGGCCCCGATCCGCGTGCAGGCCAACATGGCAACAGCGGCCTCGGGAATCATCGGCATGTAGATCGCCACGCGATCACCACGTTTCACGCCCCGCGCCCGTAGGGCGGCGGCGAAACGCTGCACCTCATCGAGAAGATCACCGTACGTAATGGTTCGCGTGTCGCCGGGCTCGCCTTCGAAATAGAACGCCACGCGGTCGCCCAGCCCATTCGCCACATGACGATCAAGGCAGTTAGTGCTGATGTTCAGCTCACCGTCTTCGAACCACTTGGCGAACGGAAGCTGCCAATCGAGCACCTTCGTGAACGGCTTCGTCCAGCTCACGAGCTCACGGGCCTGACGGGCCCAAAAGGCCTGCCAATCATTCGCTGCCTCGTCATAGAAACGCCGGTCGTCCAGCAGGGTGTTAGCCGTGAACGACGGCGGAGGGGGAAACGTGCGGTTCTCGATCAGCAGGGCGTCAAGGGTCGGCTCACTCATACCGCCCGACCCTACAGACCGTCGACCAGCCCGGCCACACGCCACACCCGTCAGCGGAAGGATTGAGGAGATCGCGGCGTTGACCAGGGGGTGCCTTCTTCAACCGCCGCCCGATCGTCCTTCGCTGCCTTGAATGCCGTGGCCCGTCCGTGGATTCAGGCCGGCGTCGGATCTCCGCTCCCCATTGGGTTGGGGGTCGTGGTGGTGGAGACGACGGGCCGCAAGTCGGGCAAAGTGCGCAGAGTGCCGCTCGTAGCCGCCCGCCTGGGCGACACCATTCGGGTGTCCACGGTGCGGGGAAACTCGCAGTGGCTGGCCAACCTCGAAGCATCGGCCGAGAGCGCCGTGTGGCTGTTCGGACGCCGCCGACCAACGATCGCCAGCGTGCAACGCGGCCCCATCTCCACCGTCACTCTCCGCCCGGCGCGCTGACCCGGCCTCGACCCGCTGTCGACCGGCGGTCCACGACCGCCCCCAACTCCTGCGGAGACGGATCGACATTTCTGCGAACCCAACCCTGTAGTTGGTGAACCCAACCCCGTAGTTGTTGAACCCAACCCGGGCAAATTTGGCCGTCAGCAGCATTTTCTGCCGGAGTCGGGTTCAGAGCAAGGCCGGTTGGGTTCAGACCCCCCCACGCCGCAGATTGGGATTGGCCCACAGCGACCGTTTGGTGGTGATGGGAAGCGGCGAGCGGGCGGCGCCCGACCGCTACCGTCGATGCTCATGACCCGCACGATTGTTATTGATACCGATACGGCGTCCGACGACGCCGTCGCGCTCGTGATGGCGCTCATGCATCCCGATGTCACCGTCGAGGCGATCACCGTCGTGGCCGGCAACGTGCCACTCCCAATGGCGGTCAACAATGCGCTCCTGACCGTTGAGCGATGCGTCGCTGTCGGCGGACCCAGCGTGCCTGTTTATGTCGGCCACGACGGCCCGGCGAGTCGACCTTTGGAGACTGCACAGTTCGTTCATGGCCAAGATGGCATGGGCGACATTGACCTGCCGCCCGCAACGACGCAGCCGACGGGCACCGATGCAGTCATGACCCTCTGCGCGCTTGCCATTGCGGGAGGAGGTCAGCGAACACTCGTAACCCTAGGTCCACTTACCAATATCGCCGCCGCCCTCGCTCACGATCCATTGCTTCTTACGCGATTCGAGCACACGTACATCATGGGGGGCGCCCCGGATCTCGTGGGCAACGTGAACACCCACGGCGAGTTCAACTTTTGGTGCGACCCGGAGGCGGCGGAAGTGGTGTGCGCGGCGCCCGGCGTCAAAACGCTTGTCGGCTGGAATATCTCCCGTCAGTTCGCCGTGATGACCCCACCAGAGCAGGCGCACCTCCGCACGCTCGGATCACTCGGTTCTTTCGTTCACGAAATCAACCGGGTCGTCGCCGAATACTGCCTGAACACGGGCCTGGCTGGCTATGACCTTCCTGACCCCATCGCCATGGCCATCGCCATCAACCCATCGATCGCCACGCGATCCACTTTCCAGGCAGTGCAGGTCACCATCGACGGCGAGGACGACCGCGGCGCATCGGTTCCGCTCACGGACTCCACCCGCCCCCCGATGACCGTTCTGTGGGAAGCCGACGAAGCAGCGTTCAAACGCCAACTTTTCAGCGCATGCGCCGCCGGGATGAGAAGCACGCAGAGCTGAGACCAGTATGGGCATCTCCGGTCGGCGGCAATAGAACGCAGCGATGGCGAAAAAGCGCAGCGCTTTTTCGACATCAACACGCAATTCCGCCAATCAACAGGAGGTGTTAGCCGCGCCACTCCATGACGACGAAGGCGCCAAGGCCGGTGGGGTCGAGAAGTGCCTCGCCCTCACCGACCCGGCTGCGGGCGGAGACAGCGGCAAGGTCGCCAATGGCCGCCCGGTCAGTCCACACCGCCCGAGCGTCGTTCATAAGCACCTCGATGCCGTGCTGGCGGAGAAAGTCCGCTTGCGTCGACACCGTTGCGGGGTGGTGCACCCGACCAACGAAGTCCAGCCCAACGTCGCCGGTGATGTCGCACGTCCCGGCAAAGGCCAGTGGATCAATACCCCGTTCGTGGTCTCGGTAGGTCCGTAGCCACTGACCCTCGCGCCCGGCAAGCTCCGCCATCGACGCGCCATAGTCAACCGCCACCACCCGGCCACCGGTCGAGGCCACCGCCGCTCGCGCCTCGCCGATCCACGCCACGGCTGCGTGCGGTAGGGGCACAGAACTTCCGACGGGCCCGTGCGGAACAAGGTCGAAAAGAACTCGGGACCTGCTCCGATCGAGATCAATCAACGTTGGGAGAAACGCTCCATCGGTCCCCACGCCGATGCGGATTTCCTTCCATCCATTGACGTCTAGCTGGGCGACATCGAACGCGAGATTATCGAGCAATTCGTTGGCTAACACCACGTGCATCGGCTCCGTCGGGAGGTCCGGGAGCGAGCAAACGAGCGGCCCCTGACCCGGACGAACGGACACTTCTCCATCAACATCAGTGTTCGACGACCCCATGAGTTCGAACGGCTCGACCAAAGGCACCCGCAACGATCGATGCAACGTGCGCATAGGTTCAGCCGAATCGACAAGGACATAGCGAAGCGCGCCGGCGCAACGCGGCCCGGCCCGCAACACATCACGACACAGCGTCCCGGGTCCGGCACCGCATTCGGCGACGAAGAACGGGTCGGGCTGAGCTGCCTCGTCCCACCAGGTGTCCAGCGCTCGGGCGAGTACCGCCCCGAACAGCGGACCAACTTCGGGACTGGTCAAAAAATCCCGTCGACGCCCAGCCCCACCACCGTTCGAATAGAAACCGCCACGCCCGTACAACGCTGCGTGCATGAACACCGAAAACGGAATCGGACCGGCCCGATGAATGAGCTCACGCACCTCGTTCATGCCGAGGTCCCAACCGACGGAACTGGGTTACTTGATGAGCGCGCCGAACGTGCTCGACACGTCGACCAGCTTGGTGAGCATGCCTGGGTAAATACCGATGGCCACGATTCCCACCGTGCAAATGGCGAGCGCCGTGGTCAGCGCAGCCGGAAGCTTGATCGGCGTTTTATCTCCGAGCGGAACGGGGCGCATCCACATTTCCCGCAGAATGCTGGCGTAGTAGAAGAACGCCACAACCGAGTTCACCGCACCAATGATGCCGAGGACAACAGGCCAAATTGTGCCAGCGTCGATAATAGATTTGAATACAAAGAACTTGGCCCAGAATCCACCAAGGGGTGGAATACCGGCCAGCGACGCCATAATCATCGTCATCACAATCGCCAGACCGGGAGCGTATTGAAACAACCCTCCGTAACTGGAGATCTCGCCGCTCTTGGTTTTGCGGGCCACGGTGATGACCACGGCAAACGCACCGAGATTCATGAAGGCGTAGACCACCAGGTACAGCACGACGGCATCGAAGGCGCTCTTGGTAGACGAATCGTTGGCCCCGGCAACGGCGAACGGCGCCAGGATAAATCCTGCTTGCGCTATCGAACTATATGCGAGCATACGAACGATATTCGTTTGCTTGAGGGCAATCACGTTGCCCACCGTCATCGTCAGCGCCGCCAGGACCCAGAACATCGGGCGCCACACGTCGGAGCGTCCAAGAAATCCTGCGAACACCACTTGAGTAATGGCAACGAATCCAGCGGTTTTCGACGCGACCGACAGAAAGGCCGTGATTGGTGTTGGTGCTCCCTCGTAGGTGTCCGGCGCCCACTGGTGAAATGGCACGGCCGACACTTTGAAGCCGAAGCCCACAAGCGTCAAGAAGATGGCGACGATGAGCAGTGGCGAGAGTCCTTTGCCACTCACGGAATCGGCGATGGCCGAAAGCTGCGTGGCCCCGGTAAGCCCGTAGACCAGCGACATCCCATAGAGCATGACGGCGGATGCCACCACGCCAAGCAGGTAGTACTTGAGCATCGCTTCGTTGCTCTTCGATTCCCGCTTGCGCCAACCGGCAAGCATGTATGCGGGAATCGAAATGGTTTCGACCGCCACGAAGATAGTTATCAGATCACGTGACGACGCCATAACCAGCATGCCCAGCAGGGAGCACACGAGCAGGAACGAGTACTCGCCTTCGTAATAGTCGCCCTCAGCCAGGTAGTTCGACGACATGAGCAGCACGAGATACCCGCTCATCAGGAACAAGCCCTTGAGAAGCAACGCGTACTTATCAACGACGTAGCCACCGCCGAACATGACCCGCGGCCCGTTGTTCGACGCTGCGAGCGTGAGGAGGGGAACCGCGGCCAAGGCCACGCCGACGCCGGCCCACGTCGTTATGAGGTACTTACGGGTCTCGTCGACCAACATGTCGGCGATCAGGATGCTCACCGCAACCAGGGTGAGCACCATCTCCGGCGCCAGGCCGTGGTAGTCGAGATAGGGACGAACCCACTCGGCAGCGGAAAGAACGGAAGCGAGCATGAAGTCGCTCAGCCCCCGAAGGCTTTGGTGAGCACCTGCACGGCGGGGTCAGTCACGGAGAACATCAGCCGGGGCCACACACCGAAGACGACAATGCCCGCCAAGAACGGCGTCCACGCCAGCCACTCCGTGAGCAGCACGTCGTCAAAGTGATGCCCTTCCCACTCCTCTTTCTGCTTGCCGAACGCGGTTCGCTGGTACAACCACAGCAGGTAGCCCGCGGCAAGGACGGTGCCGACCGCGGCCACGACCATAAGTACACGAAACAATGCGACGTTGAGACCTTCAGCCGGGTTGTAGGCGGACAGGATGGCGGGGAACTCGCCCCAGAATCCGGCGAGGCCGGGAAGGCCAAGTGATGCCATCGTGGAGAACCCGAGTATCCATCCCAGACGGGGCATGGTTTCCAACAGCCCGCCGAGCCGCTTGATTTCCAACGTGTGGAACCGCTCTTTCACCGAGCCCGCGCAGAAGAAGAGCATGCCGGTGATGAGACCGTGGGCCACCATGCCGAAGAGTGCGGCGTTGATGCCATAACTCGTCAGGGTGGAGATACCGAGCATCACGTACCCCATGTGGGCGACGGACGAGAAGGCGATCAATCGCTTCATATCGGTTTGGGCCAAGCACCCGAGGGCGCCGTAGATAATGCCGATAGCGGCGAGAATGCCGATAGCTGGGGCCCACGATTTCGCCGCCGTGGGGAGGATGGGAATGGCGATTCGAATGAAGCCGAACGTACCGAGCTTCAACAACACCGCAGCAAGGATGACCGAACCGACGGTGGGTGCCTCGGTGTGGGCATCTGGGAGCCAGGTGTGGAACGGGAACATCGGCACCTTCACCGCGAACCCGAGGAAGATCCCGCCAAAAATCAGCGACTGTGTGCCCGATGGGATTCCCGCCGTCTTCACGTTGGCGATGAGCTCATTAATGTCAAAGGTTCGTCCGGCCTTGAAATACAGCGCCAGGAATCCGAGGAGCATAAATGCCGAACCGAACATCGTGTAGAGAAAGAACTTGATCGAGGCATACTGACGATTTGGTCCACCCCACACGCCAATAAGGAAGTACATCGGCAGCAGCGTGAGTTCGAAAAAGACGAAGAACAGGATCAGGTCCTGGGCGACGAACACGCCGTTCATGCCCGTCTCGAGGATGAGCATTAAGGCCAGTACGGCCTTAGGGTTGTGCGGTTCAGGCCAGTGATTCCACGAGTAAACGATGCACAGCACGATCACTACGTTGGAGAGCACGAGCATCGGCAAGC
>JAYVSS010000302.1:0-3683 GCA_043775075.1 Acidimicrobiia bacterium
CGCGGGTACGACAGAATCCGTCGTATCCCCGATCAGCCTCGGCTTTGCCGTGCGCCTCGATGTTGCGGGCCCGGACATCGTCGGCCGCACACATACAGAAATAGGCGTGCCCGTTGGCCAGCAACCGGTCCACCGCCTCGGCGTAGAGATGAGTGCGTTGGCTCTGGAAATACGGACCCTCATCCCAATCGGTGCCCATCCACTGCATGGCGGACTCGATTCCGGCCACCCACTCATCGCGGTTGCGCTCCGTGTCGGTATCTTCGATACGCAGGATGAACGCGCCGCCCGTACGCCGGGCGACCAGCCAATTGAACAGCGAAGTGCGGGCGCTCCCGACATGAAAGAACCCGGTGGGTGACGGGGCAAAGCGCAGACGGGGCGGAACGGCGGACATCGGCCAAAGACGTTAGCGGTGAAGCGCCGAGCGGTGACGCGCCGAGCGGTGCAGCCCGAACTCTGTCGCCCTGGCCTGTGCCGCCTTGGAGTCGGACCCGCTGCGGCGACGACGGTGGCAGAGCCGGGTCCTAGTGCCCGTCGCCCTCGCCGACAATCGGTGCCTTATCGCTCCACGGGAAGTCGATCCACCGATCGGTGCGACGCCACACAAAATTACACTTGACCACGGACTGCGGCTTCTCGTAAATAACGGCGGTGCGAACTTCCTGCACCGAGGTGCCAACGAACTCGAGCACCGCTTTGAGCGTGTGGCCAGTGTCGGCGACGTCATCGACGATCAAGACCTTCTGGTCAGTTAGGTCCACCAGGTTCAACTGAGGCGGGAGCATCACCGGGAACTCCAGCGTCTCGCCGATGCCCGTGTAGTACTCCACGCTGATCACGAACACGTTCTTGATCGAGAGTGCGTAACCGAGCGTTCCCGCGGGGAGAAGCCCGCCGCGAGCGATGGCCAGGATAATGTCCGGCACCCAATCGGCATCCGCGACCAACTGGGCAAGTTCGCGACTTCCAGTCCCGAACAACTCCCAGGTCAGAATTTCACGTTCGGAAGCAGGAGGGGGAGCCATGGCGTTCGAGGATAGCGACTGCTTCGCTGGGCGCCTTCGCCACAACTCTTCCGTCGCCTCTATCTTTGTTAGATGCGCGTTGATCTGAACTTTTACGGCCACGTCCCGATGAACGATGCCGGAGACTCCGGCCCCGCTCCCACTGATCGGCGGTACGGCAACACCGACTTCATTGCCTGCTACGAGAACCTCGCCAACTGGTGCAAGACGGCAGACGACGCCGGTATCCACTGCGTGTGGTTCACCGAACATCACTTCCAATACGAGGGCTACGAAGTCACCCCGAACCTCGTGCTGTTCGGGCTGGCCATGGCCCAGCACACCAAGCGGATACGCCTCGGCCAAATGTTCAACGTTGTGCCCCAGTGGCATCCCCTGCGCCTGGCCGAGGACTTCGCCATGGCCGACATCCTCACCGGCGGTCGGATGGAGTTCGGCGTGGGCCGTGGCACCGTTCCTCGTGAAGCGCTGGCCCTCGGGTCGCGGGTGGCCAGCGGCGACAACGATATGAGCGCCAAGGACGACGCCTCCAACCGCGAGCATTTCGAAGAAGCGATGGAGGTCATCAAGGCCGCTTGGTACAACGAGCGTTTCTCCTATAACGGTAAGCACTACCAATTCCCGCCCGCCGGCATTCCCGATCGGGGTCACGAAGTCACCGATCTCACGCTCGTGCCGAAACCCACCCGCCAGGTGCCGATTTACCAGCCGGTCACGTCGGGCGAGACGATGGAATACGTGCCGCGAGCCGGGCACCGGGGCGTGTATTGGCTCATGCATCCCGACCTCCTCGAACCCCGTTGGGAACACTTCACCAAGACCTGGGACGACACCCACGGCACCACCTCGCGCCTCGGCGAGAACAAGGCGATGGTGTTGAACTTTCACGCCCAGGAGACCCGCGAAGAGGCGTGGAAAATCGGCGGACCAGGCCATGACGAGTTCAGCCGTTTCCTTGCCCCGTATGGCCGATTCACCAACTACAAAGACGAGAGCGGCGGTAAAATGGCGTTCGGCGTACGGCCCACGCTGCAACAATCCTGCGATCAGCAGATCCAGCTTATTGACTCGATGGACAACTGTGCCGAGGCAATTCGTATGTATGCAGATCGTTTCGGGGTCGAGCATTTCGTATTCTTCCTCGACCTCGCCGGGCTCGCCCGCAGCCAGCTCAACGAACAGATCCACATCCTGACCGAGAAGGTTCTCCCGATGGCCGGCATCACGCTGGAGCCTCTCGCCACCCCGGCGCAGTCCATTCCGTATCTTCCGTTCGCATGACATCGACGAATCCGGCCATCACCACGTGGCTGCGCAACGCCGGGCTCGCCGATGGCCGGGTGGTCGACGTGGCCCTCGACGCCACGAGCGGCACCATCGTCGAGGTCACCCCTCCACGACGCGAGTGGCCACGAGGAGCGGGCATCGGCGAGGTAGTTGACCCGAACGTTGCGTCGCCCGCGACAACGGAGGTCGACCTCGAAGGGTGGCTTCTCCTACCGGCCCCGGCTGAGCCCCACGCCCACCTCGATAAGGCCCTCACCATGCTGGAGGCCCCGAACCCCAAGGGTGATCTCCTCGGGGCCATCGAGGCCTGGATGCCGCTCATTCCCATGCTCACCGTGGCCGATATGGCCGAGCGGGCGGAGATTGCTGCTCTCGAACTTCTGTCGAGCGGAATCACATCGGTACGTACACATGTAAATGTGCACGAGGGAATAGAGACGAAGGCGGCCGAAGCACTCCTGCGCGTCCGTGACCGCATCGGCCACCTTCTCGATATTCAGATCGTGGCTCTTTGTGGTTGGGTCACCGGCCCCGAGGGACCGAAGACACGCGAGCTCCTGCGCGAGGCCGTCGAGATGGACCCCTCGATCATCGTCGGCGGATGCCCCCACCTCGATGTCGATGCGCTCGAGGCGTCAGACATCGCCCTTGATTTCGCCATGCGATACTCGCGGCCACTTGATCTGCACACTGATGAAACGCTCGATGGCGCGCACCTTGAGCTTCAGTATCTCGCAAAGCGAGTGACGGAGACGGGCTTCGACCTCGGTACGGCGGCGAGCCACTGCGTGAGCCTCGGCGTCCAACCGCTCGACGTGCAACGCTCCGTCGCCGCCGACGTCGCTGCTGCGGGCGTCAGCGTCATCACCCTTCCGCAAACGAATCTCTTTCTGCAGGGCCGCGATCATCCGGTCTCAACCCCCCGTGGCCTCACCGCCCTTCGTCCGCTTATCGAAGCCGGCGTAAACGTAGGCGCCGGGGCAGACAATGTCCGCGATCCGTTCAACTCGATGGGCCGCTCTGACCCGTTGGAAACGGCGGCGCTGCTGGTCATGGCCGGCCACCTGTTGCCCCACGAGGCGTACGCTGCAGTGACCGACGGCGCCCGCACGGCGATGGGGATCCCCACCGTCGCCATCACCCCCGGGGCACCGGCCGAACTGTTGGCCATCCCCGGCGACGACCTCGGATTCGTCATGGCCAAGGCCGATGCTCAACGCATGGTGTGGCATCGTGGGCGTCTCGTGGCCAGTACCCGTGTCGAACGCCGCGTCCTCGGCCGCTAGCCACTTCCCGCCGGCGAAGTTCTGGACGAAGTCGGTGTCCGAAAAGCGACAAGGTGTCCGGTTTACGACGTCGTAAACCGGA
>JAYVSS010000303.1:0-7700 GCA_043775075.1 Acidimicrobiia bacterium
CCGGTGCGTCCAACCGCCTGTAGGGCGACCACCTGCTGGAGGAAGAACCCGCAAAGACCGATGGCGGCGACGAGATAAAACAACCCCATACGACCGATCCAGTAGAACCCGATCGTGCATGCCACCATGGCAATCGTGTACCGGATCATGGCCGCGACCGTCTTGGAGAATGACACCACCGAAGGCATCATGGGCACGTTGGCGGCGGAGTAGTCGTCTCGGTACTTCACGGCGAGCGCCCAGAAGTGCGGCGGCGTCCAGAAGAAGATCACAGCGAACAGCACAATCGGCGCCCAGTCGAGCCGGTTGGTGACCGCCGACCAACCGATCAGCACTGGCGCCGCGCCAGCGGCCCCACCGATCACGATGTTTTGCTTCGAAGTCCGTTTCAACCACAGCGTGTAAACGAAAACGTAGAACAAGCAGGCGGCCACGGCGAGAACGGCCGAGAGCAGATTGACCGTGGCCCACAGGAAGGCAAAGGCCAACGTTTCGATGGAGATCGCAAAGATCAACGCGGCGCGTGGCGTCATTGCGCCCGTGACGAGCGGCCGACCTTTGGTCCGCTCCATGATCGTGTCGATGTCCACGTCCACGACCATATTGATGGCGTTGGCGCCGCCGGCCGCGAGCGTGCCACCAATGACTGTGCACACCATGAGCCACAGACCAGGGATGCCCCGCTCCGCCACCACCATCGTGGGAACGGTGCTGACCAGGAGCAATTCGATGATGCGCGGTTTCGTCAGGGCCACGTAGGACGTGACAATGGCCCGCAGGCCTTTCGCCCGACCTGCCGCGAGCGCCACGGGAACCGAGTCCAGCACGGCCGTGCGTTCCAAGGGTGCGGTACGCAGGCGGGGCATGGCCCTTCCAGACTACCGGCCGCCCAGCTCCTACGAAATGTCGGCGGGGCCTGATTCGTTGCACCGAGCGCCCGTGCTCGGGGCAGACTTGCGTCGTATGCCCGTGGCCACCCCCGTCGAAATCGTCGAGGGCGACACCGATACCCGCAATGACCTCGATCGGCCGTGGGTGGTGCTCGTCTGGAACGATCCGATCAACTTGATGTCCTACGTCACGTTCGTCATTCAGCAGGTCTTTGGATATCCGAAGGAGAAGGCGGAGAAAATGATGTGGGACGTTCACACCAAGGGTCGGGCCGTGGTGTCGAATGGGAACCGGGAAAAGGCTGAGCTCGACGTGTTCCGTCTGCATGAACACGGCCTGTGGGCCACGATGCAGCAGGACGATTGAGCGTGGACGAGGAAACCGAAGAAATGTTTCTCCGTCGTCGCATCCGCCGCGCCAAGTCCGGCGTGTTCGTCATCAACCTGCCGAGTGAGGAGCGCGAGCTGCTTTCCGATCTACCGGCGCAGCTGCGTGAGCTCCTTGGTAGCAACGATGCAGAGTCCAAGGCGTCTCTCCGCCGACTCTTTCCCACGGCGTACAACCTCGACGTCGAAAAGGACGAAGAATTCCATCAACTCATGCGCGAGGACCTACTGGCATCAAAACTGGGGCGGGCGGAACTCCTGGAATCGACGGCCGAAGCCACGGAACTCACCGAGGCCCAACTCCTTGGGTGGATGGGGGCGATTAACGACCTCCGTCTCGTGCTTGGTACCCGCCTCGACGTGGGTGAAGACGATGAGGAGCTCAACGCTGACCATCCGCTCGCCGGGCATTTCGGCCTCTACCACTACCTCGGGTTCCTCTTAGAGAACGTCATCCGCGCTCTGTCGTCAGGGTCGGACGCCTAGGGGCGAACGGGCGGTTGGTTAGCATTCTCATATGACTCCCAAAGCTTTGGCCCGAGGGTTCGACCTTGAAGCCGAGATCGACCGGCGACTGGCGTCCGGTGGTCAGCGTTGGACCAAAGGGCGCCGGGCCGTCGTTGATGCGATGAAGGAGACGGTGGCCCCGATGTCGGTTACGGAGTTGCAAAGTGCGGTGGGCCCGGACGTGCCCCTGTCGTCGCTCTACCGGATCATCAGTGACTTGGTCGACGCCAAGGTCTTCATCAAGCTGGAATTCGCCGAAGGATTTGCCCGTTTTGAACTCGACGAGGAGCTCGCCGCGCACCATCACCATCTCGTCTGCAACACCTGTGGGGCGGTTGCCGATCTCGAACTTGGTGACCTCGAAACGATGCTCGATGGCACGGCGGCATCGGTGAAACGCCAAACCGGATTCGTTGTGCAGACCCACCGCTTGGACTTCTTTGGCATGTGCGCCGGGTGCGCCGGCGCTACGCGATAGTCGGGCGAAATGTCAGGTTCGCAGGGCACCGGCGCGGAAGTACGATGTTGCCCGGTCTGTGGACGAGTCAGCAAAAAGCTGATGTCTTCAGGTTGTTCCGGCCCCCATCGTCTAGCGGCCTAGGACACCACCCTTTCAAGGTGGCGGCACGGGTTCGAATCCCGTTGGGGGTGCGCAGATAGTGCCTGCTCAGCCCGCATTTTTGCCCTTCACCACTTCAGCCGGACCTGGACCGTACAGCCTCCGTACAGCCTCTCTTTGAAAACGAACGTAGTCTCCGAGTCGGTTCATGGCGACGGAGGCGATGTTGAAGGGCACGATTCGCGAGCGTAAAAGGCTGATGGGACCGTCTCGTTTCTCTGCCAGGTGCCTGCTGGCCGAGACCCCGTAACCGGGAAGCGCAGATTTAAGACCGGCGTGGCAGTTTCAAGGCGCGAGGCGCACACGCTGATCCACACGCTCGTCGCCGGTGTCGAGGAGGAAGTGGGAACAATCGCCGCCGGTACCGATCGCACCTTGCGAGAACTGATCGACGAATGGTTCCGGTTGGCTGGGCCACCGGCGGAATCCACCCGGGCGGTGGACGACGGCTACATCCGTCGCCAAGTGCTTCCGCATCTCGGGCACGTCAAAGTACAAGATCTCCGGGTCGTCGACCTCGACCGCTGGTACCAAGTGCTCATTGATGACGGACTCGCCCCGGCCTCGATCCGCAAAGCCCACAACATGTTCGTGCGGCGTTGCGTCAGGGCATCCGCTGGGGTTGGGTGCCCTTGAACGTTGTCGGCCACTCGCGTTCTAGGCCCAGGGACACTCGAAGGTCCGCTGTATCAGTCGCTGGGGCGATCTTCCTCGTGGTCTTGCTCGACCGAAACCATCCGCGAACCCATATCGAAACGCTGTCAACTGTCGACGCTCATGTGCGACTCACAACCGAGCGCGTAGCTTAAACGTTCACTGGAGTCTGCCTCCGATTCATACGCGCGCCTAGGGTTACCGGACCTCAACGCATCGCCGACATTATCGAGCGCATCGCGCCCTGCAACGCAGAGGTTATGCAGCGCGCTTAGGGTTGCGCACAGCGAACAAACTCATGCGCCTAGAACCGGCATTCGGGGGCAAGGTCGACACCCATGGCAAGCGGCGCACCAATAACTTAATCCCCGCGAGTCAACCGAACTCTGGGCAGATCCAGAGTTTGCCCCCAGGGGCATGGGCGTACAGCTAGCGATCGGACCGCATCTTCGCAGCGAGATCGCGCCCTGAGTTTGCCGGTGCAGGTGCACGAACTAGTGCACTATGCGCACATAAGTTTAGCTGTTATACAGCGCTTTTACTATCTCATGAGTTGGAAAATATCGGGTGGCTATGTGCGGTAGACGTCACGGCGACGGTCGATGCGGATGACGGTGACTGTTCGTTCGTCGTCGTTGATTCGGTAGAGAATCCGGTAGGTACCGCGACGAGCGCTGTGGATCCCTGCGAGTTCGTTTCTCAGTTCTCGGCTAACTCGTTTCGGTTCGAGCAGGAGTGGTCCGGTGTTGAAATCGATGACTGCTGTAGCAACGGCCTCGGGAAGGTCTTCGGCGGTTGCGCGAGCCGCGGGACGAGCCACGACGAGCTCGTACGGTTCGCTCACTTCGCGGGTTTTGGCCGCAGTGCTCGAACGGCATCGACGCCGCGTACGACATCGCCTCGAGCTACGGCGGCGTCACCGGTGCGGAGCCCTTCCACGGCTTCGGGATCGGTAAGCACGGCCAGCGTTTCTTCGAGGCTCTCCAGGTCTTCGGTGCTGATGATCACCGCTGCTGCATGACCGTTCCGGATGACGATAATTCGTTCGTGGTGGTGCTCGACTCGGTCGATGTATTCAGAGAATCGATC
Source organism: Acidimicrobiia bacterium (assembly GCA_043775075.1). Classification (GTDB taxonomy): domain Bacteria; phylum Actinomycetota; class Acidimicrobiia; order Acidimicrobiales; family JANYDT01; genus JANLQX01. The sequence goes on from JAYVSS010000303.1 coordinate 4,147, forward strand.
CTTCACTGTCCGCAACGCTTCGGTTGTCATGGCTCCAGTTGTGCGACGCTGGCGGCACCTGTCACGCGCAACGGTGTCCGGATGGACAGTCAGCCTTAGGGGGTGACACCGGCGTAGGCCAAACGCGTGAGTGATGATCACAAGAAAGGCGGCTGATCCATGTCCGCGTCCTTGGGTACGCATGTGGATTGCGCGGTGGAAAATATTGCAGACGGAATCTGCGAAGGTAAGAGCGACGACACCGACCACGTGAAGAGATCGAGCCGCCTGGACTACCCGGTCCGACGGTGGTTCTCGGGCGGGTGACCTCTTACGCTTTTTCGACACCCATCGTTCGGGCAGAGTGACTTACGAGGGGCCGGCCGTGCAGGCCCCTCGCTGTCCCGTCACCGGTCGATGTTGAGCTGGCTCAGATCCCTCGTGGCATCGATTGTCCGGCGCTCACGACGCCTTCTCGAAGACGGCGGAAACATCAATCGGTTCGCCGATGCGGATCGGCTTGCCATTGAAGATTCGGTAGCTGAACGCGTTCGCCACCGACATCCTGCGATAGTCGGGGTTGGGATGTTCTCTCGTGAAATCGACCGGACCGAACAGAGCCGTGTTGCCCTTGAATGACCGCAGGGCCTTCATGACGGAGTTGGCGTTCACGTCGCCGTCGATGCCTTGCATCGCTTGCAGCAGAATGTCGATTCCCCCCCACTCGGCGAACCCGCCGGAGTCGTAGCGCCGACCGGGGTAGTAGCGATCGAGCTCGGAACGGTATTGGCGAACGGCCGGGTCGGACAGGTCGAGACTCGACCGGGCGTACCCCGTCACGATCGATCCGTCGATCAGCGGGCCGAGTTGGGCGAGGCCGCGCTCGGATACGAGGTCGTTACCCCAGCCGTAGCGGAGTTGGACACCGGCACGGTCGGCAGTGTCGACGAAGGTCCGGATGCCGTTTTCGAGGGCACCGAGGTAGACGCAGTCCACGTTGCGGGCGGCAAGTGCGCTGATCGCCGGTGCCGGGTCGCCTTGGGGGAACAGTCCTTCGAAGACGGGCTCCTGTCCCTTGCTGGCCAGTCCACGTCGGAAGGGATCGCGACCGAAAAGGCCACCGAGAAAAGCGATCCGCCGGCAGCCCTGGTTGACCATGGCGATGGCCTCGCCGGCGGTGCTGATGACCCCCGCTCCGATCGGGAACGCCGCTGGGTTGGTCGCCTCCTGGGTGCCGGCGCCGCTGAGCGTACCGAGCCACGGGATGCCGCCCGCCGCCAGAATCGGGATGACGGTTGGCGTGTCGTACACGCCAACGGGGCTTGCGGCGGAGAGCGGCGCAGCAACGAGCGATATGCCCGGGCCGAAGGCGTCGACCTTCGAGCTGACCGCCAGGCGGGCGCATGCCTCACTGGCGGCGAGATCGAACTTCATGTCGCAGGGCACGATCTCGACTTGTCGTCCTTTGATGCCGCCCTCGGCGTTCTGCGCGGCCGCACGAGCCTGTGCGGCGGCCAGGAGGTAGCGCGTATCGATAGTGGTGATTTCGAAGTAGGGGACCATGATGCGGATCGGGCCGAGCAAAGGCGGAGTTGCTGTCGTGACCGGGATCAGCGATGTGGTGGGCGGCGCCGTGGTTGTCGCGGCGGCTGTCCTCGCCGTCCTTACCGACGTCGAGGACGTGCTGCGCCTGCTGCTCTTCGCTGCGGCGTCTGCCGGCACCATGGGCAGCACGGCAGCTAGCCCCACGGCGGCGGTGGCGACGATCCCGATTGTAAGGCGGCGGCGTTGGACGGTTCGATTCAGCGTGACAACTCCTGTTGCGTCCCGGTTCGTCGTATCGGTTCGGTGCTGATTCATTTGGTGTCTCCTGTTCCTCTCGGCCCGGAAAGTCCGGCCCGACAGAAACGGTACGGAAGGGCATGTTTCTCTCTGCTGACTGAGGTGACGCATTGCCCGTGCCCGGTGAGCGGGGACCCATCCCCGCAGCCCAGGGCGGTCAGCAAACCGAAACAGTGGGGCTCTAAGGTGAGCGAAGAGGTGACATGGACAACCGAGCCGCCAAGCGAAAAGCGATCGTCCCCGGAGCCGCCCTTCGTTACCAGATTCTTGGTTCCGTCGGAGTTTTGGGTGACCTGCGGCCGATCTCGCTCGGTGGTGTCCAGCAACGCCGTCTGCTCGGTTTGTTGCTCTCCCACCCGGGCGTAGTTGTGGCGCTCGATCAGATTGTCGAGGCCCTGTGGTCGGCCGGCGACCACCCATCGATTCCGGAGCGGACCGTCCAGAGTTACGTGTCCCGTATCCGTGGCGTGGTGGGTGACGGACGTCTGCTGCGCCGGTCCGGTGGCTACCTGATCGACCTCGCCGGCGCGACCCTCGACTCGCAGGAGTTCGTGCGAGCGGTCAAGGCCGCCAAAGGGCGGCCTCCGGCCCAAGCGCTGGCGCCGCTCGCCGACGCGCTGGCGCGGTGGTCGGGTCCGCCTTTCGGCGAATTTGCCGGGGAACCGTGGACGATCGAGCCGGCTCGCATGTTGCATGACCTGCGAGCAACCGCCCTCGAGGACACCTTCGCCGCCCGCCTCGCGCTCGACGAGCATCGCCAAATCGTCGGCGACATCGAAGCAGCAGTGGCTGAGTATCCGCACCGTGCACAACTGGTCGGGCACCTCATGATCGCCCTTCATCGGTCTGGCTCCGACGGAGCGGCGGTCCGAGCGTTCCAGCGGCACCGGCGGCACGTGGTGGACGAATCGGGTCTCGATCCGGCGCCGATGCTGGTCGAACTGGAGCGCCGGATCCTGGCCAACGACATGGCGGTGAGCCTCCCCGAGGCGGTGCCTCGAATCCGAGGCTATGAACTGATCGAGCCGATCGGGGGCGGGCCGCATGGCACGGTCTACCGGGCCCGTCAACCCTTCACCGAGCGAGTCGTGGCGGTCAAGGTGATCGACGCCGATATCGCCGACGACCCGGAGTTCGTGCGGTCGTTTGAAGCCCGAGCCCAACGGGTCGCCCGTATCGAGCACCCCCATGTCAACGCACTGTACGACTTCTGGAGGGAGTCAGGTGGTGCTTTCCTCGTCTCCCGGCTCCTGGATCACGACTTGGGTGAGGCCCGACAAACCGATGGGCCGTGGACCCTTCAGCGCACAACGGAGTTCATCAACATGATTGGCGGGGCGCTGGCGTCCGGTCACCGAATGGGGATCGTGCACGGGAACGTGCGGGACGCCAACATCTTGTTTGACGAGTCCGGGTATCCGTATCTCGCCGACTATCCGGTGTTCGCCACGCCCATGGCGGGTCCGAATGCACGAACGAGGGCGTCGGACTGCGAGGCGCTCGCTTCACTCGTCTGGGGAATGCTTGCCGGCCGGCCCGCTCTCGATCACGAGTACCGAGATCGGGCCGAGATCCTTCGCCAACTGCGGCCCGATGTGCCCGCCGCCGCCGTTCGCGCCCTCGACCCGACGCAGACGGGAGTGGCAGGCAGCGAGGGCCCGGGGAGCTCTGAAGTCGAAGGGTTGGTGGGAGCGTGGAACGACGCCTGCGGCGGTTCCGGTGCCGGGTCTCGC
>JAYVSS010000304.1:0-3609 GCA_043775075.1 Acidimicrobiia bacterium
TGCCCTCTCGGCCGTTGAGCAGGCAGCGGCCGATCGCCGCGCCCAGGGCCTCCTTGAGCGTGTTGCCGCGGCAGCCGACCGGGTCGTCGATGAGCAAAAGGGGCAAGCCGCGGCGGCCGCAAACGCGCTCCTTCGCGCGGCGTTCGAGATCGCTAAAGCGATCGTTGGTCGCGAGGTGAGCGAGCACCCGCGCTCGGGCGAGGAGGCGCTCCTCGCCGTGCTGCGCCTGGCCCCGGAACACATGCCGTGCATCGCTCGACTCAACCCGGCCGACGTTGAGCAACTGGGCGACATCAGCGAACGGTTCGTCGGACGCGACATCACCATCGTGGCCGACGCCACCGTGGCAGCCGGAGATTGCGTGGTGACTTTGCCGACGGGACGAATTGAGCATCGGATCGACGACGCGGTGGCCCGAGTCCGTCGTGTTGTGCTCGGCCAGACGCCGGACGATAACGAGACCAGGGACGAACTTCGATGACGACCTCCTTGCTTGTCGATGGCGACCTTCTCCGGCAAGTGCGCGCCGCCGCCGCCCCGCGACGAACGGGCCGGGTGAGCCGTCTCCTCGGCATCCAGGTCGATGTGGTTGGGCTTGACGTTGCTATTGGCGACGCCATCTCGGTGGAAGGACCGCATGGCGCTGTTTCCTGCGAGGTCGTGGCTGTGCATGATCAGTCCGCCACGTGTATGCCGTTCGGCAACCTCCGCGGTGTACGAATCGGGGCAAGCGCCGTGGCCCTCGGCGGCGCTCCGACGATCTTCACTGGACGGGCGCTCCTCGGCCGGGTGCTCGATGGGCTCGGCCGTCCCCTGGACGGTCGTCCATTGCCCGCCGGACTAGAACGCGTGACGGTGACCGGCGCCGCCCCGCACCCGTTGCGTCGTCGTCCGGTGACCGAGCAACTCCCGCTCGGGGTGCGGGTCATGGACACGCTCGTACCGTGTGGACGAGGGCAGCGCATCGGTATCTTCGCCGGCTCGGGTGTGGGCAAGTCAAGCCTGATGTCGATGATGATCCGGGGCACCGAAGCCGATGTCTCGGTGCTGGCGTTGGTCGGTGAACGCGGCCGCGAGGTGCAGGAGTTCATTGCCCGCGATCTCGGTCCAGAGGGGCTGGCCCGCTCTGTGGTGATTGTGGCGACGTCCGACGAACCACCGCTGGTTCGTCTGCGTGCCGCGCTTACGGCGACGCGTATTGCCGAGTCGTTCCGTGATGACGGGGACGACGTGCTGCTGCTCATGGACAGCCTCACCCGTTTCGCCATGGCGCAACGCGAAATCGGTCTGTCGGCGGGCGAGCCTCCGGCCACCCGCGGCTACCCACCCTCCACGTTCTCCATGCTCGCTCAGCTTCTTGAGCGGGCCGGTTCCGGCGAGCGCGGCAGCATCACCGGGCTGTACACGGTGCTCGTTGACGGTGATGATATGAACGAGCCAATTGCCGACGCCGCCCGCTCCATCCTCGATGGCCATGTGGTGCTGTCCCGCAAGCTGGCGACCGCCGGGCAGTTCCCCACGGTCGATGCCCTTGAATCGATTTCGCGTGTTGCACCGGCCATCACGACCGCCGCACAAAGGGGTGCGGCGACGGAGCTGCGGCGTCTTATGGCCGCCCACCGCGACGCCCGAGATCTCATTGAGATCGGTGCCTACGTGCAGGGCACGAACCCTATGGTCGATCGCTCGGTGGCCCTCGAGCCGGCGATCAGGGCGTTCCTTGCACAGGACCTCCACGAGTCCGTTCCGGCGGAGCAGAGCTGGTCCGAATTGCATGAGCTCGTCGGCCAACCGAGCGGTGGCGGTGGGGTATGAAGCGCAATCGCTTTCGACTTGAAACGGTGCTGCGGGTTCGCCGTATTCAGGAGGAAATAAAACTCACCGAAATGATGACGGCGCGCAGTGCGGTGGACCGAGCGACGATTCAGGAACATACACGAACAGTGTCCTATCGCGACACTGTTCGGGCGGCGACATCTGAGAACAGCAGCTCGGGTTTTCTCGCTGAGCGAGGCCGTATGGGTCGCCTTCTCGATGGTGTTCTCGAATCGCAGGTCGCTGTTGCAATAACGACTGATGACCTAAGTCAGCGTCGAGACACCTGGTCCACTGCAGCCCAACGAGTGTCCGCTCTGCAACGTCTCTATGACCGCCACCAGGACTCACACCGCACAGATGAACTTGCCGACGAAGTTCGCGAAACCGACGAACGCACTACGCAGCGCCGATTCCTCTCCACCACCCCGACACCTGTATTGGGAGAAACCTCATGAACGAATACCCATCTTCACTAGCAACGATTACCGAGCGAATTTCAGTTTTGCAGTCCAGATTCGGAGGACGCCCCCCGGTGGCAGATTCGGTACTCGGAGGCATGGGTGGATCAACCACGAAGGCAGACTCGGCGTCGTCGGGCACGGCGTTCAACACGATGGTCGATCGTCTGGTCTCGCAGTCCACAGGCGGCGGGGCCACGACCGATGCGGTGAACGACCTCTTGACAAAGTTCCTCGCCCAGGAAACGCCTCCGGTTGGAACTCGCGCCGCCACCGTGACCACCGTCAGCACGACCAACGAGCAGGCGGCGCCGGCAACGAGCAGCACCAACGGCGAACGCATCGTTGCGCTCGCCTCAAACTACCTAGGAACGCCCTATGTCTGGGGTGGTGAGGACCCATCGGGTTTCGATTGCTCAGGCCTCATTCAGCATGTCTACGCCGAAGTGGGGATCGACCTTCCGCGTGTTTCACGCGATCAGGCCCGGGTGGGCGTAGCCATACCAAATCTCGACGCCGCCGTGCCGGGCGACCTCGTGGCCTTCGGGACGCCGGTCGACCACATTGGCATCTATGCCGGAAACGGCACCATGGTCGTCGCTCCCCACACCGGCGATGTGGTGAAGGTTCAGCGCGTCACCCGCGAACCTGTGGCCATCCGTCGCATCGTGGCCGCCGATACGCCCACCCCGGCGGACTCCGCTTCGGCCGACTTGGCCGCGGTAGGAGCGCTGACGACAGTGGGCGCCTCCAACGCAGTCGATCCGTCCGATCCGGCTTCGACGTTTCGTCCGATGTTCAAGGCCGCGGCGGAGAAGTACGGCGTCTCGGCCGAGTTGTTGGAGGCCGTGGCCAAACAAGAGTCACAGTTTGACCCAACCGCAGTCAGTCCGGCCGGCGCCCAAGGCCTCATGCAGTTAATGCCAGCCACCGCCCGAGCGCTCGGGGTCGATGCGTTCGAGCCTTCGGCCGCAATCGACGGAGCAGCGCGGCTGCTCAGCCAGCACCTGCGCAAGTTCGACTCGGTACCCCTGGCCCTCGCCGCCTACAACGCCGGGGCGGGCGCCGTGCAACGGTTCAACGGGATACCTCCGTACAAAGAGACGCAGAACTACGTTTCCAAGATCGTGGCGAACCTCGCCGATAGCGTGCCCACCGGAGCGACAGCCGCCGGGCCGCAGGACCCTTCGATTCCCGCGGTTCCGTCCAGCATGGCCGACGCCTCACTGCTGCAACCGTGGCGATCGGCACCGTTTCTCTTCAATGACAGTCGCCTGACGAGCACCCAACACTCGTTGTCGCCGGCACCCACCCGACGCTTCGGGAGTAGCGG
>JAYVSS010000305.1:0-3178 GCA_043775075.1 Acidimicrobiia bacterium
GGCCCACGGGCCGGTGACGGCCAACGTGCGGCCGACGACCTGTTGGTTGACGAAGAGCCAGGTCCCGTCGGGGGAGAAATGTACGCCGCACAATTCGCCCGGCTCACGGCTGCGGGCAAAGGCGAACGGGGTGCCGTTTCCATCGAGCGCGCCAATCCCGTTGGGATCGTTGCCGTCCTCGCACCAGATCACCCCACCGAAACGTGACACCGAAACGTTGTCCGGGCTCGACAGTGTCTCATTGGAGAATTCCTGGCGGCCACCGACCGGAAGATAAGCCAACAATGTGAGCGTCGTCTTGCTTGGATGGTACTGAAAAACCTGGCCCTCATGGCGAAGTATCGGTTGTGAAATCGAATCATTGAAGGACGAGATGAAGGTCAGAAGGCCATCGTGAAACCACGCGCCCTCGAGCTTTTGCGCGCGGGTCACGGAACTCTCGGGGAACACGTTTTTGAGGCCGTTGACGTCTTGAGGAATGTCCAGTCCGGTCGGGTTCGGAACTGGCGTCCAGCCAACACCGGAAATCGTCGACCCGGGCTGCCTGAGTTCGCCGAGGTTCGCCACGCCAGGAACCCGAAGCGCGAACAGGGCGCCGCCCCGCCCGAGCGAACCGAACCGCTGCGATCGATCGGTGGGGACGAATTTGTAGAGCAGCGCATTGCCGCCGTTGTCCTCGGTGAGATACACCTCGCTGGTCTGGGGATCGACGGCTGCGGCTTCATGGGGGAATCGGCCCATGGCTTTGTAGGGCACGGCGTCGGTCCGGGTTCCCGTCGGATCGATCTCGAAGACGTAGCCGTGGGGCGTCCCGTTCACCGTGACTTCGGACTCCTCACACGTGAGCCACGTGCCCCACGGGGTGATGGCCCCGGCGCAATTCCTTGCGGTGCCGCTGAGCGCAGGGTGGTGGCCGAGCGCTCGCCCCTTGCTGTCCATGGTGATCAGGCTGACTCCACCAACGAGGCTGGAGTCGTACAACGGGACGATCCCGTTGGCGTCGGTCCGAGGAACTGGATCGCCATCATCAGCGCTCAATTCGTGATTCACGGCGATGACGGTCGTCGACCCAACGGTGAACGAACCCATAGCGTCGGGTCGAGCGGGAATCTTGGCGCCGTCCGCCATGGTTGTATCCGCCGGAGCGGCCAGGACCACGTAGCTAAACCCGGTGGGCAGGTCGAGGAGCCCTTTCGGATCAACGAGGAGGGGCCCGTATCCGCCGACGGGAAAGCGCCACGCCGCCCCTGCGCCCCTTCCAACTTCGGTGCGCACCTCGGTGTTTGCCTTGGGTCGCGGCCGACCGAGAGATGCGGCTTTCCTTGTGGTCTTGGATTTCGTTGTGGAGCGTGACGTCGCCTCGGCCGCGCCGAGGTTCATGAGTGACACTCCCCACGCACCTACAGTCCCCACCCCGAACGCTTTGAGGGTAGAACGACGGGTCAGCAAAGGCATTCGCTCAGCCTTGGGGGCATCGTCCATCAACCTCTATCGGCGGCGGTACGGCACGGATGAAGGGTTCCCCGGTTGGCGTTCGACTCAGTGCTACGACGGGGAGCGCTTGCGCCAGCCTTTTCGCTTCATCCCGAGCGCCTCGGCCGTTTCCTTTTGCTTTCCATCCATGCGCTTGGCGATAAGCGCGCGTCGTTCTTGCAGCTCGGCGTACGTCAGGCGATCAACCGATGCGTCGATGCCGATGGATGCCTTGAACGACGTGATGTCGATCATCTGGGTGGACATATCGATGCCTACATCGCTGGCGATACGGGCACCGTGCTGGGAGGCGAAATGCATGGCGATCTCCGTCAGCGTGCCGAACAGATCGAGGTTGGGAGCGAGCGTGGCCATGGCTCCGTCGAGAAACAGCAGATCCTTCACGTACAGCATGAGCTCCTTGGGCATACGAGCGCCGTATCCCAGGAGGGCCTTGGTGATGTTGCGAATTTCGCCGATCAGTTCCTCCGGCGACATCTTGGTGGGATCCTTCACCGGTCCATCGAGGTTGAGGGTGGCAATCACTTCGTCGACGTCAGTGTCGAGGGGCAATGCGCCCAGCTCGCAGAGCGCCTGCACCTGCATCCTTATGTCGTTGGTGGTGCCCGCCAGCATGAGGCGCAGGAAAGCCTGGCGCTTCCCGGCGTCCAGGCGGGCGGTGATGCCGTGGTCGAGCAGGCCGGTTTTTCCGTCGGGGAGGACCATGAGGTTGCCTCCATGAAGGTCGCCGTGGAAAATTCCGTGGAGCATGGCGCCCTCAAGGAAGGCCACCATGCCGGCCTTGATCACCGCCTCGGTGTCGATTCCAGCAGCGCGCATACCTTCGGCGTCGTCCCAGGCGAAGCCCTTTAGGCGCTCCATCACCAGGACGCGAGGCGTCACCAAGGTGGGATGCGGACGGGGCACGACCATCGCTCGTTGGCCAGTCGTGGCGAGCACTCGCCCGATATCGAGCATGTTCTGTGCTTCAAGTCGGAAATCGAGTTCTTCGACGATGGTTTCGGCAAACAGTTCAACGAGCGCTGGGGGATTGGCCAGGGCGGCGATCGGTATGCGACCGATTAGATGGGGAGCGAACCAGCTCATCGCTTTGAGGTCACGATGTACGAGTGAACGCACCGTTGGTCGTTGCACTTTCACTACTACCTCTTCGCCTGAGTGCAGCGTGGCGACGTGCACCTGGGCGACGGATGCGGCGGCCAGCGCCGTTTCACTGAAGGCCGAGAAGATCGCTTCGATCGGAGCCCCGAGATCCTCCTCAACGGTCTTGCGGACCACATCGAACGGCTCCGGGGGCACGCGGTCGCGTAGTTGACGGAACTCGGACACGAGCTCTCCGGGGAAGATCCCCTCGCCCGAACTGATGATTTGCCCCATCTTGATGTACGTCGGGCCGAGCTGGCTAAAGGCAATTCGCAGACGACGGGACACGCCAGCTCGGCTGATCTCGCCGCCTTTCGGCTTCTCCTTGATCCTCCACATGAGGAGGGTGCCGCCGAGCACCCGGGCGGTACGCAGCAGGCGGGGCGCGGGCGGGATCTTGCCGGGGACCGTTAGCGCAGGAACCGAGGCCCGGGTGGCCTCGCGCACGGCATCGAGTCCCTCCCGCCACGGCATTTCGCTCTCGACAACGACCCAGGGACCGTGCTCGGTGAAGGCGAACACGGCCAAATCAGGTGAGGCC
>JAYVSS010000306.1:0-1651 GCA_043775075.1 Acidimicrobiia bacterium
ATCGAACGAAACACAAAACCGATCCAGAGCTTGCCCTGGCCGAGATCAAAAAGGTCGCCGCCGTCGATCATCTGGGTCGTCGGTGCAGTATTCATCAGCAGGTTCCCCCGTGGCGAGGCGTAGAAGGGCAAACGCAGAGGCTGTTCATGTCAAGCCCCCTGCAGGCGAAACGACGAAATCTGGGCGCGAACAAACGTTGGATCGACGACTTTTAGCAGCAACACGTTTGCTCCATAGAACACCACATCGACACCGAGCCGGACCCAACTGAAGCCCCAGTTGGCGAGAATTCGGTCTACGAGCACAACGGGAACCGCGGCGAGCAACACCCCGCGCAATGTGCGGAAGGTCCTATCGTCCCATGCCCGGCGCCCGAGCAGGACAAGCATCGCTCCGGCAACCAGGATCTCGTTGGCCGCCGCCGCGTACCCGGCAACGACGCCCGCACCGCCCAGACCAAACCAGCGAACCCCTTTGGGCTGAAATATCACGTTCAGCGCAGCGTTCAGAATGACGCCGACGAAAGCCACCCGTACACCCACCCATGCGCGGCCCAGTGCCTGGAGGAACACGCTGGCCATGGTGATGAAATAAGTCAGCGTCAACACCAGCGCAAGTAACCGCAAACTGGCGATTGCCGGTTTGTACTGCGCCCCCTGCAGTCGCATGACGACGTCAGCGTTGAGGGCCAAAAGTACTCCGGAAGGAATGCCGAAGAGGATCGCAAATTCAAATGCTCGTCGTGCCAAGCCGAACAATTCCCGAGTCGACCGGGCCGCCGCTCGTGATGCCAGGGGCATAAGCACCCAAGGAATAAGTGGGCCAACAGCAAAGGCCAGCGACGCCAGGTTCTGTGAGGCACCGTAGTAACCGACCTCTGTTTTTCCGATCAGGAACCGCATGATTGTGACGTCAAGAAACATTGCTCCACCTGCGAGAATGATCCCCGCAGAAAACGGAATGCTGGACCGGAACACGGGTGCGAACGCACCGGAAAGGGGCCGTATACCTAGGTGAAGTGATCGCGTGGCCACCACCCCGAGAGCGAGTGTCTTTACTCCTTCAGCGATCACCCAACCCACGGGAACCATGATTGGACCGACCCCGAGCACGAGCCCCCCGAGGATGATCACCGCCCACAGCACCTTGCTCGGGAGCGTGATTCGACGGATGCCGGAGACTTCACCGGTGGCATGCAGACAGGCGGCGAACAGCTCTCCTGTTTGAATGAAGAACTTGCTCAGACCAAACAACAGCACCAACTCAAGCTCTATTCGAGACTTCCCCAAGTTGAGCAGCACCGCCAGGACGCCAAGAATCGCCAGACCAGAGGTCACGGTCCGAAAGAGAATGACCGAGGGCATGAACTCCCGGGCGTGATTAGGTCGAACCGCCACCTCCTTGCGGATGTAGGTGTCGAAGCCGAACGCAATGAAGGACAGGGTGAGCGCCATCAGTGCCTCGGCTCCGCGCACCGCGCCCCACCGTTCCGGACCAAGCCAGCGAGGAACGACGAGAAGCACCACGAATCCGATAATCAGCGTGCCGCTGAGCGACACGCCCAACGTCAAGGCATTTCCGACGGCCTGCGCAGCATCGGCGTTCGTCGCTTCGGCCGCGGACGGCTCGGCGGGAGTCGGCCGCCGCCGCA
>JAYVSS010000307.1:0-7116 GCA_043775075.1 Acidimicrobiia bacterium
TGGGCGAACGGTGGGAGGAGCGGGGCGACCAATCCCCGGCCAACGCTCTCTTGGTACTCGTCCTCGACGTCATCGAAGCCGCGGCCGGCAAGCATGACGACGCCCTCGTTCGCGAAGCCGCCGTCGCCTCGCTTGGAGCGATCGGGGCGCCGAGATCATTGCCCGTCATCATCGACGCCGCGTCGGACAAAGCCACCGTGCGTCGGCGCGCGGTTATCGCCCTGGCCCCCTTCGACGGTCCCGCCGTGGACGCCGCCCTGGCCACCGCCCGCGACGACCGGGACTGGCAGGTCCGCCAGGCGGCCGAAGACCTCTCGGTCCCCGACAACGCCGAGAGCGCCGACGACGCCGACAATACCGACAACGCCGACAACGCCGACAACACCGACATAGCGGGCTCCGGCTAAAGCCAGGCCAAGGCCACGCTCAAACGAGAGAGCGAACCCGACCGACCGGGATGCCGCGCCCGAGGATCGGGACATCGAGGTCGCGGCCGAACACCGTCGTGTCGATCCCCAGGTGAGCGAGGACGCGCAGCACGACAGGGACGCGAGCCCGATCGGCTCCGTCGGCGATCTTGATGGCGAACGCCCGTCCGTCGGAAAGCGCCCCGGCAAAGACGCCATCGGCTCCGTCCTTGGCCAGCAAGCTCGGAATCCGGCGCATCAAGGTCGTGACGTCGCGACCCTCACCACCGACCATCTCCGGGTGACTCATCACCACCGACCATCTCCGGGTGACTCATCATCGCCGAAGCAACCTGAGATGGCGCTGCTGCTGTCGCGTCGGAGAAGATTCGCCGGTACCCGCGGGCCAGCGCCAGCAACGTCATTACGTGCGCCGGTGCACCACATCCGTCGACACCGATATGCGCGATTTCCTCACGGACGAACTCGGCGATAGTTGCAGTAATTGCCAGTTGCAGCGGATGCGTTTGGTCGAGATAGCTCTCGTCCGTCGGCCAGTCGTTGTGCACACACGTGCACAGCATTCCGGCATGTTTACCGCTGCAATTCATCTGGACGCGTGTCGCCCCGCCGCCACCGCGCAACGTTTCGTCGGCGAACCGTCGACTGAGCGCAAGATCGGCAACGTTCGCCAAGTTCGATTCTTCGACGTCCTGGCTGGCCAGGATCTCTCGTACCCCGGCGATGTGATCTGGTCCGCCCGAGTGACTGGCACAGACAAGGGCCAGCAGCCGAGGAGGCAACGCCAGCCCATGGCGGACCATGGCGACGGCCTGTAACGGTTTCGTGGATGACCTGGGGTACATGGTGACGGTCGGGTCTCCGACGCTGAAGACGATCGACCCGTCCGGCCCAAGGGCAACGGCAGCCCCGAAATGGACCGACTCGTCGAACCCGCTTCGTTCCGTAACCGCTACCGGCACATAGCAATCTGGCGCCGAGCGGATAACCATGCGCGCTTAGCGCTCGTTGTGCATGAAGAGATCTTTGAGAACCGAGTAGTTCTCGATACAGCGTCCGGCGCCGAGGGCCACGCATTCAAGCGGAGCGTCCACGCAGTTCACCGGCACGCCCGTTACCCGAGAAAGGCGCTGGTCGAGCCCGCGCAGTAAGCCGCCGCCGCCGACCAGATGTATCCCAAACCTGATCACGTCCTGCGCCAGTTCCGCGGGGGCCTGCCCGAGGCACTGCACGACGGATTTACAGATTTGGTTGGTGAGATCGTCTAGCGCATGACGAATTTCACCGGGGGTCAACACCACGGTTTTCGGGAGCCCGGACATCACCTCTCGCCCACGTACCTCGGCGGCAAATTCGTCGACGGTGGCGGCTGCACTGCCCACGGCAATTTTGATTTCCTCGGCCGTACGCTCGCCCACAGCAATGCCATGCTCGCGACGTATATAGGTCTGAATCGCTTCGTCGAAATTGAATCCACCGATACGAATGGCGTTCAATGCGACGACACCGCCGAGGGAAATTAACGCAGTTTCGCTTGTCCCACCGCCAACATCCACCACCATCGAACCAATCGGCTCGTGCACCGGCAACCCGGCGCCGATGGCCGCCGCCATCGGTTGACCGATGAGTTCGGCTTCGATCGCTCCCGCCCTCCGGGCCGCCTCTTTCACCGCCCGCTTTTCCACCTCAGTAATGGCCGAAGGCACACAGATCAGTACCTTCGGGCGATTGATCCGGCTCACCCCGGCACGTTGCAGGAGCAACCGAATCATGCGCTGCGTAACGTCGTAGTCGGTAATTGCACCGTGGCGCAGAGGACGCACGGCCACGATATAACCCGGTGTTCGGCCAATCATGTGCCAGGCCTCACGGCCCATGGCCAACACTTCCTGGGTTTGGCTATTGATCGCAAGAACGCTGGGCTCGTTCAAAATGATGCCTTCGCCCTTGGCGTACACCAAAGTGTTGGCGGTCCCTAGGTCGATCGCAAGGTCACGGGCCATCGTGGCTAATTTCGCTTCTGTTCAAACTTTTTCTTTTTCAGCTCCTGCTCAACGCTGCGCTCAAGCTGACGCTTACGAAGCGGATCATTCGCCGGATCCAGGGCATCGAGTCCGCGGCGAAACTGACGCATTTCATCCTCCATTGAACCCCCTCGACCGATCCGTCCGTTGCGAAAAGCGACGAATGCAACTGCAGCAACTCCGATAAGCACGGGGACCAGCAACCACACGAGCACACTCATGACGAACTCATTTCTTTCGCCCCAATACCAGGATCCGGTTCACCGGCTCGGTGTTGCGGTACCCGCTCGACAACCTGCAAAGGCGTGGCGTTCAAACCCCAGTCTGCCTCGCTCCCCCAGTGTTCCTTCTTCCAAATCGGCACCGTGGACTTGAGGGTGTCAATTCCGAAACGCGCCGCTTCGAAGGCTTCGGGCCGATGGGGGGCGGACACGGCGACAACGACCGACGACTCGCCTACCGACATCGATCCAATGCGATGCACGAGCACCATGCGACCAAGGGTGGGCCAGCGTCGACGGGCCTCGTCCACAATCGCCTGGAGTTTCGAAGTGACCTGTTCTTCGTACGCTTCGTATTCCAACAACGAGACCCCGGACCGTCCCTCCGCGTGGTCCCGGACCGTGCCGGAAAATGCCACGACCGCGCCACAATTCGCCAGTACGGTCCAATCGGCGAGCGCACCGAGCGAAAGGGGAAGACGAGTAAGCGCACACCAATCGTTGGCCGCCCCCGCAGGCGGCACGAGGCTTTCCGGCTCAGACATCGGACTCCACCCTACGAGACTTCCCACTCCAGCGTAGCGACCGTTCGCGCCGAGAGTTCAGGTCGAGTGACGTCCTGGCTAGCGCCGACGAAGCCATCGACGGATGAACCACAGCGCCACGCCAGCGGCGCTCACGCCGACAACACCGACAACGGCCAGGGTGACTTCCTGTCTATGGCGAGCGACGAATTGGCTGCCGGGAAGTGGACGTTCACTGGCCACGAGGGCCTCAGCGTTGGAGCTACGCGGGACCCAGCCGAGCGACCGCATACGGTCGTTCGAAACCACCCACGGATAGGTCAGGTAGGGCTCAACACCGTCGGGGCGATTGGTGTCGACGAAGCGCCGGATGAGTCCGAGCAAGCGCTGACCGAGGGGTCCGTCGGTGGGGAGTCGGGTGGATGGTCCAAAGAGTTCCTGAGCGTCTTCAGGGGTCAACCAACCGTCGGCGGCCACGTTCACTACGCCACTCACCCGTCCGTCCACCAGGGCCTCAAACGCCACCCGAATGGCCTCGGCGAGATCGTCCACATGGACGTATTGCTGAGGAGCGATCTCATGGCTGATGCGGGTCGCCCACGGCGGCCGCATGGCCTTGGCCAGCCATGCCTTGGCGTCTGGATGACCGAGCATGACGGCGGGACGCAGGATGACCGCCCGAGCGTCGGGGACATCGGCCAGCCACAGCGCCACTTCGGTCTCGAGGGCGCGTTTCTGGTCGGCGTAGCGGAAACCAGGTTGGACGCGCACCTGTGCCTCCTCGGTGAGGGGAAGTGGATTGTCCACCCAGGCGCCGTAGACGGTGGCACTGGAAAGAACCACAAGGCGGTTCACCCCCGCCGCCGTCGCCGCCGCCAACGTCCGGCGGATCAAACGGGCCTCGTCTTGCACTGCGGTGGGGGCATCAAGATCACCCGTGGCCAAGTGAACGAGGACGCTCACGCCGACGAGAAGCCGGGCGAGATCGGTGGTGGCCACGTCCACGCGATGCACGGTGAAATAGCGAGGCTTGGGGACTCCGGCAGGAAACGGAATCGGATCGAGACCGACCACCCGCCAGTCCGATCGGTCAGCTAGATGCGACACGAGACGACGGCCGAGCGCGCCACTTACTCCGGTGATCGCCACGGTCGGCGGGACACTCGACACCGTCGGCGCGACACTCGACGCTTTGCGACTGGTGGACCGGGTGGACCGGATGGACTCTGTTCGGGACAGCGTCATTGCCCTCCAGCCAAGCACGTCCACGGCCGCGCCGGAGGCGGATCACGGCGGGCAAACGTGGACCTAATAGGAAGCGACCGGTCTAACCTGACCCCATGGCTTCTCGCCCGGGCGACGACGAACTTCCTCCCGACCCGTTTCCGGGTGATCCCTTTGCCCACCCCGCTGTACCGTCGCCCCAGAACGCCCGTGACGGCTCCGACGCACCGGACCAGTCGACCTCGCCGATGTCTGGCATTTTCGCTCAGTTTGCCCAGGCGGCGGCGTCGCAAGGCACCTTCAATGCCGACGTGGCGCGCCATCTCGCGGTATGGACGGCCGCCGGCGGCGCCGTGGAACCGAACCTCGAACCGCTTGTTCGCATACAGGTCGAACAGGTGGGCACATCGGTTGGACCGCTCGTCGAAGAACTCACCGGGCTTCTCCTTCATCAACCGGGGGAGAAACTGGTCGTGACGGCGGCCACGAAGGCCGAATGGGCAGCAGATTCGCTCACTGCCTGGCGCCCGTTCTTCAACGGGTTAGCCACCGGCGTCGGTGCCATGTTCGACGGAACTGGGCTGCTTGGTTCCGGCGGCGACCGTGACGGCGACGACGACGAGATGCCCGATGAACTGCGCGCTCTCGGCCTCGGTGCCCTCCCCGGCGGACTGTCCGGTTTGGCCAAGATGATGGGCCCGACGCTTGCTGGCATGCAGGCCGGCACGCTGCTCGGTCAGCTCGGTACATCGGCCCTCGGAACCTACGACCTGATGGTCCCCCGGGTCACCGGATCGCGTCTGCTCGTCGTGACGAGCAATGTGACGGCGTTCACCGAGGCCTGGACGTTGCCGACCGACCATGCTCTGACCCAAATCGTGACTCGCGATGTCCTGACCCACGCCATCCTGCGCCAACCCCACGTCGGCGGAGAACTCAGCGCGCTGATCAATCGGTATGCCAGCGCCGGCCGGGTTGACCCCTCCGGTATTGGCGAGATCGGCATCGCTGGGCTGGGCGGCGGTCTCGGCGGTTTGCTCGGTGGTGCCGGAGCGATGGGTGGCGGCATGGGTGCTCCCTCCCCCGATGCGTTCCTCGCTGGCGAACCGACCCCGGAACAGCAGGACCTGCGGCGCCAGATCCGACGCATCACGATTCCGCTCGTCGCCACCATTGACTACCTGGCCTCGGCCATCGGTGCCCGGCTTCTCGGCGACAACCGTCAGGTGGCCGAGGCCCTTCGTCGGCGTCATCTGGACCGAGATCCCGGCACCCGGCTGGCTGAACACCTGTTGGGCGTAGGCGTCGATCAGGCGGGACTCGACGCCGGGCGAGTGTTCGTCGGAGGCGTCCTCCAGCGAGCGGGTCACGATGGCCTCATCGCCCTATTCGCCGAACCCGATCGATTCCCCACCGATGCCGAGCTCGTCGCCCCGGGCCTATGGCTGGCCCGCATCGGGCTGCCCGAGTAACGGTTTCGCCGACGCGCGAGTAACCCTACGGAGGGCGAGCATCGTGCGGCTCTGGACCGGTTGACGTCGCTCTGGTTCAGGAAACGACGTCGCTGAGCGGTCCCAAATGTCGCTATCCGGTCTCGACCGTTCGCTCAGGGCGTGTGGTCGTCGGTCCGGTCTGACCAGTCGCCGGACCAGTCGTCGATGCGCTCCCAGTCCGTCGCCGTGGGACGGTGCGGTCGTCGCCACGCCGACGCACCGGCGCGCACCGTGTGATCTATTCGAGCCAGCGCTGCTTCCCCGCCGGCGTGCACGGCCGTGGCGCCTATGCCCGCCAGACTCATCAGCACATATCCAATTGTCCGCGACATGGAAAACACCACCGGAGCGATCGCCCCGAGGACCCACGCCAGCTGGAACCGGGTTTCGAAACGGGCGAACCGAGCGCCGACACTGCCGGTGGAATCGCGTTGCACGAGCGCGTCGAACGCCAGGCGCGAGACCGACGCACCGATCCCGATGGCCGCAGCGACGAAGGTCGCGCCGGGGCGGCCACTCCAGAGAATCCCGAGCAGGCAGCAGATCGTGACCGTGACGAGCGAAATCAGCAGGATGCGCCCTTCGTCGGCGGCCTCACGGAACTTGGGGGCGATCGCCGCGCCGAGCAGGCCCCCGCCGATTCCCGCGGCTCCCACAACCCCCAGCCACCACGTGGGCGCCCCCTCGTCCTTAAACGAAAAGGCCACAAGGAATGTCACAAACCCAACGAGCCCGCGTTGCACCGACATGGCAATTCCGGCCAATCGAACCGCCGTGGCCCGCAGACGGACATTGGAGGCGGTCACGTCCGCCTCGGCCGAGGTGACAACATCGCTCTCCAGCACCGCGGCGTCGAAGGCGACGGTGGCGGGTCGCAAGACCTCGATGCGTGTTGCGGTAAGGGCGGCGACGATGAACACGATCACCGCTAAACCGAGCACCCAGGGCGCCCCAAACCGGGACAGGATTCCGCCGGGAATGGCAATGAGAAAACCGGCGAGACCGGAAAGAATCGTGAGACGTGAGTTCGCTCGCACGAGTTGGTCTTGATCGACAACCACGTCGGGAACGAGGGAGCTTCGAGTGACGGCATAGCCTTTGCTCAGCACGAGCGTGGCGAACGCCTCGGGGAACAGCAGCAGGCTTTTCGTATCCCGCATCATCAGTACGCACAGGACGGCGCGCAGGGCCGCCGCACCGAC
>JAYVSS010000308.1:0-2588 GCA_043775075.1 Acidimicrobiia bacterium
AGAACCGGGGCGGCTGAGGCATGCATGACTCGGTGAGTCACGGAGCCAAGGACATGCTGTCCACCAGAATTTCCATACGGACTCATAACGATGATCGGATGTTCCAAGCGCGACACCCAATCAACGATGGCCGGTCCGGGCTTTCCGTGGAGGACCTCCCAATTCACGTTGGTCCCCTGATCGACAGACCCCGCCAGTGCGCGCACATAGCTTGACTCCAGCACATCGCCGTGCGTTGCCTCGACGAGCGCTGCGCCCGCCGGATCGATGACCTGAACGATGCGAAGTTCCGCGTGCATGGCCCTGGCCAGTTTTGCCGCCACCGCCAGCGCATTCTTCGCGAACGTCGAGCCGTCAACGGGTACGACCACAGTCTGAATCTTCGACGTCCATCGGCGGTGCACGGCCGGGCCCACCATCAGAACCGGGTGGGCGGCGAAGCGAAGAACGGCGGCCGTCACCGAACCGGGAATCATCGCTTGGTGAGGCGCCGCCGCCATGCAGAGGAGTTGCTGCGGGTCCTGCGTCTTCTCAACCATCCAGGCGGCAAGGTCATAGCCAACCGAAAGTGCAGTGACGACCTCGGGGACATGTTGTTCGGCCGCCAACGCTTTGAGATACCTCTCATCGGAATGGAATGACATGTGCGGCGGACGATGCTCCACCAGTGACAGCGAGGTCCCCAGCCGACGAGCCATGGCCGCTCCCACCGCAACGGCACGTTCGTGGGTCTCCAGGCCGGAGACGGGAACGAACACATTCGTGATCTTTTCCATACGACAACAGTGCCAAAGTCCATATGCGACGGGCAGGGCCGAAGGTCCTGACCTCGTCGACGCAGGTCACCCACCCTGTACATCGGGTCACATCGGGTCACATCGGGTCACGTCAACCGGTTGCCACGTTTGCGTTTCGTGGCCACCGGGTAGGAGGGGTAGGGGAATGGCAATGGGAATGGGTAGGGGAATGGCTAGGGGAATGGCTAGGGGAATGGCTATGGGTAAACAACGGGGAGCGCCGATGGGCGAAACGCAGACAGTGAGTTCGCCAACGGCGAGTGTCGAAATCGATGCCTCGTCGTTCGAGCGGCGTTGGAAGATTCTGGTGGTGTTGTGCATCAGCTTGATGGTGGTGATCGTCGGAAACACTGCGCTCAACGTGGCGTTGCCCACGTTGGCTCGTGAGCTCGACGCCACCATCTCGGCCCAACAATGGATGGTCGACGCCTACGGCCTGGTCTTCGCCGGTCTGCTTCTCACGGCAGGAACCCTCGGCGATCGATTCGGACGCAAGGGCTCACTCCAGGCCGGACTCGTTGTATTCCTGAGCGGCTCGCTCTTCGCCGCCTTCAATCACGGAGCATGGGCCATCATCGCGGGGCGCGCAATCATGGGCGGGGGAGCGGCATTCATCATGCCGGCCACGTTGTCCATTCTGACCAACGTGTTTCCGGCCGATGAGCGGGGCAAAGCCATTGCCATCTGGGCCGGAATTTCCGGAGCGGGGGGAGCGGTCGGGCCGGTCGCCAGTGGCTTTCTACTGGAGCATTTTGCGTGGGGCTCGGTCTTCTTAGTGAACCTCCCCATCATTCTCATTGCTCTGGGCGCAGGATATGTGTTGCTGCCCAAGTCCCGAGAACCGCACCCTGAGGCACTCGACCCGTTCGGCGCCGTGCTATCGATTGCCGGACTCGGATCATTGGTCTACGCCATCATCGAAGCTCCCGGACGTGGCTGGGTCAGCGCCACGAGCCTGTTCGGCTTCGGTATTTCCATCTTGCTGATTGCGGCGTTCTTGATGTGGGAGCTGCGGACGCCGACCCCGATGCTCAATCTGCGCTACTTCCTGGACCCGCGGTTCGGCGTGGCCGCTGGCGTGATCACTCTGATCTTCTTCGCCATGTTTGGCTTCTTCTTCTTGATGACGCAGTACTTCCAACTCGTCCTTGGCTACGGCACGCTGGAAGCCGGACTCAAGCAACTGCCCTTCGCCGCCGTGTTGATGGCCATCGCCCCGAACTCTCCGCGCTTCGCCGCCCGAATCGGCACGAACCGGGCGGTATCGATCGGACTGTGCGGTGTCGCGACGTCTCTATTCCTGTTTGCCATCGCCGGGGCCCATACGTCCTACGTGGCGGTGCTACCCGTCATGGCGATCATGGCCGCGGGTATGGCGATGTGTATCCCGTCGATGACCGGTTCGATCATGTCCGCCGTACCCCTCGGCAAAGCCGGTGTCGGCTCGGCGATGAACGACACCACCCGTGAACTCGGTGGTGCGCTCGGCGTCGCCGTGCTCGGCAGCCTCGTCGCCTCTCGCTATCACCACCGACTCTCAACCGCTTTACATCTGCTGCCGGCGGCAAAGCGCGGCCAAGCCAATGAAAGTCTCGCCGGTGCACTCCACACCGCGGCCGACGTCGGCGGCTCGACTGGCGGCCAAGTGGCGTCACTCGCCCGCAACGCGTTTCTTTCTGGCATGCACCTCGCCGCCGTGATCGCCGGATGCGTCGTGGTGATCGCCGCCGGAATCGTTTACCGAAAACTCCCATGCGGGAATCCCCATTCCACGGCAGCAGCCTCGCTCGA
>JAYVSS010000309.1:0-5623 GCA_043775075.1 Acidimicrobiia bacterium
GCCATGACCGTGGGGCGGAGTTCGGGAGTCACGATGACCGAAAGCAACGCCGACTGCGAGGGGAACCACAGCCCGTTGGCTACCCCCATCGCCGCACTGGCCAGGAGCGCCAACGCCACGGTGTCGGTGAACGCAAATGTGGTGCTGGTGGCGATTGAAATCACGCAGCCGATGGCCAGGACCCGGCGGGGGCCGAAGCGGTCACTCAGGTGACCGGCATACGGGTTCATCAGCACGCCAACCAACGGTGTGGCACCGGCAATCAGGCCGCTGGTGGTGCCGGAGAATCGGCGTACCTCGTTCAGGTAGATGAACATGAACGCGAAGATCATCCCCGAGCCGGTCATGTTGACGACAGTGGCGAGGAAAAACCGTTGGAGAGCCGGACTGAAGGAGCGAAATCCCGGCGTTTCCATCGCCGGTCAGCGTAGGGGTACTCATCCGGCGGACCCGATCAATTTCGCCAGATGATGGCCGCCCGCTCCCCGCTATAGCTTCGCTCGGTTGGGCCGAATTGGCCGAAGCGCCGGGGGCACTGTGGGAATCACCGATGATGCGTTGGCCGCAGTCGACGAGCACTGGCACGCCGGCCAAACCGTTCGTGGCTGGTGGTCGGCCATGGCCGATGCGGGTCTGTAGTTTCCCCATTGGCCAGTTGGGTGTGGTGGACGAAGCGCAACGATCGCCGAGGCCGCCGCCGTGGCCACCGTGTTCGGTCACCCGCGAGTCATCGCCGCGCCCCCGGGCCTCGGCACGCTGATGGGCGGACCCGTCGTGCGTGATTTCGGTTCGGCCGAGCAACACCTGCGTCTCCTGCCCGCTCTGGCCAACGGCGCCGAGGGGTGGTGTCAGTTGTTTTCCGAACCCGGCGCCGGTTCTGATCTGGCCGGACTTCGTACGCGCGCAGACAAAGACGGCAACGAGTGGATCGTCAACGGGCAGAAAGTCTGGACGTCGGGGGCAAATCATTCCCGTCGAGGCATGCTCGTTGCCCGCACCAACTGGGTGAGTTCGCTGGCCACCTCGATCGATTGGCGTTCGACGTGGTCGCTGAGCACCGGCGTGCAGACAAACCCGACGACGAAGGCGCGCCCGGGCGGTTCCCGGCCTTACAGACACGAGCGGCCACATACGGAGCGACGAGATACAACGCAACATCATTGGCGAACGAGTTCTTGGTCTCCCGAAGGACATCTCCGTGGATACCGATGTGGCCTTTCGTGACGTCAGAAAGAGTGGCTGACATGGACCGAATACTACGTGGACGTACAGTTTGCCCGACCAATGCTGACTACAACGATCCGGGTGGAATTCACGACGATGCCACGGTCCAAGAACTGGGGTTTCGCGGCGGTACGATTGCCGGATCTGCCCATCTCGATACGTTCGTCCCACTGCTTGTGCATGCGTTCGGAGATGAATGGTTTCGAATGGGTTCACTCCGATTTACTTCCGCCACGCCACCACCGACGGGGAGGCGACAGAGGCGTTTGTCGAGTTTCCAGAGAATACCGTGTTGCCCGCGGAGAATATGCAAGCGCGCGTATGGATCTCCACTCCCCAAGGTACTGTCATCGGTGAAGGGACAGCGTCAGGTGAAGGGACAGCGTCAGTCGGTACATTGTCTGAAGGCATCCACACTGCGCTTGGGCAGCGTGACCTTCGTCATGACCCGGCGAATGCTCGCATCCTCGCTGGCGTCGAACTCGGCGAAGTCCTCGGTCCGGGGTCTCGCCAGATCTCCGCAGCTCGGGTGGCGTACGGTTGCGACCATCGCATCACCGAGCCGCTTGAGTGGTATCGCCAACCCTCGCGCCTTTGCACGACAGCAGGGCCGTCTCGTCGCCTCCGGCCGGGTGCTCTCACGGTTCGTCAAGGCCTCGTCGCCGCTCTACGGCGACGGAACACCCATAGCGGAATGAATCGATCATCAGTAGTTGTCAAGAAGATGGCATGAAACGGCACGCAATCGCCTCGACGCGACCAAAGGCAAACCGCTAGCGTTACGTCCCCGCTATGTCGCCTTTTGTCGTAAACGTCGCCGATTTAGTGCACCGTCCGTCGTCTCGACGCACGGAGGAACTGAGCGGACCGACCTCGGAAATGATTGTCACCG
The DNA here is from genome assembly GCA_043775075.1 of Acidimicrobiia bacterium. Taxonomy (GTDB): domain Bacteria; phylum Actinomycetota; class Acidimicrobiia; order Acidimicrobiales; family JANYDT01; genus JANLQX01. The sequence continues at coordinate 2,117 of JAYVSS010000309.1, forward strand.
AGACCGTGGTGCCGCAGGGCACCATGCTCCACGTCGACGTCGTTTTGGAAGCAATCGCTGATGGGGTGCTGGCCACCGGCGATGCGCGCGTCGAGTGGGAGGCCAACTGTCGTCGTTGCCTGACCCCGATCAGTGGGCTCACCAGCTCCACCTTTCGTGAGCTCTACAGCGCCACCCCGGTCGACGGGGAGACCTATCCGGTGCGCCACGAGAGTGTCGATCTCGAACTGGTCGCTCGGGAGGCTATTCTTCTCGACCTGCCTTTGGCGCCTCTCTGCGGAGATGACTGCCTAGGGCTGTGCCCGACTTGTGGGGTAGATCGAAACGAGGACCCGTGTTCGTGCGCGGTCCCCGAGCAAAATGAACGGTGGGCCGCCCTCGATGGGTTGCGCACCTCGCTCTCCGGCGGTTCGTCGGCCGAGTGAAGCACGTTTACGAAAAGACAAGGAACACCCGGTCATGGCCGTCCCGAAGAAGCGCAAATCAAACTCCAAGGTCCGCATGCGTCGTGCCGCCAACTGGAAGCTCGTTGCGCCTGCCCGCAGCAACTGCCCGAACTGCAGCGCGGCCAAGCTGCCCCATGTGGTGTGCAAGGCCTGTGGCTGGTACAAAGGCCGCCAGGCCATCGACGTCGCCTGATTTTTCGGGCTGCGTCGGTCGTGCGTCCATTTCGCCGCGTTGACCCCACATGACCACGTGACCATGCAATTGCCGATCGCGCTGGACGTGATGGGCGGGGACTTCGCGCCTGCACTCATTCTCGACGGTGCCTGTCAGGCCGTTGATGCCGGTATCGCGGTGCTCCTGGTGGGGCGAGCGTCAGATGTTGGCGATACACGCGGCCTCCCGTTCTTCGAGGCGTCGCAGGTGATCGCCATGAACGATGATCCAGCCAAATCGGTTCGCACGATGAAGGATTCGTCGCTCGTGCGGGCGGCCGAACTGGTTCGAGACGGTAAGGCGAGTGCGTTCTTGTCGGCGGGGAACACCGGGGCCACAATGGCCAGCGCGATTTTGCGTATGGGGCGCATCAAAGGAGTGGCTCGCCCGGCGATTGCCACGCCTATTCCAGTGCTCGGCTCAACCCCCACCGTGATGCTCGACGCCGGGGCCAACGCCGAGTGCACCGCCGAATTCCTCGTGCAGTTCGCCCAGATGGGGGCGGTGTACTCCCGCCAGCGATACGGGATCGAACGTCCTCGGGTCGGTCTGCTTTCCATCGGCGAGGAGGACGGAAAAGGCAACATGCTGGCCAAGGAGGCCAATGCGATGCTCCGGGCGGGGGCGGCCGGAGCTTCGGTAAACTTCATCGGCAACGTTGAGGGTCGGGACATCATGACGAATGAGATCGACGTGGTGGTCACCGACGGTTTCACCGGCAATGTGGTCTTAAAGACGCTCGAGGGGGGCATGAAGTTCTTCGCCAGCAAGGTCTTCGAGGCGTTTCTCTCCAGCGACGAAACGAAGGCGGCGGCCAAGATCTTGCTTCCAGCGCTCGCTCCGTTGACCGAATCTCTTGACCCCAACACCTACGGAGGGGCCATGCTGCTCGGCGTCGACGGTGTGGCGATCATTAGCCATGGCTCGTCCAATGCGATGGCCATTTTCAACGCCTGCAAGGTGGCCCGAGACATGGTGGAAGTCGGCCTCGTGGATGCCCTGCGCGCCGCTGTCTCGTCGTCGAACTAACAATCTGCGCCACTGGTCACCGCTCGCCGGGTCAGGGGCCAAGTATCGTGCTGTGCCGTGACCACCCTTGATCGTCCAGCCGTTCTCACCATCGTTCGCGATCGTCTTGCAGACATTCTCGAAGTTGAGCCGTCCTCGATCGCCGAAGGTGCGTCGTTTGTCGACGATTTGGATGCCGACTCGTTGGCCTTGATTGAGCTGGTGGAAGCGCTGGAGGAAGAAATCGGTCGGACCGTTCCCGGATTCCATATCGACGATGAGGACCTTCAGGATCTGAAGACGGTACGAGACGCTGTCGACTACGTCGTCGCCAAGCTGTAAGCGCGGCATCGGGCTTCGTGACGCTTTTGAACACTTCATCGCCAGCAGGGACTGACCCGGTGACGGCGATGGACGAGGGCGGCCCGCTCCCGGTGAGCGGAGCTCCAGCGGTTCGGGTCACTCCCGCCGAGTTCGCCGAAAATCTGGGGTACGAATTCACCGATGCGGCATTGTTCCGGCGTTCGCTTGCCCATCGTTCGTGGTGCGCCGAGCACGGCGAACAAAGCAATGAGCGCCTGGAGTTTCTCGGCGATGCAGTGCTCGGTCTGGCGGTCACCAACTACATCTATGCGAAGTATCCGAACCTGCCCGAGGGCGACCTCGCCAAGCTGCGAGCTTCGGTGGTGAATGCCGCGGTCTTGGCCGAGGCGGCCGCTGAACTCGGCCTCGGTTTCCAGATGCTCCTCGGCAAAGGTGAAGCTGCCACCGGCGGTCGAGCGAAGCCGTCGATTGTGTCCGATGCCCTGGAAGCAGTGATCGGAGCCGTCTATCTCGACGGCGGTTGGGACGCCGCGGAGGAGTTGGTGTTGCGCCTTCTCGAAGACCGCATCACCGAGGACTCGTCTGGGCCGGGTGGCGGCGACTACAAAACTCGGCTGCAGGAACTCGTGGCCCGCCGGTTCGAGCAGCTACCTAGTTATCGCGTCCAAGGAGACGGGCCCGATCACGCAAAGTCGTTCGTGGCTGAAGTCTTTGTCGGGGGGGTTGCTCGCGGCCGCGGGGAAGGACGATCAAAGAAACAGGCCGAGCAGGCGGCGGCCCGTATCGCCTGGCACGCATTCGAGTCGGGCGAAGCGTTGATCTAAAGGCTGGCGTCAGGTGGAGCCGTCCTGGGGGATGGTATTCGGCGGCGCTCAGGTCCCGCCTGTCGAACCAGAGGTTCGGAATGATCTGGGCCATGACGGGTCTGTAGTCGCGTAGGTTCGGTAGCACTTTATCCAGCTTCAGCGAACGCCACCCCATCAATGACTGCGATATCACCGTGCCCGAACTTCCCGAAGTTGAGACGCTTCGGCGTGACCTCGAACGGTCGATCGCCGGGGCCAGGATCACCAAAACTACGCTCGGGAGTCGGCGATCGGTTCGTCGATATGAGGATCCTGCGCGGTTTGTGGCGCAGACCGAACAGGCTTGGTTTGTCGGCTTTGACCGGCTCGGGAAGTATCTGTTTGCGCGCTTAGCAACCGGTCAGACGTTGGTCGTGCACCTGCGGATGAGTGGACAGATGCGGCTCGTCGACTCTCCCGGTGAACCGTTGCTGCCGCACACGCATGTGCGGTTCGCCTTCGACGATGGCCGGGAGCTTCGATTCGTCGATCCCCGCACCTTCGGCGAGATGTACGTCAGCACGAACGATGTCCCCGAACTCTCTCACCTCGGTCGCGATGCGCTACGTGTACTTACTGATGCAGGGCGCTTTGAACGTGTTCTTACGAATCGACGAATGGCGTTGAAGGGCGTCTTGCTGGATCAATCATCACTGGCGGGGATCGGGTC
>JAYVSS010000310.1:0-2965 GCA_043775075.1 Acidimicrobiia bacterium
CGCCCAACAACGCGCTGAGCGATGGTGTGGACACCAGTGGCATTCAACCGGTGAACTACTTCCCCTACCAAGCGCCGCCGGTCTCGGGTTACGACCAGCCTTAACGAAAGGACGTCGGCGACCCTTGTGATGTTCCTTTCCGGTCCAGCGTGAAACTGCATTTCACCGGCGCCGCCGCGCTTTTGTTCGCCATTTCAATAGGCACCGCTTCGGCCAACGGCCGGAGCGGTGCCGCGTCAGCCGCCACGACCGCCACGACCGTCACGACCGGCACGGTCGCCTCAACAGCACCGTCAACGCTGTCCACGAATGCGATCGGCCGCACCGAGCGTGCCATCGCCGCCGCTGAAGCACGGCTCACGCAGTCTCCGCATGACACGTCAGCGAGTAAGGCGCTGGCGAGGGCGATGCTCCAGAAGGTGCGCGAGAGCGCCGACCCTGCGTACTACGCACGGGCCGACAAGATCCTCGAAACCCTCGGAGGCGTCCATGCGACAGATCCCGAAGTGCTCGTGTTGGAGGGCACCCTCCTACTCGCTCGCCATCAGTTCAGGGAAGCGCTCGACGTCGGCAAGCGGACCGTGGCCGCACTCCCATCGAATCCGAGCGCCTATGGGATCCTTGTCGACGCCCACAACGAACTCGGCCAATACAGCCAAGCTTTGACCGCGACACAACGGATGCTCGATCTGCGCCCAGACCTTGCGGCGCTCTCCCGTGCCTCGTACGCCCGAGAGTTGCGCGGTGACCTGCCCGGAGCGATTGAAGTCATGCAGCAGGCCGTGGTGGCCGGTCTGGGTAGCGGCGAAAACGTGGCCTATGTCCAGACCCTGCTTGCCAACCTGCTGCTTAATTCCGGAGACGTGACGAAGGCATCGGCGGAATTGGCCAACGCGTTGCGTTCCTTTCCCGGCTTCGCTCCGGCCCGCGCGGGCCAGGCCGCAGTGCTGTTTGCCCGAGGCCATCCCGCCGACGCCGCTCGCCTTATGGAGAGCGTCGTCGAGACACAACCTCAGCTGGCTTATGCGATCGCTGAAGGTGACTACTACGCCGCTGCGGGCATGACAAAGCAGGCCCATGACGCGTACGCGATCGTCGACGCGATAGCCGCACTACAGCGCAGCAATGGCGTGGACATCGACATCGATCTTGCTGTGTACCGGGCCGATCACGGCCTGACCAACGGATTGTTGGATTCCACCCGCAAGGCATTTGCCCGACGGCCCGGCGTTGTGGGACAAGACGCACTCGCCTGGGTGTTTCATCGTCTCGGGAAGCACCGTGATGCCTCCGCCACGATCGCCAAAGTCGTCGCCCTCGGCGATCGAGACCCTATGTTCCGCTTCCACGCGGCGGTCATCGCCGCCGCAGCCGGCAACCCTTCCGAGGCCAAGGCGCAGCTTGACATCCTTTTCCGTGGCAACACACGCGTTGTCGGCATTGCGCCGACCGAGCTCTCGAAACTCGCGTCATCACTCGGCAAGACCGCTCCACCCGTGACCTGAGCGACGCCTCGCCCACACCGAACACGGACCCAACCAGCAATGCTGACGTAAGTCCGCGTGGCCTACGGAAGCCAGAAGCCGAGGTGGGCTTCGGCCGCCTCGTCCTCGCGTTGTGGTCCGACGAAATGCATTGGTCGATGGGCGGCACTTCCGATTTCTGGTGCGGTGATGATGAAGCCAAACGGTTCGTCGCCGGGAGCGGTCGCCAACTGGCTCAGCCGGGCGGCTGAGAGTCCGTAGACCACCTCACGGGCGCCCGCCCAAAACATGGCGCCGACACACATCGGACACGGCTCGCAGGAGGTGTAGACCACGCCGGTCCGCAGCTCGGGTAGACGGCCTTCGCGCTCAAGGAGCCGCACGAGTTCGGTCTCGGCATGTGCGGTCACGTCGTGGGTGGTGTTGACCAGATTGCGGGCCTCGGCCACGATCTCGCTGTCGATGGCGAGGAGCGCGCCGAACGGATGGTTCCCGGCCGCTCGGGCGTCGACGGCCAGTTCCAATGCTCGGGTGAGGAGTGCGTCAGAGGCGGAATCAGGCATGGTTTGACGATAGCGATGCGCCTCGGGCGGCGGTGCCGTAGGTTCAATTCGTGCGCAAACTGCAGATGTCGGGTTCAGCGTGGTCCGTGGCCGCAATCTTCACGACGGCAGGGATTGCTCACTTGGCAATCCCGAAGTTCTTCGACTCGATCGTTCCGTCATGGATGCCGGGGAGCCCTCGAACCACAACATATGTGAGCGGAGTATTCGAGCTGGCTTCGGCTGCGCTCATCGTGAATCCGTCGACCCGGCGGATAGGTGGTTGGCTGGCCCTCGCCACCTTCGTCGGGATCTTTCCGGCGAATATCTGGGCGGCGTTGCAGGGGGGCGTGAAGGACGCTCCACCGCCATTGGACTCGGCCGTTGCAGCTTGGGGACGCCTTCCGCTTCAGTTCCCCATGATGTGGTTGGCGTGGAAGGTCGCGCATGAGGGTTCGGCAGAGAAGCGATAGGCGAGGACTCGTTTGCGCACTGGTGATCCGCCGCGGTGGCGAGATACGGTCGTGAGGTGACAGCAGTCGATACCGACACAATGCGGGCCCACCTCGAAGCCCACAACGGCATCAAGGGACTGGAGATACTCGATTCGACGGAAGTCGAACGGGCCGTTCGTATCTTTCATCGCGACGGGTTCGTCGTCGTGCGAGATGCTCTGGACGCGGAACAGTTGGCCTTCCTCAAAGCGGGGGCCGATGAAGCGATGCGCCAAATCGTTGCTCTCGATCCCCATCGCACGGGCAATCGCGGTTCGCATCGCTACTCGTTTGGTGGCTCGAGTTTGACGCGCAGTATGTTGCACGCCCCCGAGTGGCAGATGCTCGTTGACCTCCCCACGGTGACGCCGATCGTGACCGCCATCTTCGGGTCAACTGATTACATGCTCCGTGCTGGAAGTGGTGACTTTTGTCTTCCGGGCGC
>JAYVSS010000311.1:0-1733 GCA_043775075.1 Acidimicrobiia bacterium
GGGGATCGTCGTCACCGGCACTGTCGTCTCCTGCTCGACCGCCGGTCCCGAAGAATCCAGTGACCCTCCGGAACGGGTTACCGAAAGCACGCCGAGGGCGATGATCGCTCCGACGACGCCGAACGACAACAGGCGATGGGTGAAGCGCATAACTCGGTTCCGTCCGACGGCGTTAGGGGTCTGCCTGATTCGTCAGGCGATGCTGGGTGACTATCAGGTGAATAGTAGGGAACCTAGAGCCCGCGCCGGTAGGTCAAGGTTTTTCACGTCGATCGTTTTGGGCGGTCAGCAAGCTGGCCGATTCATTTTGCTGTGTTTACTGGTCGGCTCGCCCATCGGCTCGCCGAACTTAGGGAAACACGATGGTCTTGTTCCCCACGGCAAAGATGCGGCTTTCCGCCCACAGCTTGACGGCGCGGGCGAGCACTACACGTTCCACATCCTGCCCGAGCCGGGTCAGATCTTCGGCCGAGTGCGCATGGGTCACTCGGACGACCTCCTGCTCAATGATCGGACCCTCGTCGAGATTGCCGGTCACGAAATGGGCCGTGGCGCCGACCAATTTGACCCCACGGGCGTAGGCCTGATGATAGGGCCGGGCGCCCTTAAAGCCGGGGAGAAACGAATGATGAATGTTGATGGCCCGGCCTCGCAACCGCTCGCACATGTCGTTTGAGAGGACCTGCATGTATCGGGCGAGAACGACGAGCGACACGTCGTGCTGCTCAATGAGGCGCAGGATCTCCGCTTCCTGGGCGGGCTTGGTGGCCGCAGTGACCGGCAGGTGGACAAACGCGATGCCATGGGCGTCGGCGATGGACTTCGTGTCCGGATGGTTGGAGACGATAACGGCGATCTCTACCGGCAGATCGCCCGTTCGCCAGCGGTACAAAAGGTCCACCAGGCAATGATCGAACTTCGAGACCATGATCATGATTCTCGGCCTGGCATTGACCGGCTTCAGGACAATCTGTGCTTCGAATCCGGCGAGACGCTGATCGAGGCGGGCCCGGGTACTCTCCGCTGCACCTTCGTCGGCCTCGAAAACCGTCCGCAGACAGAACATTCCCGATTCGACATCTTCGAATTGGGCATTCTCCACAATGTTGCCACCGACATCGAGCAACCCACCGGACACGGCATGAACGATGCCTTTTCGGTCGGGACACTGCACGGTGAGGACGAAACGCATAGGTATCCAGTCTCGTCGATGAGCTGGCGGCCGCTAGAACGTTTGTATGGCAGCAACGGCGGACGAAACCGAGATCTTGGTCGTGGGCGCAGAAATCGGCGGCCTGGTGACGGCGAGAAGCCCTGACGGATTCTTGGATATTGCCGACGTGATCTCGCCCGGCGAAATCCTCCATGTCACAGACGGGTACCGTCGTACCGCCGGCTTCGCAATGGACGTTCTCCACCACGCCGAATCGCTCGCTGACCGCAAATACTGAGCATCTGTTTTAATAAGCACACATTCTACCTTTCTATGCACACATATAAACATGGCGTCACTAGCGCATCAATGACGTTCCTGTCCTTCGCCATGCCGGCATCGATGCTCGGGGTGATGTGGCCCGACGTCCGAGTTCGGTTCGGCCAAACTCTCGGCACGTTGGGTTTCGTCACGCTCGTCTACGGCTTTTCCCGCACCCTCACCTGCTCGAGCGGCCGCCGCATGATCGCCGTGATGGGGACCGGCGCCTCATTCGTGACGACGCTTGCCCTGCTGGCGG
>JAYVSS010000312.1:0-3602 GCA_043775075.1 Acidimicrobiia bacterium
CCATTGCTGCGCCGAAGGTGGCGTCGGGTCCTCCGCCAGCATGGCGAACCAGCGTCCGTACGGCGGCCTTTGGATGGGTGGAGTTGCTCGCCCGCAAGGCCTACCCCACCTTTAGCGAGCGCGTTGAGGGGTCACCACCGTGGTGGGACGTGGCGAATTCACTGGCCGAATATTGGGCCGAGCACGAAACGATCGAAACCACGACTGAGGCGCGTTCGGCGGCGTTCTTCTCCATCGACGAATCCGTTGCCGGATCCTGGACCATCACCCAGCGGTTCTGTGATCCCGAAGACGACGGAGACTGGCGCATCGTCGGAACCGTCGACCTCGCTCGCGCCGAAGAAGAGGGCGGACCGACCCTGGTGTTTCGCCACCTCGGCCGAATCGGCCTCTTCGGTGATGCACCGGTCGACCTCGATAACGACGCACCCGACAACGACCAACCCGACGAGCTCGCCGCGCTCGACGCCCCAAGCGATGGCGCAAGCGATGGCGACCTGGACTAGTTCGACTGCGCTGACCCCGCCCGACGCCCCACCCCCGCCGAGCGTCTACGCCCCGCCGACCCCGGTGGTCTCATCGAGGGCAGCGCCGATACGCGCCGCGGCACTGATGAGCGTCGGCCCGGTGGCGCCGGCGAACGAAAGGCGAACGTAGGCCGACGGTGGCTCAGCGAGCCAGAACGGGCGCCCCGCTCCAATCCGTACCCCGCGTCCGCGGCAGGCATCGACAAACGCCGCTTCATCAGTGCGGTCGGGCAGACGCGCCCACAGCACAACGCCTCCTTTTGGCGGCGTGATGGCCAACGTCGGCGCATGTTCATGCAACGCTGACGACAGCGCATCGCGTCGATCTCGAAGCTCAGCGCGCAGAGCTTTCAAATGACGCGGCCACGCGCTCGACGCCAGCACCTCCGCCATCGTTTCCTGCAGTAAGGGCGCAGCGAAGAAGTCGGTGAGAAGCCGAGCGGCGCGCAGGCGAGCGTAGGCCGGGCCACGAGCCACTACTGCGGCGATCCGAATGCCCGGGGCCGACGCCTTCGAAAACGAACGGAGATAGATCACATGCCCGTGGGTATCGTCGGTCAATAACGGGTGGAGCGAGGGCTGGTCCGCTTGCAGGTCAAGGTCTCGGACCCAATCGTCCTCCACAATGAATGCGCCGAATCGGCGGGCGATCGCCAACACTTCGGCTCGTCGGGATGCGGCCAGCGATACGCCGGTCGGGTTGGCATGCCGGGGTTGCAGCACCAGGAGGCGAGCACCGGTGCGCTCAAACGCCCGCTCGAGATCGTCGACGCGAACGCCACCCTCATCTGTCGGTACCGGAGTCGGCAACAATCCGGCGAACAACGCCGCGGCAGTTGCTCCGGGGTACCCCGGTTCCTCCACCAACACCGCGTCACCGGGGCGAAGAATGGCGCGAAAGATCGAATCGAGGGCCGCCTGGGCACCCGGGGTGATGAGAACGTCGGTGGCGCCAACATCGGTTCCAAGTTCGGACGCCACCACTGTTCGTAGAGACGGGAGACCTTCAGGCAGACACCGGTCCCAAGCCGAGACCCGCTTCGCCGCGACAGAACTGGCCCGCCGAAGAAGTTCGAGAGGCTGCAGCGACGGATCGGGAAACCCGTTGTCCATCACCACTTCGGCTCCGGTGGCAAGCGAGGCGAGGTGATCAATCCCGCTGGAAATCGATGGAGCCCGGCCGAGAACCGCCGACTGCCAGGACGTGTCGGAGCGAGTGCCGTCGACTTCGATAGTTGCTCTGCGCGCAGATGATCTTGCTTGTTCGTCGGATACAAATGTTCCGTCGCCGGGCCGAGTAATTAGCAGCCCCTCTCGCACCATTCGACCAACGGCTCGCTGGATGGTGATTGGACTTGCTCGGAGCTCGATTTGGAGCTGACGAACGCTCGGCATCCGATCACCGGGACGTCGACGGGCAATTTCCGTCCGCAGCCGACCTTCGATGGCGTTATCGTTCTCCATGTCGTCAGAGAGTAACGCTATCGGTTCGTCGAGAGAAGCGCGCGGGCTTCTTCTCGGATTCGTCGGGGTGCTGTGCTTCAGCGTTTCCCTACCAGCGACGCGAGTTGCCGTACGTGAGCTCGGGTGGGTGTTCGTCTCCTTCGGACGAGCGGTGGTCGCCGGTGTGATCGCCACCGTCGTGCTGTTGGTCACGAAGACACCTCCACCGCCTCGTCGCTATGTACGGAACATGCTCGGAGTTATTGGCGGCGTAGTCATTGGATTCCCAGCGTTTACCGGTCTTGCTCTCCGCCACGCGCCGGCCGGTCACGGTGCCGTGGTGATCGGTCTGCTCCCGGCGGCCACGGCTGGATGGTCGTTACTGCGGACCGGCGATCGACCTTCGAAGCGGTACTGGATGTTCGCCGCACTGGGCGTTGCCGCCGTGACCACGTTGGCCATTGCTAAGGCATCAACGAAAGACCTCGCGCTCGGCGACCTCTACCTTCTCGGTGCCGTGGTGTCGGCATCGTTCGGCTACACGGAGGGGGCGATGGTGAGCCGCGAGATCGGTGGCTGGCAGACGATTTCGTGGGCCGTCGCCGCCGCCCTTCCCCTGACGCTTCCACTCACGTTGCTGGGGCTTGACCCCGTGTCGACCGGTGATCCACGGACCGCATGGCTGGGCTTTGCCTATCTGTCCGTGGTTTCGATGTACCTCGGTTTCTTCGCATGGTATGCGGGCTTAGCAATGGGTGGAGTGGCGCGGGTAAGCCAGGTCCAGCTGCTCCAGCCGATCTTCTCCCTCACGTGGGCCGGACTGTTCCTTCACGAACATATCGACGCGCTGCTCGTGGGGGTGGCCCTCGTGGTGCTCGTGGCGGTCTTTGGGTCGCGCCGATCAGCGATCGCTGTCGCGCCCACCCACGCACGGGCTCGGGCGACGACCACGACACCGTCGGCTTTACCGGCAACACCGGCAACGTCGTCGGCAACGTCGTCGGCAACGTCGTCCCGCTAACGTCGTCCCGCTAACGTCGACGGCGCCAATGACTGCGACAGCCACGCCCCCCACCACACCCCCCGAGACGGAGAAAGAAAGGCTGCCGATCGTTCCGGCGTTCACCGCTGCCCTTATCGCCGTGCTCGTTGGCGTCACCAGTTCCGTCGCCGTGGTGTTCGCCGCCGCCAGTGCTGCCGGGGCCACCGCCCGCCAGGCCGGGTCGTGGATCGGCGCGCTGTGTATCGGTAAGGGGATCAGCTCCATCGTGTTGTCTCGCCGGTACAAGACCCCGATCCTGCTGGCGTGGTCAACGCCGGGCGCCGCCCTCCTCGCCACCGGACTGAACGGTGTGAGCATGCGCGAGGCCATCGGTGCCTTCTTGGTCAGCGGCACGCTGCTCTTCATCACCGGTATTACGGGCATCTTCGATCGAGTCATCGAACGTATCCCGCTATCCCTGGCCTCGGCGCTCCTGTGCGGGGTACTCGCCCATTTCGCCGTCGATGCCTTCGCCTCAGCGAAGACGCAACCCATGCTCGTGGTGTCGATGTTTGCCGCATACATCGTCTCCCGTCGCCTACTCCCAAAGTTCAGTGCACTTATCGTTCTCGCAGTAGGGATAGCGGTCG
>JAYVSS010000313.1:0-4491 GCA_043775075.1 Acidimicrobiia bacterium
CATGGCTGAGTTCGGCCGGCTCGATATCGTGATCAACAACGCCGGGACGGTGCTTGATCGCGCACTGGACAATCTTGATCCGGTGTCGTTCGTGGGCGCGTTCTCGACCAACGTGCTTGGACCGTTGCTCATGGTGCAGGCGGCGCGTCCCCACCTAGCTGCCAGTGGCCACGGCGCAGTGGTGAACATCGCCAGTATCGCTGCTTCGGGCGGCAGTAAAGGTCGGTACCTTTACCCGCCAGCGAAGGCCGCGCTCTGCCAGCTCACCCGATCTCTCGCGCTCGATCTCGCCGCTGACGGTATCCGGGTCAATGCGATTTCGCCCGGGACCTTTCGCACGGACATGGTCGAGAAAGCGTTTGACGACAAGACGATTGGACGAATCGCTGCGGCCACGCCGCTGGGGCGGGTGGCTGAGCCGAACGAAATCGTTGGCGCGGCGCTTCTGCTCGTCAGCGATGCGGGCTCGTTCATCACGGGCGAGGTCGTCACGGTCGACGGCGGCGCCACGGCCTGAGAATCTGGCTGCGGGTCGGTCGCTGCCGACACCGGTGTGCGCGGCATGTATTTGGCGGGCGATTGGGCCTATCGCATGCTCGGCTGGAACGAGCGGTGTTCTTGCTCCACGACGTGTTTGCTGTCCCCCTCCACGAAGTAGGTCTGACGATTGATCGCTCTGACTCGGCCACCCGTCAATTGGCGAAGCGAACTCGGGATCACATGCGCGCGGATAAACCGCCTTACTCGCCCGATCCGAAAGACATCGAGGCGTTGAACGACGCCTTTGCGGAACGTGGAAAAGCTTCGAGCATTTCACCAGGCGTGGGTCACCTCGTACGGTGACGGCGATCCGGCTGGGCCACGCTGAGGGCATAGAGAGCAATGGCCCCGGCGGTCGATACGTTGAGGGAATCGACCCCGTCGGCCAGCGGTATTCGAACTCGGCAATCTGAGCGGCGAAGCGTTTCATCGGTTAGGCCCGGCCCCTCAGCGCCAAGCAGGAGTGCCAACTTGGTAGTCGGTTCGAGCGCATCAAGCGCAACGGACAATGCCGTGGCTGAGCGAGACGGGGTGAGTGCGAGCGAGGTGAATCCGGCGGCGGTGAGGAGGTCGATGATCGGTGTGTCAGATGATGTGCGCGCATAGGGAATACTGAGCGTCCAGCCCATCGAAGTTCGAATCGTTTTTCGATAGAGCGGATCTCCGGTTGGTCCGTGGAGCAGGATTGCGTCCACTCCGAATCCTGCTGAGTGGCGAAAAATCGACCCTACGTTTTCTGGGTCGATGACCCCTTCGAGCACCACGATCGTCGTTGCCGATCGCAGGAGATCCTCGGGAGCAGTGGGTTCCGGTCGTTCGGCCACGGCGATGACGCCTCGGTGAAGAGGATACCCAATGACTTCGTCGATGAGGTGTCGGTCGGCCACGAGCACTTCGATTGGCGTCGATTGGCCGTCCGCGTACGTGGCGAGAACATCATGCAATCGCTCGGCCCGGGCCGGCGCGATAAGGATTGATCGAACCACCATCGAGGACGCAAAGACCCGCTCGAGGACGAACTCGCTTTCGGCCACGAACGTGCCATCTGGGCGAGGTCCCTGTCCTTTCACGTTGCGGAATGGGTCCAGGCGAGGATCTTCGGCGGAGCTGACGTAAACGGGGTTCACAGTGAAAGTCTCAGAACGGTCGGGATAGGTTGAAGGCGACGAGCAGCAACCCAAGTCAGTCGAGGTTTTGCCGGAACTTTACCGACAATTCTTCTCTCCTGGCCAAGGACTTGGCACGCTACACAGGCTCGGGAACACCGAGTGCCGCGAAGCGGCTTTCACGAGGTCCGTCTGCTCGTTCCTCGCCAAAGAGAAACCGAGAAGCTGTGCCCGTCCCATGTACGCCCGATGCGACCGATGCAACCCGCGAAGAAGGAAGCGGCGATCAGCCACCTACCACCTTCGTGATTCTCGGAGCCTCGGGTGACCTCACTCGTCGGTTGCTGTTCCCCGCTCTGCATCGACTCCTCTGCAATGGCGACGTTGCTCTGAGTACGAACATCATCGGGTATGCCGTCGAAGCATGGAGCTCCACCGACTTCGTTGCGCACCTTCGTCAGGGGGTGGAGGAGTTTGGCGGTGGCGTTGATGAGCAAGTGTGGACGGCGATCGCCGCAAATACGACCTATGTCTGCGGCGATCTCGATCCCACTCACGTGCAGGCACTTCTTGACCACGTGACGGGCAACGCCGTGTTTTACCTTGCTCTACCTCCTTCGCTCTTCAGCGAAGCAGCCGCCGCAATCGCCACCGTCGGGTTAGCCGATGAGACGACCGGGTTTCGTCGGCTGGTGATCGAGAAGCCGTTCGGAACGGACCGCACGACCTGTGATGCGCTGCAGACGAGCCTTTGCCAACGTTGGCAAGAGCACCAACTGTTTCGCATCGACCACTTTCTTGGGAAAGACACCGTGCAAAACCTGATGGTGTTTCGATTGGCCAATCGGTTTGTTGAAGCGGTGTGGGACCGCGCAAGCATTGCCCAAGTACAAATCACTGCGGCGGAGACCCTCGGCCTTGAGGGTCGGTGGCGCTACTACGACCAAGCGGGCGCCCTTCGCGACATGCTGCAGAATCATCTGATGCAGCTGTTCGCGCTCTGTGCCATCGAGCCGCCGACAGCGTGGGCTGGTGACACGTTTCGGAATCACAAAGTCGAATTGCTCACTTCGGTGCGGTCGATTGCGTCCGACGACGTGCTGAACTCCGCCGTCCGCGGCGTGTACGGACGGAGTGAGCACGATGCGTCGGTTGTGGGCTACCTCGAAGAACCCAACATCGCGTCGACGTCGACGACCGAGACCTACGCTGCGCTGCGCCTCACTGTTGACACCCCCCGTTGGCAGGGCGTTCCCTTCTATCTGCGGAGTGGAAAACGTCTTGGCGGAGCGCTCACCGAAATTGCTCTGCAGCTTCGCCCTGTGCCGGTGGCGCCCTTCGGTCGCGACGCCAGCGTTGACGAACCACTGTGGATCGTGTTCCAACTCCGCCCGGACGAAACGATCACGATCGAAGCCATTGCGAAGAAAGCCGGCCTCGGGCTCAGCACAGAACGAATCGCCCTTGATGCAACTGACGTCAGCGCAACGGCATCTGCGGACTACTCCTCCTATGAGCAGTTACTACTCGATATCTTCGCCGGTGACGTGAGCCATTTCATCCGCGGCGACGAGGCGAGTGAGGCTTGGCGAATTGTGCAGCCGGTTCTCGACCGGTGGGCGGTGGACGGCGCCCCGATGCCGTACCCGTCCGGAAGCGATGGGCCCGAACCGCCAGCGGGCTTCTTCCTTGATCGACATTCGTGGCGAAAGGTGACCCCGTGAGCGACACTGCGTTCCCGTCGCCTGACAGCTCGTCTTCGGAGGCATTCGGGGCGCCAGGGATTTCCCCGACCTGGTCCGCCGGCGACAAGGACGCGGTCTCGACGACGCTCGGGACCAGTCGCGTCTGGTTCACCATTGGCGGGGGGATCCTCAATGAGGTCTTCTGGCCTAATACGGGTCGTCCTCAGCTTCGTGATCTCGGCTTTTTGGTTACGGGAACCGGGTTCTGGGCCGAGGTCAAGCGGGAGGACTCCTACTCTGTGCACTTCGATCACGAAGGCGTTCCGATAGCTCGGGTTGTGCATCGCCACCCTCGCTATCTGCTCACCCTCGAGTTCGTTGGCGATCCCCAACGAGATGTCGTCCTGATCCGATACGACCTTTCGTCGAACCCTCCTCGATCACCAGTCGAGCCTTCAACGGCAAGTGCCGACGATCTCCGCCTGCATCTGCTTGTGGCTCCACACCTTGGCGGCGGCGGCACCGAAAACAGCGCGTGGGTTGATGGCGAGTCACTATTTGCTACGCGCGCGTATGAATCGATGGCAGTGCGCAGCGATGGAGGTTTCACTCGAACGTCCGCCGGATTCGTTGGCCACTCCGATGGCTGGCAGGACATCGCGCAACACGGCGAGCCGCAGTGGAATTTTACCCACGCCTCCCGTGGCAACGTTGCGCTCGCGGGAACGCTTCGCGAAAATTCCGGCACCTGTGCGTTGTCGTTCGCCACCACGACCACCGGTGCTCGCTCCCTCGCTCGGGCTTCACTGGCCGAGGGTTTCGATGACGTGGCGGCGTTGTGTATAACGCAGTGGAAACTCTGGCGAGCGCAAATTGACCTGCCAACGGTCGACGCCGACCTTCGGAACGTGGCGTTGATGTCGGCCATGGTGTTGCGAATCCACGAGGACGCGACCTACCCCGGAGCGACCGTGGCAAGTCTGTCGACGCCGTGGGGGAGCGCTCACGACGACGCTGGCGGGTATCACCTCGTATGGCCGAGAGACTGCGCCGAAACGGGCCTCGCAATGGCGACGATCGGTCTGTTTGACGATGCTCGACGCATGTTGTTGTTCCTGCTCTCCACACAGGAAGACGATGGCCACTGGGCACAAAACTTC
>JAYVSS010000314.1:0-2244 GCA_043775075.1 Acidimicrobiia bacterium
TTGTTGATATGAGCAACCATGCGTTCGCTTTCCTGCCACAGCGGCCCGTCGAGCGGTCCGTAGTTGTAGTCCCCGACGAGGGCCACGGTGTAAGGCTTCGTGGATGTGGTCTGCGCTGTGGCTGACGTTTCGGCGGTGGCCGTGGTGGCGGCGGTGCTGGCGTTCAATCCGAGGCTGATGGCGGTGATCGACGTGACGGAGGCGAGGAAGGTGACGCCAGCCATCCCACGGTGGCGAGGCCGAACGAAACGGAAATGAGGGGCAGGAATGCGCATTCCCCCATCTCAAATCGTTGCGGCGAATCAGACGAGGCCGTCCGACAACGACCGAGTGGCGGTTTGATGAACAGCGCACATTGGCGCTTGTTCCAATGCGACCCGCGCCGATGAGCCGAGTTGTGGCGGTCCTAGTTTACGATGTAGGGGCTCATGTCAACTCCCGCGCCCCTGTCATTCGCCGATTTGGGCGTCCCTGAAGAGCTTCTGGTGGCCCTGAAGGAGCGGGGGATCGACTCTCCGTTCCCGGTACAGGCCCTCACCATCCCCGATGGATTGGCCGGACGAGATGTCTGCGGACAGGCCAAAACGGGCTCCGGCAAGACCCTAGCCTTCGGAATTCCGCTGGTCACACTATGCAAGCAGGCCGAGCCCCATTATCCCACGGCGCTGGTGCTGGTTCCCACTCGCGAGTTGGCGCTCCAGGTCGACGGGGAACTTCGCTGGATGGCTGATGCTCGTGGTCTGCGGGCTGTGGCCATCTACGGCGGGGCGTCGATGGAAGCCCAGCGCAGTGCCCTTTCCGCGGGCTGCGAGATCGTCGTCGCCACGCCGGGCCGCCTTATCGACCTGATCGGTCGAGGCGATATTTTTCTCTCGAAGGTCTCGTTTTTGGTCCTCGATGAGGCCGACCGCATGTGCGACATGGGATTCATGCCGAACGTCGAGTGGCTCATCCGGCATATGTCCAAAGATCGCCAGACCCTGCTGTTCTCGGCCACGCTCGGCTCCGACGTGAACACGTTGGTGAAACACGAACTGCGCGATCCCGTCCGTCACACCGTGGAGAGCGATTCGACCACGGTTGAAGAGTCCCGCCACATCTTCCTGAAGGTGCACGAAATGGACCGCGTGAAGGTTGTGGCCTCCGTTGTCGGGCACTACGAACGGGCGATCGTATTTTGCAATACCAAGCGCGCGTGTGATCGCCTTTCCGACGATCTCAAAGACGCTGGCGTTGAAGCGCGGGCCATACACGGTGACCTCGATCAAACCAGACGCAACCGGGCTCTACGCCAGTTCTCTGAAGGGCAAATCAAGGTTCTGGTCGCCACGGACGTGGCCGCACGCGGTCTGCATATCGACGGCGTGGATATCGTGGTCCAGTTCGATCCGCCGGACGACCACAAGACCTATCTCCACCGCTCCGGCCGCACCGCTCGAGCCGGTGAAAGCGGCATCGTAGTGACGCTGGTGCTGTGGAATCAGGTAGTGGAGATCAACAAGCTGCAAAAGCGCCTGGCGCTGAATCTGCCGATTACCGAAGTGTTTTCCAACGATCCCAACCTGGCCAATCTCGACGCATGGGAACCGGCCTGATCAACGACGCTGCGGCCGAGCAATCCGGTCGCTGGACCATCCTTCGAGAGACCGGACCCGCTGCCGCGCTCTTCGACCTGGAGCGGTCCATGGCGTTCACTGTTCCAACAGTACGTGTACTTATGGTAAGCGCGCCGACGATTGTGTTGGGGTCGTCACAATCATTTACGGTCATCGACGAAGCAGCCGTGGCGAATCGTGGTATCGACGTGGTGCGTCGGCGTAGCGGCGGGGGAGCGGTGTGGCTGGACGACGACCTTTTGTGGGTAGACGTGTTCGTTCCGGCTGGCGACCCGCTTTGGGACGCCGACATTGGAAGGTCGACGTGGTGGCTGGGTCAGGCGTGGGCTGACGCATTGGCTGCGGCTGGGGTCGATTGTGCTGATGTACACAGAGGGGCCATGAGACGCAACGAATGGTCGTCGCTTGTTTGCTTCGCCGGACTTGGACCTGGCGAGGTGACCCTGGAGGGGCGAAAAGTTGTGGGTATCAGCCAGCGCCGCAATCGGGACGGGGCACTCTTGCAGTGCGGTGTGGTTCGCCGCTGGCAACCAGAACGCTTTCTGCGTTGCCTCGGCCTGATTGCCGTCGGCGATGACGGCGACGACGGCGACGATACGGACTGGGCGGGCCATGCTTTGGACGAGGT
>JAYVSS010000315.1:0-3872 GCA_043775075.1 Acidimicrobiia bacterium
TGCGGAACGGGGCAATGCAGGAGTTTCCTGACCTCGGCTCGCACGGTGTCGTTGTGTGCCGTGTGGCCGGAAAGCTCCACGCCGTCGACAACAACTGCTCCCATAAAGACACGCCGCTCTCCGAAGGACGCCTTCGCGGACCGATCCTCACCTGTCCATTACACGGGGCCCAGTTCGACGTGCGCGACGGCTCCCACCAGGGCCCACCCGCCGTCGAGGGCATCGCCTGCTACGCCGTGACCGAGACCCCCGACGGCGATACGTTCATTGCCGTCAGTCCGTAGACCAAGCGCGTCCAAGTCGGCCCGTTTGCGCAGACATCGCCGACGAAATCGCTTCCCACTCGATCGAGCCGATCTCGGACCTCCGCCATGGGAGCGGCATCGTCCTTTCGCGGAACCGCTGAGGCCTTGACTTCAACGGCAACTACTCGACCGTCAGACGACTCGATGATCGCGTCGACCTCAAGGCCGTCACTGTTACGCAGGTGATAGAGCCGAGCGGTGATCGACGACCAGGTGAGCTGCTTAGCCAATTCGGCGATCACGAACGATTCCAGAAGTAACCCGATCGACGGATCATTCGGACGGGCCAACGCCGCGTGGAGCCGCAAAGTCGCTTCCAGGGTTGTCCATCGACCGAAGCTATTTGCGGGTGATTCTGGCCTTGCCGCCGCCACTATTGGCAAGGACGCCGCGCCGCGTGGTGAGAAAGTTCGTGGAGCCGGTGAGAACGTATTGCCCTTTGCGTCGAGAAGCGTCGAGCTTCTGCTTCACGGCGAGAACAAGGGGATCGCCAGCTCTCTGTAGCTCGTCGATCAGTGCGTTAATCGACAATTTCTCAGACTTCTAACCCGCAATTTGCCGCTTCCCTACTCTACAAAAAGTCGGGAGTCCCTCGTCTCGACGTTGTGCTCCGCCTATTTCCCAGAGGCAGAGGCGCGCAGCGCCAGCCACCAGTCGGCCACCTTCACCGGAAACATCGCGGCGTAGCGCGCCAGCAGAGGAGGAGCATCGGCCGGAATGTCCTGGGGGTTCGACGCCGCCAGCTTCGATGCTCCCTGCACGGGATCAACCCATTCCAATGACATCGACTCGATGCAATCACGCAGGAGCGGACCAGCGTCTTCATGGTGGGTGCTGGTCTGGTGGGCCATGAACCCGAGATAGTCGTCGAAGGCGAGAAGCGTGTAGTACGTCCGTGGTTCGGCGGCGCGCCAATATCCATATCCGCGCAGTCCTTCTTCGTCGGCGTGGCTGGCGGCGTGGAGGGTGGTCGCCAGCGCTTCGAACTCCGCCTCCTTACCTTCGTGGATGGTGATGTGGGCAAGGATCGTCGACACAGGTTCGTCTCCAGTAATTGGTTAGCGGGTAAACCGACGTGCAGTTGTCCGAGCGCACGAAGCAGAACGCCCGGTTGATGCTGTTGGCCATTGGCATGGTGGGCGCGAAAGTTCGACGGGCGGACAACTCGCTGGCATCGTGGACTCGCTCACGTGCAGTACGTCAGCCGCGGCCGACGAACCCCCACTCGCCCATGATCTGCACTTCCGTCGCACTGCGAGCGGCGAGCATCGCTGCTCCGCGTCCACCGAGTTCGGTGTCGCCAACCACCAACGCTGCTTCGAGGGAGCACGAAAATGCCTCGCCGGCCAAGCTGTAGACGGCGACGACATCGTCAAGGTGCAAACTTGCTCGCGGCCCGGCGTCGAGAGCGGCAAGCGCTTCGGCGACCGACGTTGCGGAAGGGTGGGCGGCGATCGTGTCGCGAGCGAGTGACTCCATCGACGCCGTCTCGTCATGCATCCACGCAATCTCGTGGGCCGCACGTAATGCAACGTTACGCAGGACGTTCTCTAACATCTGCACGCTTACTTTTCCGGTATCGGTCGTGACTTCCGGTCCGATGATGTCGATCAGTTCACGTCGACAGTCGAGAATGATTTGTTCGGTGGTGGGCAGCGTGATCATGCTTGCGCTCCTGCTGCCGCGACCATCTGTTCGTGCATGCCCCGAAGCATGTCGATCGGCTCGGCCAACGCTGCACAAGCGCCGACGAAGTTCATGTGCCCGACCGTGGCGGCGTTGATGTTGTACGTGGTCATGATCCCACTGTTCGTTCCCTTGGCCATGGCGTCCATCGCCTGCACGATGCCGCTGAACACTTTGACCGCCGACACCACCGAGAAGTATCCGACGGTCGCTTGATTGACATGCAACTCAGACGTGCCGCTCTGCTCCCGATACCGTGCGAGAAATGCCTCCGGGTCAGCACCAAACAGCTGCGGACCGGCGGCGGCGGAATAGGTGACGTACCAACCGAGGTCCTCGCGGGGATCTCCTATGTGCGCATACTCCCAGTCAATGAGGCGATGACCGCCGTCCGCCGGGTCAACGAGGATGTTGGCCGGCTGCAAATCGCCGTGCTGCAACACCAGTCCCATGGGGGGTGGGCGATGGGCGTCCAGCCATGCCGCCAGGTAGCGCATAGTGGGATTCGATTCACCAAGCAACCGTTCGTTGTCGGCCCATGCCCGATTGACAGTGCTCAGATAGGTATCCGAGTCCTTGGGGACCGCCAACGAGGCGGGAAGAACCGAGAGATCAACCTGCGGCACCCGAGCGATGGTGTCAACAAAGGCATCACGAATGGCCATGACCTGCGGATCATCGAGAGGCACTCCGGCGGCCACGAGATCATTGAGTTGAGCCTGTAACGACGGACCGTGGCAGAACTCCAACACGATCGCTTTGGTACCCAGGTGCTCACCGGTGGCGTCGTAGTGCAGCGCCGCCGGCATAGGAATCGTCGACACCGACGACAAGCTCTTGAGGACGGCCCATTCGATATCACGATCGGTCCCCAACATCGTCTTGTCGGCGGGTGGATCGCCTCGCAGCACCAGGGTCTCCGAGGTGCCGTCTGACCAGTCCACTTCGGCGCGCGCCATCACCCGGCTATAACCTCCCGTCATGAGTGTGTACGAACGCACCGTGGCCGTGACGTTCGGGCGCACCGTTCCGAGAAACGCCGTGAGGCGCCCCGGCATGGTGTCGAGATCTTGCATAAAGACTCCAGTAGTAAGCGAACGTACGAAGGTGTTACCGTCCGACGTTACGCGAGCGCGCCGCCAGCAAACCAACGATCGAACATAGGCGAAATCGCCGACCAGACAAGTTCAACAATGAGACCACTGGGCGGGACGACATAGGTGAACGCGCCGTAGCCATCCTCGGGCGAACGACCGGCGGCGGCGAGCGTCCAGCCCTTGGCCAGTAGCGCGTTCGTTTCGGCCGCCACATCGTCTACCCACACGCCGGTGTGATGTATCCCCGGTTGCTTGCGCCCGTCCCAAATCGTGCCCGCAGCACCTTCCAAGAGTTCGAGGTGTTGCGGTCCCTCAGCGGAGTAAGTGAACCGCAACGGCACCTTCATCGCCCCGGTGGTCGGCGTCCAGACGTCTTGCTGGCGCTCCTGAACCGAACACCAGCTGAGGCCCAGATCGGAGCCCATCTCCGCCATCGCTAACTCGAGATTCGGCACCCGAACCCCGATGTGG
This sequence comes from Acidimicrobiia bacterium, assembly GCA_043775075.1. Classification (GTDB taxonomy): domain Bacteria; phylum Actinomycetota; class Acidimicrobiia; order Acidimicrobiales; family JANYDT01; genus JANLQX01. Next base: position 3,560 of record JAYVSS010000315.1, read on the forward strand.
TAGCTGCGAGCCGCCCAGGAGATGCTCATGGCGAGTACTAACGGCTCAAGATGGTCACGCCAGAAATTCCCGGCGCGCCATACACGTGCGTGTATGCCGTTTTCGGATTGTTCGGCACCTGGCGCATTCCCGCATCACCACGCAACTGCAAAACGTTCTCGTAGACCTGACGCAGACCCGACGCACCGACCGGCTCGCCATTGGCCAAACAGCCACCATCGGTATTCACCGGGAGACGGCCAGCGATTTCGGTTTCACCGTTCGCCAGCATGTGCTCCTGCTCGCCGTGTTCACAGAAACCGTTTTCCGCCAT
>JAYVSS010000316.1:0-1581 GCA_043775075.1 Acidimicrobiia bacterium
CAGTACACGAAGGCGACAGGACTCAATCAAGATCCGCCCGACCACACCGAATTCCGTCGGCTCTTTCAGAAAGGGTTCACGCCGCGCATGATCGGTCGACTGGACGAAGAGGTCACCGAGTTGGCCACTGCACTGGTGATTGACATGAGGGCGATCGACGCTCGCTGCGGTGATCTCCACGACCTCTTGGCCTGCCCCCTTCCGGTCATCGTCATCGCCGTGTTGCTCGGCGTACCGCCCGCTGAACTCGCCCAGTTCAAGCAGTGGTCCGACGATTTAGTCGCCTGTTTCAACAATCCCGACCCTCGCGCCCCCGATGCCATCCGTGCCGAGCTGAGCGCGTACTTTCAGGGTTTCATCGATGAGCGCCGGTCCGCCTTAACAGCCAAAGGCATTGATGAGCCTGACGAATCTCACCTTGGGACGGTGATCCCGAACGACTTGATCAGTGGGTTTGTTGTCGCCACCTATCAAGGTCGACGACTCACCGACCCTGAACTCCACCAGGTGCTCATTCAGCTACTTGCTGGCGGCAATGAAACCACCACATCGCTGATTACTAATTGCGTGATGCGTCTGCTTGAGGATCGTTCGCGTTGGGAGGCCCTGGTCGCCAACCCGGATCTCGTCGACACCGCGCTGGAGGAAAGCCTACGGTTCGATCCGCCGGTTCTCGGTCTCTTTCGGACCAATCTCGAACCGGTTGAGATGCATGGGGTTTGTCTCGCCGCGAAGAGCAAGGTGATGGTCACCTATGCGTCGGCCAATCGCGATGCGTCGATCTTCACCGATCCCGATTCGTTCCGGCTCGATCGTGCCCCGGAGGAACTGCGTCGCCACCTGTCGTTCGGCCTCGGGCATCACTATTGCCCGGGTGCGTCACTGTCTCGCCTTGAAGCGCGCACGGCGTTGCGACTCCTCGTGGAGTGGTTTCCTCACCTTCGTCTCGACGGTGCCCCTGTCCGGATAGCCCCGTTCAACCTATGGGGACGACGATCGTTGCCGGTGGCTTGGTGAGCGAACTGTCGCCGTTAGAAACCGTCCGGGGGTTCATCCGGGCGATCGAACGCAAAGAACTCGACAGCGCTCTCGAACTGGTGGCCGATGGGTGCGAGTACGACAACGTGCCCATGGGCAAGATGTTTGGCCGCGCCGCCATCGCCGCCGCGCTCGGTCCGTTTCTCGCGGGAGCGACTCAGGTCGAGTGGGCCGTCCACCGTGAAGCGACGACTGGATCCGTGGTATTCAATGAGCGCGTCGATCGATTTTGTTTCGCCCATGGCTGGGTCGAGATTCCCGTCACCGGTGTGTGGGAAGTGATCGACGGCAAGATCTCGTTGTGGCGCGACTACTTCGACGAGGCCATGTTCCGCTCACAGATGCCGCAGTCATGACCACGATGACAACGTCGGAAGTACTCGCTCACCACCTCCACGACGTGCCCGATGTCGTCGACGCTCTCGATGCTTCGTGGTCCGCCGCATGGTCGCTCGTCGACCCCTGCCTCCTTGAACTTTGTCGCTTGCAGGTTGCCGCAATCCTGCAGTGTCATGAGGAATCGGCGATCCGCACGGGAGCGGC
>JAYVSS010000317.1:0-2455 GCA_043775075.1 Acidimicrobiia bacterium
TGGGTCAACCACAAGATCCCGTTCAACTCACCGATCGTCAAGACTGCGATGGATGCTGCTGGCGCCATCATCAAGAACGAGAAGTACGTCGGCAACGTCAAGGCCATTGCCACCACCCGCTTCCAAGACGGTGGCCTGCCGATCGAGACCGGCAAGTGTTACATGCACCGCCAGGCCAACTTCTACAAGTCGTTCTGGGCCAAAGACACCGTCTTCGGTGACGCTGGCACCATCAGCGCCTTCTACCTGCCGATGGCCAAGGCCACCGATCCCAAGGCCATGCTCGGCGGTGGCGACATCCTCGCCGCCACCAATGCCAAGCCGGAAACGACCGACAGCCTTCGCTTCCTGACCTCGGTCGTGTTCGCCAACGCCGCGGCGAAAAACGCCGGCAAGTTCTCGCCCCGCAAGGACTACGACACGAGCCTCCTGCCCGACAAGTTCGATCAGGTCTTCGCCAACATTGGTAAGTCGGCCGACGTGTTCCGCTTCGATGGTTCTGACCTCATGCCAGGCGCCGTTGGCGCTGGATCCTTCTGGAAGGAAGGCACCAACTGGATCACCGGCCAGAGCACCGATGACACGCTGAACGCCATCGAGAAGAGCTGGCCGGCAGCCTGAACTGCGTGATGCTGCGAAACACTGCAGCATTGTGATGTGAGAGGGGAGCCGCGAGCAATCGCGGCTCCCTTCTTCTATGTTTCACCTTGGGGTGTTTCGTGCACTCCCGATGCAGTGCGCACAGCACCAAAACTCACCGCAGCACATAACGGAATCTGGGGATAGATCCACATGGGCGATGTTCTACGCGCAGTTCTCACGATCGGGCTCGGTATCGGCGGCTTCGTCGGCGGCCTCCTGCTGATCTACGCGTCAACCAATTTGCTTCCGTCGAGGTGGCGGGGTGGAGGACAGTTGGCGGTCTTCATTGGCCCGGTCTTGATTTTGTTGGTCGTTGGACTCTTTCTCCCGGCGATTCAATCGATTGTTCTCAGCTTCACCCGAGACCCCCAACTTCCGGCCGGGAACCGCGGGCTTTTTGCCAACTTTCATTTTATTTTCACCGACAAGACACAGCGTCAAGCGGTCATCAACTCCTTGATTTGGGTGATCGGCGGCGGCGTAGTTAGTACGTTCATGGGCCTCACCATTGCCCGATTTGCCGATGGAATGAAACGCGAGTCGATCGTCAAATCGATGATCTTCATTCCGGTCGCTCTTTCGCTCGCCGGCGCCGGCATCATTTGGAAGTTTGTGTACGACGGCCCGCCCTTCAATTACGGGCTACTTAACGCGATAACCAAAGTAATTCCCGGCCTGCCGGACAGCGTGGGCGGAAACGGGCAACGAAGTTGGATCATCGAGAGCGGGCTCTCCATGAACACCTTCCTGCTCGTCGTGGTTCTTATCTGGGTGCAGACGGGGTTTGCCCTCATTGTGCTTTCGGCGGCCATCAAAGGCGTGCCGGAATCCCTGGCGGAGGCGGCCAAGGTCGACGGCGCCACCGAACGCCAAGTTTTCTGGCGTATCACTGTTCCATTTATCCGGCCAGCGCTTCTCACCGTCTTGACCACCGGCACGATCGCGTCGCTGAAAGCGTTTGACATCGTCCAGGCCATGACCGGCGGCAACTTCAATACCAGCACGATCGCCAACGAGTACTACACGAACTACAGCGTGCAAAACCGCGACAACGTGGCAGCGGCACTCGGTGTGATTCTGTTCTGCATGGTGATACCCGTTGTTGTACTCAACTCACGTGGGCAAAAGCGCGCCCAAGAATTGGCCGGATGATGACTGCAATAGACGCTTCTCGTATCGAGGTCGCAGCGGATGCTCCGATCGCAAAAAAACTCAGCGCCACCATTGGTTCGCGTCGAGGCAAGGCCTTTGTTTGGATTCTGGCCCTCGTTTGGACGGTTCCCACATTCGGCTTGTTTGTCACCTCGTTCCGGCCGGAAAAGCTGATCAAATCCACCGGCTGGTGGACGGCATTTGCCCATCCTCAGGTCACTCTCGACAACTACGTGCAGGTCCTCGGCAAAGAGTCCGGCATTGACCTTGGGTCACCGTTCTTGAATTCGTTCAAGATCGTGTTACCGGCAGTGTTCATCTCGGTGGCCTTGGCCACGCTGGCGTCGTACGCACTGTCGTGGATGGAGTTCCGCGGACGAGACACCATCTTCGTCGGTATCGTCGCGCTCCTCGTGGTTCCGTTGCAAATGGCCATCATTCCGCTTCTGAAGCTGTTCAATAACGGTGCCCACATCGGCTCGATTCCGATCTTTCCGTCGCTGCCGTTTAATCACAGTGTGTTTCCTGTGTGGATTGCCCATGCGGTGTTCGGCCTTCCGTTCTGCGTCTTCATTCTCAAGAACTTCATCGGGGCATTGCCCTCCGAGCTCATCGAGGCCGGTCGGATCGACGGTGCCGGCCATATGAAAATTTTCAGCAG
>JAYVSS010000318.1:0-2356 GCA_043775075.1 Acidimicrobiia bacterium
GTTCTGCGCGTACGCGCCCCTGACACAATCAACGAAGCAGGTCGCGAGCCGAGGCGTCGAGACTGTCCGTTTCCGATACGAGACAGATGTCGTGCTTCCAGTGCCGCATGATTGTGGCCAGAATCAACGCTCCGGCAACCGCGGTGTCCACCCGATCCGGATGAAGGCCGGGGTTGAAAGCACGAGCCCGTCGATTCTCCGTGGCCAGGGTGCGGAACACATCCTCGACGGCATCGCGAGCAAGCTCGAACTTATGTATCCGGTGGCGATCGTATGTCTGCAGACCAATTTCTACCGCCGCAATAGTGGTCACGCCGGCCACGCCGATGAGGCGGCTCGCAGTCTTCAGTTCGGGCACTTCGCGTTCGGCATCGTCGAGGTAGCTGTGCATGACCATCACTGCGTTCGACAACTCCTCCGCCGACGGTGGGTCGCTATGCAGCCATTGCTCAGTAAGCCGCACCCCACCGACATCCAGCGACCAGAGGCCAATCGGCACCGACCCTGGCTGGCCGACGGCAAATTCTGTTGACCCGCCTCCGATGTCCACCACCACGTCGAAGTTGGGCTCGCCCCACTCGTTACGCCGAGGGTCGAGCCACGAGGTTGCGCCAGCAAAGGAAAGGGCGGCCTCTTGCGCTCCACTCAGGAGTGACGGAGGCTTTCCGACCACGTCGGACACGAGCGCGAAGAACTCGTGGCGATTCGAGGCATCACGCGAGGCCGAGGTGGTCGTGATACTGAGCCGCTCTGGCCCGACACCGAACTGATCGAGCAGTATTCGATATGCGCGCAGATGAACTAGGGTTCGTTCCATTGCTTCGGGCGAAAGACGACGCGACACGTCGACTCCGGCCGCGAGCTTCGTGACCGCTTGTTCTCTGGCCAGCTCAACCCCATCGGGTCCGAGCACCAAAAGACGAACGGAGTTCGACCCGATATCGACGGCCGCAACGTTCATGGAGAGTCCAGATCTTCTGTTGTCGCCGACCCGGGGCCGAGGGTCGACGCCACCGGTTCGTCACGCTGATGGGGGGATAACCGGTCCCACACCCACCGTCCAACGGGGTCAGGACCACCGGCCAGAAAGTACGCGTAGTGAGCATGCAGACACTTCGTTCCGGTGCGAGTGCCGCCCACTCCTCCGCTCGGCCGGGGCCCGTCCCATTCATTTGGAATGCATGCTGATCGTTCGTGCGCATAGGACTCGTGCGCACTAGCTATGGCCTCGGGGGCTAACTCAGCTTCGACGGCTCGCACGCCACCGCTGGCCTCCAGACGCCCAATTGCGTCGTTGGCCCGGGCGGAAGGAAGCAACCAATAGCGAGTGGGCATCGGAGTCCCGTCTCCCTCAAAGGGAGCATTGCGGGTCACGATTGGCACGCCGTCCGGTCGACGAACGACCACGTCAAAAGCCGTCTTCGGCTCGCGTCCGAGGAGCTGAGTGACCACCGTAAGGTCTTGGGCGGAAAGTGGTTGAAGGCTGGCATCGATCGGGGCCGGGCGGGGATTGCGCCCCTGTCGTTCGACGGCAGCTTCCGCAGTACTCACCGCACCAGTTTCCCTCAGACCCGCGCTCTCTGTACTCACCCGTTCAGTCAAACGTCGCGACCGTGGTGGCCATGGTGATGAGCGCACACGAAACCGACACAATGGCCACCGCCACCATCCCGGAGTGAACGTAGAGCCAGGTCCCCAGGGCCGCTCCCACCGCCCGAGCGATGGTGACAATGGCGGCGTTCACCGCTATCACTCGCCCTCGAGCCGCTCCCCCCACCTCGCTGTTAATGGAAATCTGTGAAACGTAGGCAAACTCAAACCCGCCGAAGAACAGGACGATCCCCACCGAGGCCAGCCAACGCGTGTTCCCGGCCGCCATCACACATACTGCCGCTACCGCCATGAGCCCAGCTCCTGCCGCGACCGACCGGCGCTTTCCGATGTGGTCGACGAACAACGCCACCGATCCACTTCCGACCAGCTCCACGACACCGAGCCCTAAGGTAAGTGCGCTTACCGAAGCGGTGGTGAACCCGTGACGATCCTTGAGCCATGCGCCGTACGACGCGAAGATCACTACCGCCCCAAGCGTCAACAGGCTTGACGCTGAGAGGGAAGCGTAAACCCGACGGTTCCAGTCGATCTTCGACGGCGACACGCCCGGCATTGCTCCGGGCGCACTGGTTCCCGACTCCGAGAACGATCTCGCCCGGGCCGGGCGGGGAAGCGACCGACTGACAAACGGCAACGCCACAAGAACCAACACGCCGATGACGGCGAACGGCCACCACCACGAACCATGATCGATCAGCACGCCGGCCGCAGGCGCACCCACCAGAAGTGCAACCGCCCACGA
>JAYVSS010000319.1:0-9830 GCA_043775075.1 Acidimicrobiia bacterium
CTCTCACCGGGTTAGCTAGCGGTCTGACTTGCGTTGGACTGCGATGTCGCTTACGACTGCCGCGATGAGGGCAGCTTCGATGGCCTTGTCCACCCATCCAAGGGTGTCGTAGAAGCCGAGTACCACGTATGCCACTATCGCCGCCAGAGCAATTCCGACGAGCATCGCTCTACCGAGCATCCGAAACGGGTTCAGTGCCGAAATTGGAGCATAGGCAATGGCCAAAGCGACTAAGTAACCGACGGCAGTCAATATGAACAAGGTGCCGTAGCCGGTTGCACCCTTGTCGAACTCCGCGGGGATGAGATAGAGGTGAATTCCGGCGGTGGCGATGGTCAGAGCGATGACGGTCATCGACAACGTATTCACGGCGGGCGTGCGGAGCGATCCGGCGGGCGATGTATCAGTCATTGTATTACCTCACACAGTTGGTATGCAGTCGTCATACCCAACGACAGGCGAGCCCAAACTATGTGAACGTCAGTTCACGTGAATAACGCTGATCACGCCCGGCGCGTTGATCGCCCACTGCGCAGAATCCACGGCGATGGTGACATCCGAAAGAAGCGATTGCGGTACGAGTTGGCGTTCCGACCGTGCGAAGGTGAATGATGATCACCCGCGCCGCTGACCGCATCACCAGGCTCCGAACATTGAACCTCATCGCCGGGGTGCTCCACCTCGTGCAGGCGATCGTGGTGCTGCTCCTCACCAATGGCCGGTCGCTCCCGGTCACCGGTGCCTTCGGTAACGGTCCGCCCGGTCAGCCGTCGGGCCCGCTCGTTCTCCAAACCCTTTTCACCTATCGCATCGGCCTCGCGGTGTTCACGTTCCTTGCGCTTTCGGCGTTCTTCCACTTCCTCGTCGCCAGCCCGTGGGGATTCACTCGCTACCGAACCGAACTCGAAAACACCCGCAACCGCTTTCGGTGGGTTGAGTATTCGCTCTCCTCGTCGGTAATGGTCATCCTCATCGCCGGCATTGTGGGCATGACGGATGCGGCAGCGCTCCTGGCTATCGCTGGCGTCAATTCGTCGATGATCTTCTTCGGGTGGCTCATGGAGACGACGAACCGTCCCGGTCCAGGCGCGAACTGGGCACCGTTTCGATTCGGCAGCTTCGCCGGGATCATTCCGTGGATGGCCGTGGTGCTCTACACGGTTGGGGCCGCACGACGGGCGAGCGGGGACGCGGACGGTGTGCCCGGCTTCGTCTACGGCATCTTCGTGTCGTTGTTCCTTCTCTTCAATTCCTTCGCCGTGACCCAGTTTCTGCAATACCGGGCAAAAGGTAAGTGGGCTGATTACCTCCACGGCGAACGGGCGTACATCATTCTGTCTCTGGTGGCGAAGAGCGCTCTCGCCTGGCAGGTCTTCGCCAACGTGCTCCTACCCAACGTCTGATGTTCGCGCCTCGGTCGCCCAGTAAACGGCGGCCCCCTACGAGTCGTTCGAGTCGTGGTCGGTAAACAACGAAACTGTCGACGGTTTTGGCTTCGTCGCCACACGGCTTCGCCGGAGCATGGGCGATGGCCGACGGCTCCCGTGGCGTTCTTGAATGTGCGCCGCTGTTCCGTTCCTGCGGGCCTGGCCCTTGAGCCGATCTATGGTTTTCCACGCTGCGGCCACCGCCTCGGAGTGGTCAACGATGCGGGCGGGATACTTAGCCGGAAGCCCCCACAGCGAACCGGCACCGAGCCAGGGCTGATGCACTGCCGACCCATCAATTCCGTCAAGTTCAGGCACCCATCGACGCACAAAGTCACCCGTTGGATCGTGGTCGAGACCTTGTTTGACAGGTTCGTAGATACGAATCGTATTGATGCCCGTCGTGCCGCTTTGCATCTGCATCTGCGGATAGTGGATGCCGGGCTCGTAGTCGATGAAGGCCCGAGCGAGGAACGAAGCGGTGCATCGCCAGTCAAGCCAAAGGTCATACGACGCAAACGACACAAGCATTGCGCGCATACGAAAGTTGATCCAGCCGGTGGCATTGAGAGAACGCATACAGGCGTCAACCATCGGGTAGCCAGTGCGACCTTCACTCCATGCGGCGAAGCGATCGGCGGCAAGTAGAGAGGTTGCCGGGTCAAGTCGAACACCATCAAACGAACGCACATAGCTGGTGCGCTCGAGCGACGGTTCGTCCTCGAGCTTTTGGATGAAGTGCGACCGCCAATGCAGACGCTCCTCAAACGCCTTTAGCGAGAAGCGATTGGCTGGCGACTCCAAGATCGTGCGCCGCGTTCTCGCCAACACTTCGCGCAATGAAATTGTGCCGAACGTGAGATGAGCGCTGAGCCGCGAGCAGCTGTCCCACGCCGAGATCGGCGAGGATAGCTTCCTCTCATAACCAGCACACCGACCACCTAGAAAGGAGTCAAGCGTTCGGCGAGCAAGGCGTTCACCGGCTTGGCTAGCGAACGACACTTTGGGAGACTCAACTGACCTCAAGCCGAGATCTTGGCCACGAGGAATCGTCCCGACGTCGATCGCTGCGCCACCCAACTCCGTTGCTCCCATCAGACTTCGCGGCATCGGAAGAAGCGGACGAGCAAGCCGCGTCTTCGCAATTGCGCCCCAGTCATCGCGACTGACAAGCCGACGAGCCACAAGATCCCGGGGGAGTTCGCGCAATCCCACTCGATTCGCACGCGCCCATAGTATGACCGCTCTATCGCGGGCGTACGTCCAGTCGTTTCCCGTTTCCTCATGGGCCCAAATCGTCTGGATCCCGCCGACTTCATGATGTATCCGCTCGAGTACATCAGTTGCCTGTCCGGTTCGAACGACCAGCGGCGCTCCAAGCGAGGCGGTGGTCTCACGAAGTTCATCGAGCGCACTGCTTATGTACGCCCAATGTTGCGCAGCCGAGTCAGGGAGTTTCCAAAGCTCGGGTTCGGCGATATAAAGGGGGACGACCGGGCCTCGCCTTGCCGCCTCCGCCAACGGCTCGTGGTCCCGCACCCGCAGGTCGCGCTTAAACCACACCACCTGCACATTGGTCGCACCCACGAACGCGTCGTTAACCCTGCGCCGGTGCTACGTGAATCCTCTTCGATTCACGCGCACCCAAGCTTCGTGAAGCCTGCATTGCGTTTAGATGCGGGGACAGGGCTCGAATCAGATTCGTTTCGTTAATGCAGTGCGCAGCTCGGAATCAGCTAGCGCGTTTCCAAGAGCCATAAACGTTGGGGCCCAAAGTCCAATAAAGATTCCAAATCGCTCAGCGTGAGCAGTGTCGCCGCTGGCTTTCGCCTTGTACCAAACGTAAATGCTGGCCGCAATTGACAGGAACCCGGCTCCATAAAGAAGGTCGCCTGAGATTCCAGCTTTTTCAAGTTTCGAGATAACCATGATGCTCCTGGGAGATATGTAGCACGCTCTTGGATAGTTTCCAGCGTAAGACTGACCGAGACACTTCGGCTTACAGCCCCAGGGAGGCAGGGAAACTGAGTTACATCGAGACAGCACAATGAACGTAGATGTCTTGTAGCTGCTACCCGTAAACGCGGGGCAAGTCCGATGTATTTGCGATCGGTTCGGCGTTACCACGCCGACTCCATCAAGGCGGCAACACGGAGGGCATTCGCGGCGATCGTGAGCGCTGGATTTAGTGCCGCCGACGATGGGAACACCGAGCTATCAGAGATCCAGAGGTTGTCGAGGTCATGCGCTTTGCCCGACGCATCAACAACACTCGAACAAGGGTCGGAGCCCATCACTGCCGTTCCGCACATATGCGAATTCGTCTCGATTCCCATGCGTTCGGTGAACAGAATTGGATAACCCGCCAATCGCATGATCGTCTTGGTACGCGCCACGAGCTCGCGGTGAGGCGCGAGATTGCTGGGCTCCCATTCGATCTCGATCTGCCCCCCTCCCCCGAGGCGAACGCCATCGCGCATCGACGGCAGATCTTCGCTCGTGAGATACAGATCAATCGAGTGATCGGTCATGAAGTCGAGCACCCGCCTTGGCACTCGCCGGCGAGCAGCCTTCACCATTGGTGTTTGCAGTTTGCCGAGCATCTGGATGTTGCCGAGCGGGTGTTCGTTTGTCGGACCGGCGGTGTACCAGTCGTTGAGTCCCAGCGTCTTTTGGAACTGGGTGCTGTTAGTGCGACGAGGATCGACGGCAACAAAGAACGTGCTGTTGTGGACCATAAAGTTCTGACCAACCAGGCCACTTGAGTTGGCCAGGTCACCTGATCCGAGCAGGATGGCGGCGGCGTTGACGGCACCGGCAGCTGACACGACCAAGGTGAGCATCAGGACCGCCATCTCCGCGTCGCAAACCTGAGCCGTGGCCCGATCCATGCATGCGATATGTGCGCGTAGGTTTAGCCGTTACGCAGCGCGCTTATGGCTTCGCTGAGCGGACATACTCGTGCGACAGTGACTCGCAGCAGTCACGAAGGAAACGTAGCGTGTCGCTGCCTGACCCCGCGTGCTCGCGCCGATCCAATGACGCCGAGGCTGAACACCCCGGCTCAGCGTCCGAGGCGCACATCACGCAATATCCAAAGCAGCGAGCCGATGACGAGCGTCGCGACGGTGGCGATCGACGCAGTCGAGAACCCGAAGGCGATCGCCGGCTTGAGGGCTCCACGAGACCCCAGGACGCCGATGGGCTGGTAGTGGATCCGCAGACCGTAGAGCGTCGTCGCCGCCAGGGCAATGACGCTCAGCACCAACCCCACGGCGATGGCCGGGGCGATGAAGCGCTCCCACGGTCGCCGCACTTCAGGCTCCATGACGCCGATCGAGTCGAGCACGAGCAACCCGCCGAACGCCCACGCGCCAACGACAAGGCAACCGGCGAGCACGTCGCTCGGCCGATGCCAACCGGCGATCACGGTAGCGATGCCGATCCCGATCGGATACGGCGCTCCCAACAACGCCACGATGCCTTGCGACCGTCGAGGGACAACCAGGATGAGCGCCACGACGACGCACATCGCGACCGTGGTGTGCCCACTAGGAAGCGTGTTGAAGGGCGCCGTCTGATCGCCGTATACGTTCAGCTGGGGTCGCCGAAGCAGCTTGAGCTTGAGGACCTCGGTCGTCACGATCGACCCACCAACAACGAGCGCGACGACGCCCGCCAGCCGAACGTTGCGTCGGATAAGCGCCACGCTCAAAACAATTGCCATGAGGATGGCCAGCGACGCGACGCTGACCGTCCCGAGCAGTCCCTGTGCGGCCTCCCCCAACTTGCGTGGCTGGACGGCCCGACCCTTCATCGCCGTGATCTCAAGCGCCTGTCCCCGAACCGTTCGCACGGCCACTACGTAGACGACGGCAACACCGACCACGCACAACGCCGCCAACACTGCGCACCAACGGGCGCGAGCAGCCCGGCTCTGGGCGAATCGGTCCGTTATTCGTTTAGCCACCGGGGACGAGCGCAATTTCTGGGATCGGCCAGGAGCGCGTGAGCGCGCCGACAGCGATGAGGAGGCGAGGAGTCAGGCCAACCATCACAGCACCTGGACGACAGCCTCGCGTCGTGCCGGTGTTTAGTCATGCGCAGACCTGGGTAGGTGAGCAAATGTCGCTCCTAGATCGAAGAGGTAAGTCCCGTGGGTTACTTAGGTGGCAGGTACGGTCTGAGGATCGCTTCTGGCGCGGTTGCTGTCGTTGTCGGTCTGGGGTTGTCGGGCTGCAGCTCCAAAACGCGATCTTCCGTCGCGTCAGACGTTCGTAACGCTGGCACTGAGGTCGCCGGTGTGGCGTCGTCGGTGGGCAGCAACGCAGCCGAGGCGGCGGCGCGCAATGTGGCGACTCGGCAAGGTGGGCAGCAGTTCAATGACGCCGGGCAGGAGTTGTCCGGGCCGCTTGTGTGCGAGGCCAAGGTGCAACGCGGTGTCGCCAACGTAGACATCACCTGCAACGGCATGACCAAGGCGGGAGGGGTTGCGACTCTCATCGGTACGACCAACGAGATCCCCGGAGCGTCGGTTGTCGCCCTAAGGGGCACTTTCACTGGAACCGTTGATGGCCAGCAAGTGTTTTCGACCAAACGCCTCGGCGGATAATTAACGATTCCCCCGCGCTCATCGATTCTCGAACCGAGGTAACTATCCAACGGTTCGCCGCAAGCTCGGACGTCTCGTCGCGGCCGATCAAACCGGGTCGGACGTACCGGCAGGTTCGACATCGACGGACCAACGACCCGTAAAGCGGCGAACGAGTCGGTGCCGAGTTGGACCAGTCGGAGTGATTCCGCAACATTTGAAAGACTGCTCGCCATGGAGGACTCAGATCGCCAGTTGTCGTTCTTGATCGCGATGTTCGAGGGCGGTGGGAACGTTCCGCTCATCCTGCCGATCGTCAGTCGACTCGTGGCCCGCGGCAACCACGTGAAAGTTGTCGCCGGCGCGAGCATCCGCCGGCCAGGAGTAATAGCGCCCGGCGACGCCTTCTTGGAGCGGATCAGGGCGACGGGCGCCATTGTCGTGCGCCTTGCCGAGCCAGACACCCACCCTCTCCCCGGAGCGGCCCCACGCGGGTTGGCCTTTGGTTGGACGCCGAGGCGCTTCACCTCGAGGCTCGCCTTCAAGGGAATAGACCTCGCCCTGATCTCTCGATGGTCTGGGGCGTGGGCGGAGGGGATGGCGGCCGAGATCGTTCGGGAGGTACCCGACGTTGTGGTGGCCGACTTCTTCTTGTTGGGGGCGCTGGCTGCCGGCGAAGGAGCAGGCCTGCCCACCGCAGCGCTGGTGCACAATGCCAGCCTGTTCTGGCCCATTCCCGGCCGGCCACCTCCCGGATCAGGTTTCGGTCCCCCTCACAATTGGCTCGAACGCTTCCGCAACGCCGTGGTGGTCGCCGCTTGGCGCCGGGTCGCCGTGCGCGACGGCCTGGGGTCTGTCAACGGCGCTCGGAGGCGAGTCGGTCTCACGGCCCTGCGGTCCCCGTACCAGCAGTACGAGTCGGCGACGCGTCTGTTGATCTTGGGGACCGAAGCCTTCGACTTTCCATCAGAGCGCCTACCTGCGAACGCCCGTTATGTCGGCGTGCCCTTCGATGACGCAGCGCCACCCGACTGGACCTCTCCGTGGCCTCCCGATAACCGTGAACCGTTGGTGCTGGTCAGCTTGAGCACCCTTCCTCAGGGCCAAGCTCCAGTCATGCACCAGATCCTCGCTGCCCTTGACGGCATGGCCGTGCGGGCGCTCGTGACCCTCGGCCCCTCGCTCAACCCGTTGGACTTCACCGCTCCGCTCAACGTTCGGCTCGAATCCTTCGCGCCGCATGCGGCTGTGCTGCCTCACGTGGCTGCTGTCGTGACCCAGTGTGGACTGAGCACCGTAACCAAGGCCCTAGCCCACGGCGTCCCGCTCATCTGCCTTCCCGTGATCGACGAACAGCGGGAGAACGCAGCCAGAATCGAGGCGCTCGGGGCAGGCATCCGCCTCGAGCCCTCCGCCAGTTCCAATCAGATCAGAACGGCGATCGACCGAGTACTCAACGAACCGCATTTCCGCCACGCTGCAGAACGCATGGCAGAGAGGCTGAGTGGCGAGAACGGCGCCGACATGGCTGCCGCCGAACTCGAGTCACTCTCTCCGATCAGCCTAGAGGCCTAACTTCTCAGCCAGAAAAGGGTCGCAGCTCAACACCCGGTGCAGCTTGACGACGACGCCAACATCGTCCCTCGACTCCGAACACCTTCAACGTCTGCGTCCGTCCCCGGCCAGGGTTCGAAGACGCGCGTCGGCTTCTCACCAGTGAGTTGACATCGGGGCGGATTGCTTGGTGTGCTCGTGGGCGTCGAGGTGTGCGACGTCCACGGGCGCATGTGGGAGGCGGAAAGTTTAGACGACGTCTGGAAGCACTCCCCGGGCGTGACCTTGGCCAGCATGGACCACTCGGTCGAGATCGAGACCGCCGACGGGCTGCCACGAGACAATCTCCGTAATCTCCTTTGCACGGCGTTCCCAAGACGGACGGCAGCCGAGTGCCCCTAACGACGGAAACATTGCACCCGATAACGCTCAGCGCTCTTAGCGAATTGAGCCTCCGCCAACACCTTGTTCGGACGCGCCCGTGAACGCATAAAAACCAAGTACTGCGGACTCCGCAACGGTCGCATCTATCGGCCCGACTGCCGTTGAAACACCTCTCCGCATTTGGCCGGATCGTTTGGCTGCGACGGTGCCCAAGTCTTCGATCTCGCATCCTTCAAGCCGTCGCGCCAGGTTCGTCTGCTCTTCGCGCCACACCTCAACAACGCAACCGCGGGCACGATCGGGCGAACCCCGCGTAGAAGCGCACGACTATGCAAAGCCCACATCCGCCGATCGTCACGATCTGCGGCAATGAGCGCGCCGCTGTCGTAAACCAGGCCCGCAGGCCAATCAGCTTTTGCGCGCTTCGAGGCCGCCACTTACGACCTCCCGACGCCAGCCGCATCTAGGATCCGATCCGCTTCTTCAAGCTCGCTAGCCGTCAACTCTGACGGCAATGACACTGACCGTTTCACAGCTGAACCCACACCTTCAAAAGGTCCGATCACAGTACGACCAGCGGGGTGCGTCGTTCACCCGGCGCGATGACCGATCGGGAGCATCACGGCTCCATGTCTCGGCTGGGCCACCGAATCGCCCCAGAACCCGATGGTATCGAAGACATACCATCGGTTGTATGGCGATGACACTGCGGCTCACCGACACAGAGCAAGAAGCGCTGAGAACACGCGCTGAAGCCGAAGGAATTTCTATGCAAGAGGCCGCGCGCCGAGCCATTCGCCAGTTCGTCGCCCGCAGCGATCATCGAGACCGCGTCGGACGCGTCGGACGCGCCGCCCACTTGATCATGGACACCCACAGCGACGCCTTGCGTCGACTTGGGGAGTGAGCGACCCGGTCGAGTTTCTCGACCTCGATGATGTCGTTGACCTCACCATCGCGCTCCTCGGTTATCCTGCGGCGATTCGCGATATCGGTCTGCTCGGGTCGGCCGTTGCTCGCCCGCAGACGACCGTGTTCGGCGAGGACTCCTACCCGGACATTTGGACGAAAGCAGCCGCGCTGCTTCATTCGATCGTGAAGAACCATGCTCTCCTTGACGGCAACAAGCGCCTCGGATGGTTAGCGACCGCGGTTTTCCTCGAGATCAATAGGATCGAGATCTCCCGGACTGTGCGTCCCTACCGGCACATGAGGGCACTCTGCCGTGCTCGCCGGAACTCAGCGTTTGTGGGTTTCTGCCCGCGTCTTTGCGACTTCTCCGCGCCGATCCGTGCGGTGGGAAGAGAAGCAGCCATCGTTGCGAATCTCATCGCCGACACCGAAACGCATCCAGTCAAAAAGTCGCAAACACGCGGGCGCGAAGCGGGCAACGAACAAGCGCTCGAGGCATCTCAGCTAGGCGGACGCCAATACCTTGAGCACGATCGCGACACCTGCGGGGCCACGAGCAGGGCGCTGAGCATCAACGTGAGCCGTGCGACTCTGTGCACGGCGTCACCGATGGCCTCGGAAGTAACCCTGACCTGCATGTTTTCTTGTCGCCCCAACGGAATTCGAATCCGGGTCTCCACTTGGAGAGTGAGGACACGATGGTTCGGGCTGACCGCTTGCGTCCGCTTAATACGTGTTTGTGCTGCTCAGAGTACCCGACGCGTTTGTCGCGTACGTTCTTCCCTCGCACTCACGAAGACCAACACGCCCGAGCCCGATTCAATATCGACCGGCTGGCCGACCACGGACCCGCTAGGTAGTCTCGGAACGTGTCAAGGACTTTGAGACCAGTGGGTTGGTTATGAGTGGCGGATTAGGGCTTCGCGGCTGGGGTCGTTGATCCAGGCTTTCTCGGGTGGGGT
>JAYVSS010000320.1:0-1921 GCA_043775075.1 Acidimicrobiia bacterium
TGATGTAGCCAGCGCTCATAGTCCTCTACGTTGACGAGCGGGCATGACTGTCGAGCGGGCTAGATGCCGTTCCACACACCGTTGTTCCAAACCCCGATATTCCAGGCGCCGCTCTACGCAGGCGAGAGGTAAAAGGTGGCTTCCCATTTCCCTGACGCGTTGATTTTGTGTTCGATTCCTTCGACGAAGTGGTCACCCGTGACGGCCGGAATGCCGAAGGCGAACGACGACGGGATATGAAAGTTGCACAAAACTCGGTCGTGGATTCGCACGGTCGACACGGCCGTGCGAGCCTCAGGTGACATGTCGGGCCTAACAGTGACCGACGAGAAAGCGTCTCGGCGGGCCTGCACCCGGTTGATTCGGGCGGTGGCGATAGCGAGCACTTGGGCGTCAGTGTCGCAGTCCAAATCGTTGCGGTTCTGACCTGACCGCAAACCGTGGATGCCGATGAGGTCGAGACGAGTGACGGTCTGCTCGGTTCCTCCACGACGGGCCAAAGTCAACGTCGAAATGATCCGCCCCACCGCCGTTTCGGGGTCAACGATTTCCATTGATGCGCCACACGACGACGGAGCGAGCGGGAGCGTGTCAGTGAACGTCCATTGCACCGCTGTTGACCGTGGCGACGTGTCCCGCCAATCACGCGCCTTGTACGTGATCTTGCCTGTCGTCGGGTCAACCCACAAGTAGCCGGCGTCGGAGTCGGCAGCAAGTTTCGCCTGGACGAGAAGGTCGCCGGCGAGCGTCGAAGATTGCAGCGTCGCAGTCCCGGTGTCGGCCACATACGACTCGACCGGTAGGGAGGCTCGGGCAGTGATGTCGTTGATGCGCGACGCGATCGTCTGGCCCGCTGCGGTCGGCGTGGAGAGCGCCGGGGCGGTCACCCCGGTGAGGGTGCCGAACAGATCACGGCAAGGCACACGGGTGATTGAGGAGCCAGGGAACCGGTCCTCAACTTTCCAGTACCTTGACCAGGCGTCGGCGATCGTGACCCCGTCGATGATCACCTGGAACCGCTTGTTCGGCTGCATGAAGTTGTACAAGTCGGAGAGCCGGTTGAGTGGGTGGAATCGCATCGTGTCGGAGCGCAAAGTCACGTCGAGCGTGCCGACATCAAACGACGCCGTCGGGTCACGCCGCCCCGTGGTGATCGTGATCTCCCGCCAAGCACTCGACAGGTCCGTCCATGACGGCGGATCAAACCCTCCGGCACCCCACACGACGGTGGGCCCCCAAATCGCCCACGGATACCCCCACCGGCCCGCATAGATCTTGTCGGCGGTACGTTGCCCCCACGTTGACGATCCCCACGTGCGGGTGGTGTCCCACGTCATGGTGGTGCCCGGCGCCGAATACGCCGACGTTTCCAACGCCGCGCGTACGGTGATGTCACAAACTGCGGGCATCGGTCACCGGGCCTCGACGAGCACACCGGACGAGAACCGGCCCGTGTTCCGCCACCACTGATCAAGCTCCGGAATCAGGTCGCGGGCAAGGTCACGGGCCGACATCGACGCGTTACCGTCGACAGTGATCTGCGGCGCAAAAACGTACGACGACGTGGACAGCGATGGCGTTGTAGCGATCGCGTCGCGCATCAACCGGTCAAGCATCGGGACCGGCGAAACAATCTCGTCCTGACCGGCCTCCCCGATAATCCCAGCCGTGCCACCAGGGCGGGCCCGCACGAAACCGCCGTCAGCGAACCCGTGGGGGATGATCGGCGTGAGTTTCATCCAATAGTCGACGAGGTCGGTGAAGCCGAGGTCCTTCACGGACTTGTTCGCAGCGTTCGAGGCCGAAGTCAAATCTGGAGGGACGATCCACGGCGCCCCGAGGCCAGCCGGACCAGACCCGCCGGGACCGCCACCGCCAGCGCTGAATCGATCCACGGCATCCGAGAACAGGGCGACTGCTG
>JAYVSS010000321.1:0-7105 GCA_043775075.1 Acidimicrobiia bacterium
CGGCCCCCGACTTCAGTGTCGAGGCACCTGGTTGGCGCTCTATCACCTCGATGGATCCACGCTCCCGCAACGCACCGACTTCCTCGGACGCGTGCAAGCCACGATGGGACGACTGTGAAAAGCCCACGGAGGTTTCTCGTTGTTGTTGCTCATCCGCTACCCGAGAGTTTCATCGGAGCAATCGCCACCATTACGGTCGAAGCGTTGCAGAGGTCAGGCCATGCCGTGCGGGTGCTTGATCTGTACGCAGATGATTTCGACGCGCGGCTCACGAGGGAGGAATGGAGCGATCGCCCCAACGCGTCAACGTGGCCGCAACTCAGATCCCACGTTGAAGCGCTGCGGTGGACCGACGGGCTGATCTTTGTGTATCCGACGTGGTTCGGTGGCCAACCGGCGATCCTCAAGGGCTGGTTCGATCGGGTCTGGGGCGAAGGGATTGCCTACTCGGTCCCCGCCGACGGGAGCCGCGTCCGTGGTCTGCTCCACCACATCCGGTCGATCGACGTGGTCACGACCCACGGTTCGAACAAGCTGATGAACTCGGTCCAGGGCGAGCCCGGCAAGCGGGTCATTCTTCGTGGCATGCGGTCGGTGTGTGGCATTCGCTGTCGAACGAGGTGGGTGGCGTTCTACGGGAACGACGTGGCCGAGGACGCGCATCGAAAAGCGTTTCTCACCCGTGTGACTCAGACCATGGGCAAGAAGCGCTGAGCGAGGCGCCGGGACCGACGTCATCGCGTATCCGTCGTAACCTTGGCAATCGTGTCGTTCCAAGCCACCGTCTTCAAGGGAGCCGACGACGCTCGTTCCGGGACCATCGACTACCGCCTGGCTCGGCGCCACCTCGTCAACGAACACAAGCGCGGGCGTCTTGGCCGACGCGATGTCTGCGACGCCCACCCGGAACTGGTGCGTGCTGCGGCGGCCGTTGGCACGCCGATGCCCGAGCCGTGTCCGATCTGCGAGGAAGAGACCCTGGTCTCGGTGTCCTACGTCTTCGGTGGTCGTCTACCCGCCTTCGGACGCTGTATCACCAAGACCAAAGAACTTGATCAGTTCGCTAAGCAGCGCGGGGATTATGCATGCTACGTCGTTGAGGTCTGCGCCACATGCCGGTGGAATCATCTGATCCGGATGTTCCGGCTCGGTAAGCGACCCGCCCCGACCGGCTGAATCGTCCGCCTCCGAGCTCGCCCTTTTGCCCCGTACTTTATTCTCGGAGACCGGCCCCGCCCCCACCGCCGGGCGGCGTAAAAGTCGATTCCGACGATTCGCTGTTCGGCTCGCTCTGCTTGGTTTCGGCGTCGGGTTACTCGCCATAGGCGCCTTCGTTCTATTGATTTCTCGAACGGATTTGCCGTCTGCGCGCACGCCGTTGCAGCAACTCATCATCGAAGATGTTCGCGGTGTGCGTCTGGCCACGGTACTCACCGGTCGACCGCAGGAACGCCTCGCCCTCAGCGAGATTGCGCCAATTGCTCGCGAGGCGGTGGTGGCCGCCGAGGATCGTCGGTTTTACGAACACTCCGGTGTCGACATCACCGGCATCATTCGGGCGCTCTGGCAGGCCGCCCGCTCGGGTCACGTGAATCAAGGCGGGTCCACCATCACTCAGCAATACGTAAAGAACGTGTACGTAGGAAACGAAGCGTCGCTGCGACGCAAGCTCCGGGAAGCCGCACTGTCGGTGAAGCTGGAGCAACGACTCACGAAGGACGAAATCCTCGAGCGCTACCTCAACACGATCTATTTCGGGCGGGGAGCATACGGCATCGGTCCGGCCGCCGATGCGTACTTTGCTAAGCGCGCATTTGATCTCTCCACAGCCGAGGCGGCCTATTTAGCGGCGCTCATTCGCGGACCGGAATCCGCCGACGCCACCCGCGATCCGCAGCGCGCCCGTCAACGGCGGTCGTCCGTCCTACGGGCGTTGAAAGACACCGGATCGATCACTGAGCGCGAGCGAGTCGAAGCCGAGCAGGTGCCGCTCACCGGGCCTGGTGGGGTGATTGCCCGCACCGCGCCGAGAGGAAGTGTGCGGTACGCCACCACCGACGCAGGCGTGGAATTCTTCGTTGACTACGTCCGACGCGAGCTGGTTCGGGAATTTGGCGCGGCGGCGGTGGGACGACGCGGATTGCGGGTTCGCACGACTCTCGATCTGCGCGTGCAACGGGCCACGCAGGCTGCGGCGTACAGCGCGGAGCTGGCGGGCGCCGACGCGCCATCGGCGGCGGTCGTTGTGCTCGACGGACAGGGGGGCGTACGGGCCATGGTCGGCGGACGATCGTGGGAAAGTTCGCAGGTCAACCTGGCCGTGGGAAAAGGGTTCGGGGGGAGAGGGCGCCCGGCGGGATCGAGCTTCAAACCTTTCGCCTTGGCGGCGGCCCTGGAAGCGGGGAAAACCCTGGAGGACACGTATGGCGCGCCGGCGTCGACGGTGTTTCCCCAGGCTGGAGCCAACGGCGGTCCGTGGAAGGTGCGTAACTCAGGCGACAAAGATTTCGGCACGATCAACTTGCGCGATGCGTTGGCGTTTTCCGCCAACACGGCGTTTGCCAGTCTCATCCTCGACGATGCCGTCGGCACCAAACGCGTCGTCGATGTGGCCCATCGCGTCGGCATCACCTCAGACATTCCACCGTTTCCCTCTCTTGTCCTCGGAACCGCCGAGGTCGCTCCCCTGGAAATGGCCGGCGCCTATCTGAGCTTTGAAACTGGCGGGGAACGTCGGCGGACCACCTCGGTCCTCACCGTCAAAGACGCCCAGGGACGACAGGTGCCGGTGGGTTCCGCCCGTCGTGAACAGGTTCTGACCGCCGCTGTGGCCGCCGGGGTCGACGACGCCCTGCGCGCTGTGGTGCGCGAGGGTACGGGAAAGGCCGCCGCCCGCACGGACCGAGCCGTCGCCGGAAAGACCGGAACCACCAGCAACTTTCGCGACGCGTGGTTCGTCGGCTACGCCAGGGGCGAGTGCTGCGTGATTGCCGTGTGGGTGGGGTATGCGGAAGCGCAACGGGCCATGACCGACGTCGGCGGCCACGGTCCGGTTACTGGCAGCGGGCTTCCGTCGAGGGTGTTCGCCAAGGTCCTCGACGCCGCCCTTGCTGTCCCGATTCTCCCGGCCCGTTCCCCCGACGGCTAGTTGAGCTGCTCGCGGCCGGTCTTGGGTGGCCGGGCTGTCATTTTTGGCGGTGGTGCGACCCAACAGCGGTGGGCCACCCAGAAGCAGGCCGGTTACTCGGCGGTGACGGGTTCGTGGGGGTACATCGTGCGGCACACGAAGCACCAGGCTTCGATGTCGTCGAGCACGGTGATCTGCGCACTGGCGACGGTCCCCTCCGGCCGGGCGACCAGGTACACCCGCTGGACGGACAGGACGTCGTCGTCGCCGGTGGCGTCGAACCCGCAACTCTCACAACGCTCTGTACCCATACGATATCCACGTTACCTGGGCGTGGCGTCGCCTCAGTCCGCCCCCGTACCCGGGAATGACAGCGCCGGTCGTATTGGTTATGGTGAGAAGACGCCGGGAGCCGTTCGTGCCCTGGACGTGAGGAGAACCAAATGTCAGTCATGTCCCGCCGGGTCACCGCGCCCAGTGTCGTTGCCCGCAAGCAGCCCCGGTTCGACGCTTCGTCGTCTGCGTTCTCTTCATCGGCCGGACCCGTTCGACCGGCCCGACTCGCCATGGTCACCGCCTACGACGCTCCGTCGGCCCGCATCGCCCATCGCGCCGGGGTTGACATGATCCTCGTCGGGGACTCTCTGGCCATGGTCATGCTCGGATACGACGACACCCTGCAAGTCACCGTGAACGACATCGCCCATCACACCGCCGCGGTCGTTCGCGGTCTGCAGCAATCCGAGGCGGTCGGTTGCGATCAGCCACGTCCGCTCGTTGTCGGCGACCTACCGTGGATGAGCTACCACGTGTCCACCGAGGACACCGTGCGTAACGCCGCCGCGCTCATCCGCGCCGGAGCGTCGTGCGTGAAGCTCGAAGGCGGGACGAAGCGTATTCCGATGGTCCGAGCCATCCTCGACGCCGAAATTCCCGTGATGGGCCACATCGGCCTCACGCCCCAGTCCGTCAATGCCTTCGGCGGGTTCAAGGTTCAGGGTAAGGCGACGTCGGGAGCCGACGCCGTCATCGCCGATGCGCTCGCGCTCGAAGCGGCCGGCTGTTTCGCCATCGTGCTCGAGGCCATCCCCGATGCCCTCGCTGCGGAAATCAGTGCCATGCTCGCCATCCCGACGATCGGCATCGGCGCCGGTCCTTCGTGCGATGGGCAGGTCCTGGTGTGGCATGACCTGCTCGGCTTCGAGGACCGTCTCGCCCCGAAGTTCGTGCGCCGTTACGCCGATCTTGGAGCGTCGGCCGTGGCCGCCGTGGCGTCGTACGTGGCCGATGTGCGGTCCGGGTCGTTCCCGTCGGTGGCTGAGTCCTACCCGGCTTCGGCGGCGCTCATTCAGGCCCTGGCCGACCGTTATAACGTGGCCGCGGCTTCGTCAACGGTTGTTCCGGTTCCGACGGCCGACGCCGTTGCCGCCCCGGTCGCGGTACCCGTTCGGGCCTCGGTCGGTGGACCGAACGACGGAGCTGAGAGCG
Organism: Acidimicrobiia bacterium; assembly: GCA_043775075.1. Classification (GTDB taxonomy): domain Bacteria; phylum Actinomycetota; class Acidimicrobiia; order Acidimicrobiales; family JANYDT01; genus JANLQX01. The sequence continues at coordinate 4,616 of JAYVSS010000321.1, forward strand.
AACTGACCTGCGTTGCCGGCCTTGGTGACCAGGCCGAGGAGTTCCTCGCCGGTCTCTACGGCAGCCGCTGAGCTGGGCCCTTTCGTCAGGCGTCGCACCCGTTCTGGATAGCTCTGCGATTCTGCGGTCATTTTTGCCCGCCGGCCACCCGATACAGCCCAGCCACCCAGATTCTGACGGCGGACAGCGCCCACGCGAGCGGCGACTAGTCTTGTCACCCGCTCGAAACGAGCGCCCTGCTTCGGACCGTCCGGAGCCCCGCATCGCGGGTCCACAGGGAGGTATCCATGCGACCATACGAGGTCGTTGTCATCATCAATTCGTCGCTTGAGGATCAGCAGATCCAAGGCATCGTGACCAAGACCACCGACGCCGTCAAGGCTGGCGGGGGGACCGTCGGTCGCATCGAGCGTTGGGGCCGCCGCAAGCTGGCCTACGAGATCACCAAGAAGACCGACGGGTACTACGTGATCATTGAGATCGACGCTGATCCGGCGAGCATTTCTGAGCTCGATCGCGGCTTGCAGCTCACCGACGATGTGCTTCGCCACAAAATCATCCAAGTCCCGGCCGCCGCCGCTGGACGTTCGCTCACCGCCCCCGCACCCCTCGACGAAATTCCGTCGGGCGGCCGCGACCGCGGCAACGACTGATCAAAGCCCTTTTTCTGTCATACGGGTTCCGTCAGACTCCTGGGAGGAGAGTTCCCCGAGTTCCACCTGACTGACACCGACGAAACCCGAAGACGAAAAGAGCGAGAACAATCATGAGCGGAAACACCATCACCATCATTGGCAATGTCACCAAAGATCCTGAACTGCGGTTCACGGCATCGGGTCAGGCCACGGCCTCGTTCGGCATCGCCGTCAATCGCCGCTGGCAAAACCGCCAGACGAACGATTGGGAAGAGCAAGTGTCGTTTTTCAACGTCGTCACCTGGCGTGAAATGGCCGAAAACGTCGCCGAGTCGCTGCATAAGGGATCGCGGGTCATTGTGACCGGCCGCCTTGAGCAGCGCTCATGGGAAACCCCCGATGGAGACAAGCGCTCCGTCGTGGACATCGTGGCCGATGAAATCGGTCCGAGCCTTCGTTGGGCCACGGCCCAGGTTGTGCGCAACGAGCGTCGCTCCGGTGAGGGCGCCGACGGCCAGTCCGGAGGACCTTCGGGCGCCAACAGCAACAATTCTGGTGGCGCCAGCCGCCAACCTTCCAGCACCCCTGCGCCGCCCGCCTCAGGCGGCGGCGGATACGACTACGACGAGGAGCCCTTCTAATGGCACGCAATAACGACCGCGATCGCGGCACAACCAAGCGGGGGCCAAAGCCCAGTGACCGTCGTCCGGCAAAGAAGAAGCCGGCGCCGATCCTCCAGGGGACGTACGTCGACTACAAAGACATCGTCACGCTGCGTAAGTTCATGTCGGACCGCGGAAAGATCAAGGCTCGTCGCGTCACTGGTCTCACCGTCCAGGTGCAGCGCGACATCGCGGTGGCCATCAAGACGGCGCGTGAACTGGCGTTGTTGCCTTACGCCACTCGTACCACGAGCGAGCGTGGACCTCGTCGTGGGCCTCGTCGAGACAAAGATGCCGGTCCCGCCGCTGAGGCCACCGAGTCCGATGCCGCCAAAGACGAAGACACCACCGAAGAAGAGGAGGCGTAAATCATGGCCAAGGTCATTCTCACCGCCGACGTCAAATCCCTCGGCAAGCGTGGCGACATGCTTGAAGTGGCCGATGGATTTGCCCGAAATTTTCTCCTACCCCGCAAGCTGGCCATGCCCCAGTCGGCCGGCAGCACGGCGCAGGCCGAGGCCATGCGTCATGCCCGTGACATTCGTGATGCCAAAGATCGTGAAGGCGCCGAAACTGTCGCCCGCACACTCGTGGGCAAGACGATCAAGATCTCGGCCAAGGCCAAGGGTGATCGTCTCTTCGGATCTATCCATGTACCGGAGATCATCGCTGCGGTGCAGGCCCAGACCAACGTTGTGCTCGATCGCAAGTCGGTTCGCTTGCACGATCACCTCAAGACTCTCGGGACCCATGAAGTGCCCGTGAAACTCCACGACGCCGTCGAGTTTTTGGTCATGGTCGAAGTGGTCGCCGCCGTCTGATTGAGGCGCCGTCGGCCGGGCTTCGGCCTGACCTTTTCTGTGTTGCGGGCCGTTCCTTCAGGGGCGGCCCGTTCCGCGTCAGGGGACCCGGGCGCTCAAAGACCAATCGACGACTCACTGTCCGCAAAACGACGTCGCAACCTGGTCTTCTTGTCGCTCCCTAGTCGTTGAAATGGTGAGACCTAGATGCCCCTCTTGCTTACCCACCTACTGAAGTCAGATCCCCTTGGCCCAGCTCGATCGCGGCAAAAATTGCCCGACAACGTCCCCGTCAGATCCCCTTGGCCATATTGGCGAACTTTGTGTAATGGTCCAAAAACGCTAGGCGGGAGGTGCCGACGGGGCCGGCACGGTGTTTGCCGATGATGACTT
>JAYVSS010000322.1:0-2915 GCA_043775075.1 Acidimicrobiia bacterium
GTGGCCCGCAATTGGAACCGGATGGCATCGAAGCCGTCGGGATCAAAGGGTCCAAGGTTCGTCCACACCACATTGTTGAGGTGGCCGAACGCGCCGTCGAGCGAGACGCCATGGGGCTTCACCTTGCGGTGGCTGAGCAGGTGAAGACGGAGGTACACGTCGCTCGGTCCGGTGGGTGCATCAGTAAGCGCGCCGATGAATACAACGACGGGTTGACGACGCCCGCCAGCAAGAGGCGGCACGGCGAGGGCGGAGCGGGCGGCCTTCAGCGCGTCCACATTGGCATGGACCTTGCCATCTCCTTCGAACGCTACGAACGCAGCAATTGCGTCATCGAGTTGCTCCGCCGTGAGGTCGTAGGCCGCCGTGCCGTGTGTGCGGCCGACGATGTCCGAGAACACGGCGGAGCTACCGAAGTTTTCGTCGAGATTGACGATGGGGAAGGCGGTGTCGAGGACCTTTCCCGAGGGAGCGACCGTGGCCAATCCGACGGCGAAGGCGACGGGGCGTTGGTACTCGGGACGGCCTTCGACCGCCGCCACATGGGCCTGGAAAGCTTCAACAGCGTTACTAACGTGGGACATGGAAACAGTTTCGCGCCCAAGTCGGGGCATTTACGCGCCCAAATCGGGGAATTTGCGCATTGAGAAGCAACGATTCGTCCGACTTGGACGCGATTTTGCCTTGACTTGGACGCCGGGAGAGCGCCGATCCGCCTTTAGCGGTTCAGCGCACCGACAACCGCGTCGAGCAAGCCGACGAGTGTGTGGGGCGACGCTGTGGCCGTCACCGTCGCTCCGGCGGCGGTGAGGGTGGCGCTGGTCTCGGGTCCGATGGAGACAACGATGGACGGGAGCAACGCCAGCCCGTACCAGGACACGAACGCCCGCACCGTGCTTGACGACGTGAAAGCAATCGCGTCGGCCGCTCGCACCTGCAGTCCGAGCGCCGGGTCGGCGGGCACCGGCTCGGTGCGATAGGCGTCGACCACATCAACCAGCCAACCCTTGGCCCGCAAGCCGTCGGGAACGACGTCTCGCGCCACTGCCGCCCGGGGCAGGAGGACCCGTCCGGTACCGGCGGGAAACGATGCCACCAGCCCCTCGCCGATGGCCCGATCGCTCACCAACGCGACGTCGAATCCCACGCCGGTCACCACCGACGCAGTGCCCGGACCGACCACCGCGATACGGGGCAGATCACCGACACCAATCGACGGACCATGGACAAACACCGCTTCGGCGAAGCGGATTGCGGCGTTGGGCGACGTCAGCACGACCCAGTCATACGACACGATGTCGGCCGCTACTGCGGCCAGCGCTGCTCCCCCGTCGAGCGGATCGGCGATACGGATCAGCGGCACTTCGAGCACCGTCGCCCCGAGCGCCCGCAGCTGCTCAACGAACGGACCCGCCTGTTCCGCGGCGCGCGTAACCACGACCGTTCGTCCGAAAAGCGACATTGCATTCATCAGCGTACCTATGAACGCAGAGCGTCGAGGAGGGCGGACCCACCGGCGGCGAGTATCTCGTCGGCCAGGGCCACGCCAAGCGATTCCCCGTCCATCACATGGCCGGAGGTGGAACGTCGAACGATCGACGAACCATCGGTGGCAGCAACCAACGCGTCCAGCGAAATCACATCACCCGAAATGACCGCCAAGGCCGCCACCGGAAGGTCGCATCCCCCGCCGAGCCGTCGGAGGTAGGCCCGCTCACACGATACCGACGCATGGGCCGCGGCATCGTCGATTTCGGCCAGCAGCGCCGTCGTGACTCCGTCATCGGCCCGACACTCCACCGCAATTGCGCCCTGGCCGATCATCGGGAGCATCATTTCCGTTGAGAGAACCTCGCCTGACACATCGGTGAACCCAAGCCGCTCAATCGGCACGAGGGCCAACACAATGGCATCGAATTTCGCCGCCTTGGCCAGACGCGTACCGACGTTGCCGCGAAGCTCCGCGAACTGAAGATCAGCGCGCATATGAGCCAGCTGAGCGCGCCGACGGACCGAACCGGTGGCCACTACCGCTCCGGGGCGCAACGAATCGAGCGACGAACCGATGAGAATGTCTCGAACATCTCCTCGAACTGGAACACAGGCCAAGCACAACCCCCCCGGCGTGAGAGCGGGGAGATCCTTGGCCGAATGTACGGCAATGTCGGCCTCACCGGTGAGTACGGCTGCTTGAATTTCCTTGGCGAATACCCCCTGCCCTCCAATCGAATGCAGCGGGGTGTTTGTTGCCTGCGTGCGATCGCCGAGGGTGTCCACCAACACTTCGACCACATCGACACCGATCACGGCCAGCCGCGCCGCCACGTAGGCGGTCTGCCAGCGGGCCAACGGACTCGACCGGGTAGCGGCCCGAAGGGTGGCGCGCGAACTACTCAATCCCGGTCGCCCGGTGGCGACATGCGGCACTGCACCGGTCATTCCGGGTGATCAAGGTCGAACAACAACCGCAGGGCATCGGCCATCCGAGTGCCTCGCGTGGTGCCCGCCGCTTCCTTCAAACGCACCGTGGGGGTATGCGACATTTTGGCCACCAAACGCTTCGTCAGCTGTTCGACGAGCTCACGGTCGGCCGGAGCGAGAGCCGCCAACCGAGCGTCGAAATAGGCCAACTCGGTGATCCGGATGTCTTCAAACTGCTCCCGCATGGAGACGAGCACCGGGGCGACGAGACGAGCGGCCGCGCCGGCGATGTACCGCTCGACTTCCTCGCCCACGATCTCGCGTACATGATCAATCTCGCGCCGACGCCCCTCGAGCCCCAGTTCGACGAAGGCGCGAATGGCATCAAGGTCGAGCAGGGTGACCCCCTCAACCAACGCCGCCGACGGCTCGACATCGCGGGGAAGTCCGGTGTCCACCACAAGCAACGGACGACCCAAGCGAGCGGCCATGAC
>JAYVSS010000323.1:0-4200 GCA_043775075.1 Acidimicrobiia bacterium
TGAATCGGTTCTCTGCGTCCGGCGGCTCAACTTGGCCGACGGCACGCCGTTTGCCCGCGTCACGGTCTGGGTGCCGGAGCATCTTGGCGCCGAGATTTCTCGAGCATCAATTGAGCGCACGACGTTTTACGACGTGCTCCCAATCCCCGTTGGCGGGGCCACCCAAACGATAGGCGCCGCCGCCGCATCAGATGACGATGCGGCACTGCTCGGTATCCCTGCCAACTCACCGGTGCTGCGATGCGAGCGCATCACCAACGACGTGGACGGCCATCCGGTCTTACTCAGCGAGTTCATTTTTCCTGCCCATCGCACGGAGTTTGTGGTCGACCTACCCAAAGTTGAAGGCTCGATCGCGCCGAGTGGGCTACGGCTCGTCGAAAAGCAAACTTGATCCAATCAGCGGCTTACGGCCCGACGGAAGTACGACTCACCATCGTCGGGTCGGAAGAATGTGCGAATCGTCAGGTCACGGTTAAAGGCCAGAAACGCCCCCGTCGTTCGATCAAAGCGCGCATACGATCCGTTGGACTGCGGGGCCTCGACTACCCGAGTCGATAGCGGGGCATCTCGCAGGTGCTGGGCCATGGCCAGATAGGCGTCAAGCGACGGACTCCCGAACTCGCTGCCGTGCTTCTCCCAATGGGTTTCGAGCCCGCGTCGGGACGCGAACCCAATTCGCCGCAACCCTGGGTCGGCCCGGTTCGACGCCTCGGCCTTAGTGGCACTCGGCGCCGACCGAGCGACTGTGGCCGAACCACGCGGAGCAAACGTGGAAGCCGGGCGCGACGAAGTCTGATGCGAACTACTCGTCCGGTTCGACGCCCGCGAAACGCTGAGGATAGGGATGATCGCTGCGAGGAGCGCCAAGACTAAGGGAACGACCTTGCGGTTCCGGCGCGAACGAAATCGGCTCACTTTACGAAGCCTACGGCGGAAACCTCCCTCGTGGTTTGTCAGCGCGAGGCCCGACGCTGCAAGCTCATCGTCGTGAGTTCGCCCAGCCCCGCCGCCGCCACGCCACTATTGGCGGATGTAACGGCTGATCTCACCCGCCGACTTTGCAACTTGTTGGCAACGCCGGTCACGAATCTCCGGCGCCTTAGCGGTGGCGCCAGCCGGGAAACGTGGGCCTTCGATTCGACCGATCGGGATGGCGCCAGACAAGCATTGGTTCTCCGGCGCGATCCCCCTGCGCTCCTCGCCGGAGCAGGACGAACCGGGGGCATGCCACTCGAAGCGCGCCTATTCGCGGCAGCTGACGGCGCGGGTGTGCCGGTGCCGTTCCTCCGGGCCAGCGGTGACGTGGATCCCGATGTGCTCGAGACCGGTTACCTGGTGATGGACCACGTGCCAGGCGAGACCATCGCTCGCAAGATTCTGCGCGACGAACCATATGCACACGCACGATCCATCCTCACCGAACAACTCGGCGAGGCGGCGGCGTCGTTGCACAACATTGAGCCCGCCAGTGTCCCCGGTCTGACCGCCATTGAGCCGCTCGTCAAATATCGGGAAATGCTCGACGACCTCGGATTGGCCAGCCCGACGTTCGAGCTGGCGTTCTGCTGGCTCCACGACCATCAACCAACGCCGGTTGAGCCGTGCGTGGTGCACGGCGATTTCCGATTGGGCAATGTCATCGTCGACGAATCGGGACTGGTGGCGGTGCTCGACTGGGAACTCGCCCATCTCGGCGATCCGGCCGAGGACCTCGGTTGGTTGTGCGTGCGAGCGTGGCGATTCGGTAACGCTCCCGAGGTTGCCGGCCTTGGAGATATCGATTCTCTTCTGCGCGCATATCATCTGGCCAATGGCCGTCGCGAGGTGGACGCCGATCGAGTGCGTTGGTGGATCGTCGCCGGAACGTTGATGTGGGGGGTCATGTGCGTGATGCAGGCGAACGCTCATACCTCCGGGGCGCTGCGGGGGGTGGAGCTCGCCGCCATCGGACGCCGCGTCGCCGAGCAAGAACACGACCTTCTCGATCTCATGGGCGCCGCGCCGGGCGAGATCATCGAAGTTCCGCCGATTGGCGCCAGCCTCACCCCGTCCGAAGCGTCCGACGAGGTCGGGTTCCCGAATGCCCGGATATTGGTGGACGCCGTGCGTCGTTACCTCGAAACTGATATCGCCCCGGCCACCACGGGACGAGTGGCATTCCACGCCCGGGTCGCCCAGAACGTGCTCGGAATCGTAGAGCGAGAACTCGTCCTCGGGGACCTCCTCCGACAGGAGCAACGAACAACGCACCAGCGTTTCTCTGTTGACTCCGAGAGAGGATTGGCCGACGCCATCCGCCGCCGGGCGTTCAGTGATCGGCAAGAACTTCTCCTCGACGCCCTGCGCTCGGTCGTCCAGGTTCGATTGGCAATCGCCAACCCAAAGTACGCACACCGATAAAAAATTGCGTTCAGTACGTCGGCACGGGCTGAGTTCGGACGTCAGTCGTTCGGTGTTTCCGGCGATTCGTCCTCGGCCAGTAACTGCTTTTCGAAGGCGTCCTGCCAAAAGGCAAACGACGTTTGCACGAGCGTCGTAATGAGTTCATCGACAAGAGGCTGCGTGACTCCCGCACCAAGCGGGAACTGACCCTCGAGATGGATGGTGCCGAAGAGGGTGTCTTCGTCGGGGGGAACAAAGAGGTACGCCTTCGGATACCGACGTTCCTGGTTCCACTGGTTGCACCCGGCGATCACTTTCGGCCACAGGGTCTTGGGCACCATCAGATTGGTCACACCACGAATCACGAAGATGTCCTCGTTCGGACCTTCCGCCGTCATCACCACACGAAGCACGATTTCCTCTTCGTCGTTCAAACTGAAATCAACAGTGAAATCGCCATCGTCGTCGGTGGTGAACTTCAGCTCCATCCGGTCGAGATGGTCTTGCACCATTTCCCGGGAGAACGGTTGCACCCCGAGCCGTCGAGCAGCCCCAGGAGAGCGGTCACTAGCCATCGGAGGAGTCTACGAGACGACCTACCGGTCTACGCCCCCATCGCCCGGAACCCACCGTCCACATGGATCATCGTCCCCGTAGTCATGGGAAACCAATCACTCATCAGCGCCACGCACGCCTTGGCCACGGCCGACGAATCCTTCACGTCCCAACCGAGCGGCGCCCTCTCGGTCCATACGTCTTCGAACTTGGAGAAGCCAGGTATCGACTTGGCCGCCATGGTCTTGATGGGGCCGGCGGCAACGAGATTCACCCGAACCTTATCGGGACCAAGTTCGCGAGCGAGGTAGCGATTCAACGACTCCAAGCCCGCTTTCGCCACGCCCATCCAGTTGTATGCCGGCCACGCCACGGTGGCGTCAAAATCGAGCCCCACCAGAGCACCACCCCGGGCCGCCTGGAACAACGGACGCAAGCCCTTGGCCAGCACGCCGTAGGAGAACGTGGAGATCTGCACGGCGGTGCTCACGTCCTCCCAGGACGCGGCGAAAAAGTCATCGCCCAAGCACGTGGACGGGGCAAAACCGATGGCGTGCAGACAGCCGTCGAGGGCTCCCCACTTGGCCGTAAGATGAGCCGCGACGGCGTCCATTTCCGCGGGGATCGTGGCGTCGAGAGCCAGGACATCAATGGGCTCGGTGCCATCTCGGAGCTTAAGTTTGCGGGCCGTGCGTTCGGTCAACGACAACCCGCGCCCGGCCCCGGTGAGCACGATCGTGGCGCCCTCGTCGAGTGCCGTCTGGGCGACGCCGTAGGCAATCGAAGCGTCAGTCAAGACGCCGGTTATGAGGAGCCGCTTACCTTCGAGAATTCCCATGACGCACCTTTCGTTGACGGTTGTTCGACCACCCGTGACCGCATGAGGTTACGTGGGGGCGACGGGGGTCACAGCGTTCTGGTTGGCGCTGATGTCAAGGAATCGGCAAGGGTGGGCTCATGCGTATAGCTGTTCTTGGTGGAACCGGTCCGGCCGGGAGTGGGCTCGCGGCCCGCCTTGCTTCTGTCGGCTACGACGTGGTGATTGGCTCCCGGTCAAAATATAAGGCCATGGAAACTGTGGACAACATCCTCGCCCGGTGGCCCGATCACAAGCTCTCGCTCACGGCGGATACGAATGAGGGTGCGGCCACCGCCGACGTCATCGTGATCGCTACCCCGTGGGATTCCACGGCATCGACCGCCCTCAGCGTCATCGACCTGCTCAAGGGCAAGGTTGTTATCTCCATGGCCAATGCCCTC
>JAYVSS010000324.1:0-4603 GCA_043775075.1 Acidimicrobiia bacterium
TGCGGGAAAAGGGCGCTATCCCGTACTCGTACACTGCTGATCTCGGACAACCCGATGAGCCCGATCTTGACGATGTGCTCCGGCGGGCGACGGTCTACGGCGCCGAGGCGGCGCGGCTCGTCGATTGTCGTGAGCGGCTCGTTCACGAAGGGCTCGTGGCGCTGCAGTGCGGAGCGTTTCACATCACGACAGCTGGCAAGACGTATTTCAACACCACGCCCCTCGGCCGAGCCGTGACCGGCACCCTCCTCGTCAACGCCATGAAGGCCGACGGAGTTGACGTATGGGGCGACGGATCCACCTACAAAGGCAACGACATCGAGCGGTTCTACCGCTATGGACTTCTCGTGAACCCCAACCTCCGGATCTACAAGCCATGGCTTGACCAGACGTTCGTCAATGAACTTGGCGGACGCAAGGAAATGAGCGAATGGCTGCTGGCCCGGGATCTGCCGTATCGATCCAGTGTGGAGAAGGCCTACTCAACCGACGCCAACATTTGGGGAGCGACCCACGAGGCTAAGGATCTTGAATTCCTGTCAACGGGGATGAATATCGTCGAGCCAATTATGGGCGTCAAGCATGTGGACGCATCTGTTCGCGTTGCGGCGGAGACGGTCACTGTGGAGTTCGTACATGGATGGCCGGTGGCGTTGAACGACGTGGCGTTCCACGATCAGGTGGCTTTGGTGCTTGAAGCGAACCGTATCGGTGGCCGCCACGGCCTGGGAATGAGTGACCAGATCGAAAATCGCATCATCGAGGCGAAGAGCCGCGGGATCTACGAAGCCCCGGGCATGGCGCTCCTGCACATCGGCTACGAACGGTTGGTGTCGGCGATTCACAACGAGGCAACGATTGACAACTACAAAACGCTCGGTCGCCGCTTAGGGCGCTTGCTCTATGAGGGTCGTTGGTTCGATCCGCAGTCTTTGATGCTGCGTGAGCCGTTGCAGAAGTGGATCGGCTCGGCCGTGACGGGCAAGGTCACTCTTGAGCTGCGTCGGGGCGATGACTATTCGATTCTCGATACGGAGAGTCCAAATATGACCTACGCCCCCGAGCGCCTCTCGATGGAATCGGGCGCCGGCGAATTTGATCCACTGGACCGCGTCGGTCAGCTCACCATGCGCAATCTCGATATCAAGGATTCTCGGGACAAGCTACGGGTCTACGTGGAATCCGGCGCCCTTTCTGCCACCGGTGACCTCGGCATGCTGGAGCTTGAAGGCTGAGCCGTCGTTGCGTAGGCGGAACTCGTTTGGCTGCGCATCTCGCTAGAGCCCAGCGAGTGCTCGCATGCGCTCAGCCAAGACTCGTCCTGGGGTCTGCTCGGCGCAGACTATTAGTATCGTGTCGTCGCCGGCCACCGTGCCTATGAGTTCATCGAGACCGGCGCGATCAAGGGCGCTCGCAACGACGTGCGCTGATCCCGGCGGCGTTCGAAGCACGACCAAATTGGCCGAATGCGCAACATCGACAACCCAGTCTCCGAACACCCGCCGCAGGTTGTCTTCGGGTGTGTGTTTATTGCTCGGCAGTTCCGGAATGGCGTAGACCAGTTCGCCCCCTGGGACTCGGACTTTGACCGCGCCCATGTCCTCGAGGTCGCGTGAGACCGTGGCCTGCGTGGCGATGACATGGTCTTCGGCCAGCAGCTCCACGAGTTGGAGCTGATTGCTCACTGCGTGTTGCTCGAGAATGCGGGCGATACGGTGTTGTCTTTGGGGCTTGGCCATCCGCCCGGGCTCGCGTTCAGAATTACGATCGCTGTGCGACCGGCTCGAACGGAGATGTTGCTCGGGCGATTTCTTCTCCGCCACGATGGCTACACGCGCTTTCGGTTCCTTCGCAGGTTTCGTCATGCGATCGAACCGGTGTCGTGCAGCCAACGAAGCAGACCGCGAAACGTATGCAACCGATTGTGAGCCTGGGGCCAAATGAGGCTGGCCGACGAGTCGAGCACTTCAGACGTGACCTCCTGCTCGCGGTGGGCGGGCAAACAATGAAGGAAACGTGCAGTTGGTTTTGCTGCGGCCATCAGGGCGGCGTCCACACGAAAACCTTCGAACGCCCGAGAGCGAGTTTCCTTCTCTGCCTCCTGACCCATGGAATACCAAGCGTCGGTGGTGACTACGTCGGCACCCGCTACGGCGTCATGCGGTCGATCGTTCGTGGAAACCGAGGGGCCCCCGCCAACGAGGCGAAGTTGATCGAGGTCGGCGGAAGTCGGGCCGTAGCCATGCGGGCAGCAGAATGTAATTTGGCCGCCGAGCATGAGCGCTCCGAGGGCGAGGGATCGAGCAACATTGGAAAAATCGCCGATCCAGGCAATATGACAGGCATCGATCGGGCCTACGTGATCTCGGATCGTTTGGAGATCGGCCAGCGCCTGGACGGGGTGGGCAACATCGGAAAGCAGGTTGATGATTGGGACGTTGGCTACCGTGGTCATCCGTTCGAGAACTCGGTGATCAAATACCCGGGCGGCTATCACGGAGTAGTACCCCTGCAGCGTCCGGGTGACATCCTCGACGCTTTCGCGTCCGTCAAAATCCACCTCAGCCTTGGAGATGTAGGCGGGATGGCCGCCCAGATGGACGATCGCCATCTCGGACGCATTCCGTGTGCGCGCAGATGGTTTTTCGAAAATCATCGCTACGCCTTTTCCTGCGAGGACGGGATCACGCGGAGCGGCGCCGGCATCGAGAACAGCGACGAGTTCGTCGATGCTGAGATCGGTGATTTCGAGAAAATGCCGGGGTTTCATGATGTCGGCGGAGCGCTTCCTGCGCTAGGCGATGCGGCATCGGTGAGACAGGACGCGAGCGTGGCCGCAAATATGACTACGCCTTCGTCAATGTGGGCACTTGAGATGTTGAGCGGCGGCGCAAGACGAATTGCCGATGCCGTGACGGCGTTAGTCACGAGACCGTTGGCAAGTAACCGCTTGTTCAGTTCAGCGGCGATCGGCTGATGTAACTCGACCGCGAGCAACATCCCAAGTCCGCGAACCTCAACGACACCGGGCAGGCTCGCGAGCTGAGCGCGCAGCCGTTCCCCAGCGGCCGTCGCCTGCGCCGGAATGTTGTCTCGCTCCATAATCTCAAGAACCTTGCGTGCGGCACTGGTGGCCAACGGCTGACCGCTATACGTTGAGCCATGGTCGCCCGGCTTGAACGCGCCAGCAACCTCTCGCGTGGCCCAACAGGCGCCAATGGGCATGCCGTTACCGAGGGCCTTGGCCAGCGTCACGACGTCTGGGCGGGTGTCAGGCGTGAGGAAGTGTTGGAAACCGAACCACGTTCCGGTACGGCCGAACCCGGTCTGGATTTCGTCGACCATAAACAACAACCCGCGCTCTGTGCAGAGACGACGAACATCGGCGAAGTATCCGGTCGGCGCCGGCAAAACGCCGCCTTCTCCCTGAACCGGCTCGATCATGACGGCGACGGTCGATGGATCGATCATACGTTCGATATCGGTAACGTCGGCCCACGCGGCATGCCGGAAGCCTTCAGGTAACGGCTGAAACGCTTCGTGCTTCGCCGGCTGGCCGGTCATGTGCAACGTGGCGAGGGTCCGACCGTGGAACGAACCAAAGGTCGAAATGATGTGGTGGCGGCCGTACCCACCCCATTTTCGTGCCACCTTGATCGCGCATTCGTTGGCCTCAGCCCCTGAATTGGCAAAGAAGACCTGGCCGCCTCCGCCGAGAAGACGGTCAATGTGCATCGCAACTTGGGGACCGGTGGGGGTGGCAAAAAGATTTGATACGTGCAAAAGCGTGGTGGCCTGGTCGTAGATCGCCTGGGCAATCTCGGGATTCGCATGTCCGAGAGAAGTTACCGCCAGACCGCAAAGGAAGTCGAGGTAACGCTTCCCTTCACTGTCCCACAGCTCGGTGCCGTTCCCCCGGGTGAACATCACCGTGGGAGCGCCAAAAGTCGGCATCAGCGGGCAGTAGTCGACGCCGCTTGGACCACCAAACGTCGGCACGCTCTCGACCGCGTTGGTATGCGCGCCTATTGTTGAGACATCGGGACTCATGCGGTGACCTCCGTGCCGATTCCGGCGTTGGTGAAAACTTCAAGGAGTAGCGCGTGCGGCGATCGTCCATCGAGAATGTGCGCTTTTTCTACGCCACAACGGATGGCGTGCAGGCAGCTTTCGATCTTGGGGATCATGCCGCCGCTCAGTGTTCCATTGGCCATCATCGATTCCAGCTCCGCCACGGTGGTGGAGCTAATATGGGTAGAAGCATCGTCCACATCTCGACGGAGTCCTTCGATATTGGTGAGATAGACCAGCTTTTCGGCGTTGAGTGCGCCGGCGATCGAACCAGCGGCGGTATCGGCGTTCACGTTGTACGCCTGGCCCGTGCCGTCGACGCCAATCGTGGCGATCACCGGGATCAATTCATCAGTGAGCAGACGATCGAGGACATCAGTGTTCACGTGTTCAACATCGCCAACAAAGCCCAGCTCTGGGTCGCGACAGGTGACGCGCAGTAGGTTGGCGTCTTCGCCCGACATGCCGACCGCGAGCGGACCGTGCATGTTGATCGCCGACACAATTTCCCGATTCACCTTGCCGACCAGGA
>JAYVSS010000325.1:0-8879 GCA_043775075.1 Acidimicrobiia bacterium
TCGTCACCCCTGGCTTCGTCGATATCCATACCCACTTCGACGGCCAGGCCACGTGGGACGGTGTGCTCGCACCCTCGTCGAACCACGGCGTCACCTCGATCGTGATGGGCAATTGTGGTGTCGGTTTCGCCCCCGCCAAACCGACCGAGGCCGAGCACAACTGGCTCATCGGTTTGCTCGAAGGGGTCGAGGACATTCCGGGCACGGCCCTCGCTGAAGGCCTGGCGTGGGACTGGGAAACCTTCCCCGAATATCTCGATGCGCTGGGTCGTCGGACGTACACGATGGATGTCGGTACGCAGGTCGCCCATGCGCCGCTGCGGGCGTACGTGATGGGCGATCGCGGCGCCGATCACGACGAATCACCGACCGTTGACGAACTCACCACGATGGCCCGTCTCACGCGCGAGGCGATCGACGCTGGTGCCCTCGGATTTACCACCAGCCGTACCTATCTTCACCGCACAAAGGCGGGCAAGTTTCTTGGCACTCGCTTCTCCTCGGCCGACGAGCTCCACGCGTTAGTAGGTGCACTTAGCGATACGGGAACCGGGGTGATTCAGTTGATCTCCGACGCCTACCTTTCGCTGGACGAGGACTACGTGGACGCCGAGCTTGCGCTCATGCGATCGCTTGCACGGTCCAGCGGACGCCCGCTTTCTACCACCGTGCAACAGCCCTACGCCGCCCCGGGCCGTTGGCGAAAAATGTTCAGCGCGCTTGGTAACGGACAGGCCGAGGGTTTGAACATGCGGGCGCAGATTGCCCCTCGACCGATCGGGGTGTTACACGGCCTTGAGGCCTCGGTGGTGCCGTTCATGCTGTGTCCGTCGTATCGCACCATCGCCGGGTTGAGCACGGCCGAACGCTGGCGGTCTCTCCAGGCCCCGGAGCGTCGATCGGCCATCCTCGGTGAGTACCGCGCGCTCGGTACCTACGACGGCATCCTCAACGATCTTGTTCATGGCCTCGACCATCTCTTCCCGATGACGGACCCGGTCGATTACGAACCGGCACCGGAAGCGTCGATCTCGGGGACGGCTAAGGCCAGAAATATGCGCGCAGATGAACTGCTCTGCGACACGCTCTTGGAAGACGACGGCCGACGTCTCCTGTATATGCCCCTGTTCAACTACGTGGCCGGTGACCTTTCTGAGGTTCGAGAAATGCTCCTTTCCCCGGTGGCGATGATCGGTCTTTCTGATGCCGGTGCGCATTGCGGGGCGATCTGCGACGCCTCGTTCCCCACCACTGCGCTCGGGTTGTGGGCGCGCCGAACGAGGGGCGAGGGACTACCGGTCCAAACCATGGTCCACCACATCACTCAGCGCACCGCCGCCCACGTGGGGTGGCTCGATCGCGGCGTGATTGCCCCGGGCTATGTCGCCGACGCCAACGTGATCAATATCGACGCGCTGGGGGCGGCGCCGCCTCGCATCGTGAAAGATCTACCGGCTGGTGGGCGTCGCCTCAATCAACAGGCCACCGGGTACCGCGCCACGATCAAGGGGGGAATGGTGAGCTTCGAGGATGGACGCCATACGGGCGTGATGCCCGGCCGTCTCGTGCGGGGTCCGCAGGCCCGGTAGGTCTCACGTGGTGCCGGACACCGCTGCGGGTTGGGGGTCTCGTAGCATCGAGGCGCTATGGCCCTCAACTTTGTCATCATCGGCGGCGGTCCAGCGGGGAACCAGGCCGCCACCTACGCCGCCCGTCTTGGGGCCACCGTCACGGTCGTGGAGCGAGACGTGGTCGGCGGGGCCGCCCACCTGTGGGATTGCATCCCATCGAAGACGATGATTGCCACGGGCGGAGCGATGAGCTTTGCCCGCCGTATCGAAGGCATGGGCCTTGACACGATGAAGCCTCAGATCGATCGGGACGCACTCCGGGAGCGGGTTGTAGGGATCGAAGACCGGCTGGCGTCGGCGATCACCGTTCAGCTGCAAAGCCAGGGAATTCGCATCATCAAAGGGACGGCCCGTCTCGACGGCCCCAACGCGGTGGTGGCTGAGCTGGCGGACGGCAGCATCGAACGGCTGGCGGCCGATGCCATCTTGGTGGCCACCGGTACCCGACCGCGCATTCCGGAGTGGTGCCATCCCGACGGTGAGCGCATCCTCACCACTCGCGATTGCTATCCCCCCAAGGAGATTCCGGAACATCTCGTCGTCGTCGGGTCGGGTGTCACGGGCGTGGAATTCGTGCATATGTTCTCGTCGCTTGGCTCGAAAGTCACACTCGTGGTCAGCCGCCAGCAGGTTCTGCCGCAGAAAGATCCTGAAGTAGCAGCCGTCCTTGAAGCCGATTTCCTCCGGCGGGGGGTGTCGTTGTTGAAGGGGGCGCGGGCCATCTCTATCGACCGTGAAGGCGAGGAGGTAGTCGTGAAATGCGACGACGGGCGCACCGTGCGGGCCACCCATGCCGTGCTGGCCATTGGATCCGTCGCCAACACCGACGGTCTGGGCCTGGAAGCGGCCGGTGTGGTGCTTGACCGAAGTGGATACGTGACCATCGGCCAGCACTGTCAATCCAATGTGGCGCATATTTATGCAGCTGGTGATGTGTCCGGAAAGCTTCCTCTCTCCAGCGTGGCGTCGATGCAGGGACGCAAGGTGGCCGAGCATGTGAATGGCCTCCATACCCGCCAGCACCGTCACCTGGACTACGACAAAGCAGCGAGCGCGATCTTCACCGAGCCCGAAATTGCCGACGTTGGGCTGGCCGAAGCCGACGCCTTTGCCATGGGTCGCAAGATGCGGGTCACCAAGGTTCCGTTCTCGGCGTCGGCCAAGGCCCTCATCAACAACGACGCGCGTGGTTTCGTGAAGATCATCAGCGACCCGCTTACCGGCGTGGTTCTCGGAGGTTCGATTGTTGGACGCCACGCTGCCGAACTGATCAGCGTCATTGCTCTGGCGGTTACCGCAGGTCTCAAGGTGAGCGACATCGCAGACTCGATGATGGTGCATCCAGCGCTCTCCGAAGCACTTGCTGAAGCGGCTGAATAACGTTTCGGTCGGTGGTGCACCCACCAAAAATGAACGGACATTTTGTTCCGCTTTGCCGTTCATCTCTACCGTTGCATTGCAGTGGTTGAACGCCGTTTCAGTGGCCGGAGTTAAGCGTTTGTCGCGAGTTTTCCCCGCAATGATGCAAATGACCTATGGGCAGGAAACGTGAGACCTGCGACCATGGACCTATTGGAATCGCAGGGAAACGATTTCTTGTAGGAAATGGACAACAACACGGGTGGAACACGAGGTGCCTCTGGGCACCTCGTGCCGCGTCCGGGGCCAGTTCTGGCCGGTTGGCTAGCGCTCGCGCAGCAGGCGAGCGCGGTGCGCTGAGTCGGTCGCGAGGTCGATGCAGGTGAGCGCCATCGCCAGCGCGCCGTCTCGTACGGCGTGATCGGCCGAGGATTCGGCGCAGGCGGCGGTGAAGCCCGGTTGGTGGTTAGACGAACCGCGAGCGTCGATGCCGAGCATCGGATGAATCGACGGGATCGTGAGGCTGACGTTGGCCATATCGGTCGATGCACTGAAAGCGTATTCACCGTCGTGGGGTTGGCCCTCAGGGCGACGCTTCTGTGGAGCGGGAAACTTTCGTCCTAACGATTCGGCGTTGGCCCGATAAAGCGCGAGCGTGTCTTCGTCGTCCAGGAACTCGGAATACGCCGGTGAGAAGTGAGTGATCTCGTGGGTGCAGCCGGTGGCCAGCGCGCCTGCGGCGAAGATGTTCTCCACCCGGGGCATCAGTTGGTTGAGTTCGGCAATCGTACGTGCACGTACGTATGTCTTGTAGATCGTGTGATCGGGCACGATGTTCGGCGCGTCGCCGCCCTTCGTCACTATGCCGTGAATCCGGTCGGTTTGTTTAATATGCTGACGTAGTAATCCAATCCCAACTTGGGCCACGGTAATGGCGTCGGCGGCGTTGATCCCGTCCTGGGGAAATGCGCTCGCATGAGCCGTTTTTCCCCGGTACGTCACGTCAAAATGACTGACGGAAAGGCAATGCATACGGTCTGCTTCGTGGGGTGACGGGTGGACCATCATTGAGGCGTGCATGCCGTCGAACAGGCCGGCTTCGAGCATACGAATCTTGCCGCCGCCCCCTTCCTCCGCCGGGCAGCCGTGAACGAACACGGTGATGCCGAGGTCATCGGCCAGATCGGCCAGCGTCCGGCCCGCACCCACGGCGGCGCTGGCGATGATGTTGTGACCGCAGGCGTGGCCGATGCCCGGAAGGGCGTCGTATTCAGCACAAATGCTGAGATGCAGCGGTCCGCTCCCGGCCTTCGCGACGAAGGCGGTTTCCAAACCCGCTCCGCCGAACGTGACGTCGAAACGCGAGTCGGCACTCAGAAGATCGGCCACCATGGCCGACGATCGGTGCTCCTCGTAACACGTCTCCGGGGTGGTGTGCACCTGGTGAGAGAGGGCGACCAGATCGTCGGCGAGGGAGTCGACAAGCGAAGTTGCACGGTCTTTGGCAGTACGGGCAGCGGCCATACACCGAGGCTACGGCAGGTCAAGTTGCTCCTTTTCCGCGTCCAAGTCATTGGTCTTACGCGTCCAAGTCGGCCGTTTTGCGTTTATTGAGGTCGTATTTTTGCCGACTTGGACGCGCATCTAGCTCGACTTGGGCGCGGGCACAAATAGTCCGTGCTGCGCCGTGTGCGCGCGGCCAGGGACTCAGCCGGGGAAGTTTCGGCATTCGTCCGGAGTTGCCGCCAAAATTCGTTGCACCCGACCCATTCGGACTTTTTGGACGATCCCAACAATCGCCAGGGCCCCGAGGCCGAGAACGATGATGGCCAGCGAAACGTAGACGCCGACCGGCATATGCGAGCCTGCGACGGCGATATACAGCTCCGGCCCGATGTGGCTCACGGCGAGCATGAGTCCCCAAGGGAGGGCGCCGTGCGGGTTGCGGTCGATCAGGTTGGTCACGACGCGAGCCGCCCCCAGGGAGTGGGGCCACGCCGCCAGGATCTCGATGACAGCGAAGACGGTGATGTTCACGCCGTATTTTTCGACGGTCGCTTTCGCCACGACGACCCGTCCCAACGCCCAGACCAGGCCGAGAACGATCCACACCCGTTCGAACAAACGCCGACGGGTCACCTGGGCCGCCGTCGGCGTAGTCCCTCCCGCAACGCCCCACGCCATTGATCCAGTTTGCCGTGTGGCGGCTCGTCCGGGGACGGTTCTCGTGGCGACCTCCGCTCTTGCATGCATACCTGCCCATCGACTGCCACGCGGTATGCCTTGACCTCATTGGGCTCGGGGCGGGTGGGGCCTTCGGCTCATTGCTGTGCCGGCCTCGCATTGGCGGGTGGTCTGGGTGGCCGGGCCTCTTGACGGCCGGTCTCGCCCGTGTGACGATCCCGGCGTGGAGTTCGCGTTTCGTCCGCTCGCCCGTTCGGACTTCGATCGGCTCGCGGGCTGGCTTGCTCGGCCCCACGTGCAGGCGTGGTGGCATCATGAGTGGACGCCGGAAGCGCTGGAGGCGGACTTCGGTGAGGGGGTCGACACCGGCCGGACTGAGTACTTCGTTGTGAGTCAGAGCGGCCGACCGATGGGCTTTGTCCAGCGGTACCGCATTGGCGAGTATCCGCCATGGGTCGCCGACCTGCGACGACCCGATCCAAGCCCCGAAACGGCGGCGGGCATTGACTACTTCGTTGGGGAAGTTGATCTCGTGGGACGCGGCGTCGGCAGCGCCATGTTGCACGCGTTCATCGTCGACACGTGGCTGCAATATCCGGGCGTGGACCATTTTAGACGTGGATCCGGTGAACCCGCCGTCGTGGCGAGCGTTGGAGAAAAACGGATTCGAGCGGATCTGGGAAGGCGTTCTCGAGTCCGACGACAAGCCGGGGGTCAGCTGGGTCTTCCGTCTGCATCGCCCGGACTGAACTGGGGCCTGCATTTTTGGGTCGCTCGGCTCAGCACCACGACGACGACATCGCCGGCGCCCTGTTTGATCGTGGCGGCGGGTTACTCCACCACGACGACGACATCGCCGGCGCCCACGGTGTCACCAGCCTTCACCTTGACTTCTTTTACTGTGCCGGCCTTTTCGGCGGCGATGTTGTTTTCCATTTTCATGGCTTCGAGAACGATGACTGACTCGCCCACGGAGACGGCCTGACCCACCTCGACGAGGACCTTGACCACCGTTCCCTGCATGGGAACCGTGACCGCACCCGAGCCACCACCGACGGGCCCACCAGCGGAGGCGGCGCGCTTCGGTTTCGCCGCCGCGCCGGCGCCGGCGGCGGCGACACCAACCACCATCGGCGCGATGTCGGGCACCCAGGCTTTCACCGAGAAGCGCTTGCCGTTGACCTCGACATCGAGATCACGACGCACGCGGGCCGGCTCACCGTCGACCACCGGAGCCGATATTTCCTCGCCCTTCGTGGCCACCAGACCGGACAGATCGAGGGTGTCTTCGACCCACTTGGTGGAGTGCACGGCGTTACGGAAATCTTCGTGGCGCAGGATAGCTAGATCGGCTGGGATCGTGGTATGTACACCTACGATCTTTGTTTCCTCCAACGCCCGAATGGCGCGGGCAATCGCCGTGTCTCGGTCCTTACCCCATACGACCAGTTTGGCGATCAGGTTGTCGTAGTACTGGCTCACGGTATCGCCAGGTGCGTACCCCGCGTCGGTGCGCACGCCGTAGCCGTCGGCCCGAATGAACTCCTTGATCGGACCGGGAGAGGGTAGGAACTTTCCGCCGCTGGGATTTTCCGCGTTCAGGCGAATCTCGATGGCGTGGCCGCGACGCGAGGCGTTGATTTCGTCTTGCGTCATCGGCAGCGCCTCGCCCGACGCCACCCGAATCATCCACTCCACGAGGTCAATACCGGTGACCATCTCTGTCACCGGGTGCTCAACCTGCAAGCGGGTGTTCATCTCGAGGAAAAAGAAATCGCCGTCTTGGTAAATGAACTCCACGGTGCCGGCATTGAAGTAGCCGACGGACTTGGCGATCTGTACGGAGGCCGCGCCCATCCGGTGACGAAGCTCCTGTGAGAAGTTCGGTGCCGGGCTCTCCTCGACGAGCTTTTGGTGACGACGCTGGGCCGAACAATCGCGCTCGCCGAGCCACACCACGGTGCCGTGCTGATCGCCGATGATCTGCATTTCGATGTGACGCGGCCAGGTGAGGTAGCGCTCCATGTACGCCTCATCGCGGCCGAAGGCTGACTTGGCCTCGCGCTGGGCCGACGCCAACTGGGTCTCGACCTCGGCCTCGTTCTTCACGACTTTCATGCCCCGACCGCCGCCGCCGTAGGCCGCCTTTATGGCGATCGGATAGCCAAACTCCCGGCCGAAGGCCTTGATGTCGTCCGGGCCCTTGAGGAACTCCATCGTGCCGGGGACCATTGAGACGCCTGCTTCGGCGCACGCCTTGCGGGAGCTGACCTTGTCGCCCATCACGACGATCGCCGGGGGAGGTGGGCCGATGAACGCCACACCCCGCTCGGTGATGGCCTGGGCGAAGTCGGCATTTTCCGAGAAGAAGCCGTAGCCGGGATGCACGCCGTCGGCCCCGGACTGCTCAATCGCCCGCAGGATGGCCTCGGTGTTGAGGTAGCTCTCGGCGCTGGTGGTGCCGCCAAGCGCATAGGCCTCGTCGGCGAGACGGACATGGAGTGCATCGCGGTCAGGTTCGGAGTACACCGCCACCGTTTTGATGCCCATTTCACGAGCGGTACGAATAACCCGGACGGCGATTTCGCCACGGTTGGCAATCAGGATCTTCTTGAGCATGAGCTGAACATTCTCGCTCACCGCCGTCGCCGGCCGCCACCCTCGCGAAATTGCGCCGTGAGAGTGCGACTCGCCTAGACCTTTTTCTTTGTCGTCGGCGGGGTCACATGCACCGTGATCGTCGGCACGTCTGTTGGCAACTCGACGATGGTGGTGGTGGCGAGGACTACGGACCGCGGGCACGTGCGCACAGCATGGCGGGTCACCGTGGTGAGGGCGTCGCCGATCTTCGGAATCACGGCCTCCAGCCGGGCCGTCTCTTTGGCATTTGATAACGGCTTATCGGCCATGGCCAGGGTAGCGGCAAAGTACTCCGCCATGATCGCCGCCGACGGTCGGATTTCTGCCGGGGCCAACGGCACGAGGCGGAGGTAACGCTCCGATTGCAGTCGGATCGAGGCGGCTCCGGTGAGGCCGGAGTTGCGGACATCGCGCACTGCGGCCCAGGCTTCACAGAATGTCTTTGGCCGGTCGGCGAGGGCCACCGTGGTCGACGGTCCTCGGGTGGAGGTTTTGCGGCTCTTCGTTGCTGGTTTTTTCGCCGCCGACGCCGGAGTAGGGAGGACCAACAGGGCAAGAGCGGCACTCAAGAAGAGCGCGGTGCGCCTGAGCAGCGGTCGGGGACGACGGCCGTCTACCCGAGGGTGATGCCGCAGTTTTTCTTTGCCCATATGGTGATCTTGTCGGACGAAGTGGAGTACGACTTGTCGGCGTTGAGCTTGCTCATCTCCGCCTGAATTTTGGGGCTCTCTTTGCGCATTTGCGCCACAGTTAATTTGTTCATTTTGGTCATGAGGCTCGACATTTGGTTCATGCCGCTGCTCATCTTCTTCCAATCGGCCTTGATCGCTCCGGGAACTTGACCCTGTGTCTTCGTCATCAATGATGCGAACTCGGTGAGGTTCTTGGCCAGCGCCTTGGGGTCCGAAGCGGCGTTCATCGTCTCCAGTTGCTTCTGGACGGCAGGCAGGTCAGCGCAGAACTTGTCTTTGGCCGAGGCCGGGCTGGCGCTCAGGACCGGTGCCGAAGCCCCCACCAACAAGGTCGAGACAATACAAAGTGTTCGAGAGCGCATGGCCGTGACTC
>JAYVSS010000326.1:0-4366 GCA_043775075.1 Acidimicrobiia bacterium
GGTCGTAGACCTTGGCTTGAGCCGTCGCCGTGAGGCCAGGTCGGGGGGCGGAATTGCGGCACGTACATCGTCAAGCAGTTCTCGACGTCCCACATCGCAACGACGGCCCCCAAGGCCCCAGGTGTGAAATGTGTGCTTCATTGTGTGCGTTCAGCGGTCCGCTGAAGCCACACATTGACGCGCACATTTCACACTTGGCTACGGTCGTTGCTATGCGGTTCACGGGTTTGACGGAGTCGTTCGACGTGGCGGTGGTCGGGGGTGGGCCGGCCGGGCTGATGGCGGCGGAGGCGGCGGCCGATGCGGGCGCGAAGGTCGTGGTCATTGAGGCGGGACGCACGCCGGGGCGCAAGTTCCTCCTGGCCGGTCGAAGCGGCCTGAACCTCACCCACCACCAACCGATCGATCGTTTCCTCGCTCAATATGGACCTGACCAGCCACTTCTTCGTCCGATGGTGGAGGCCTTTGATCCCGACGCGCTTCGCCAATGGAGTGCGTCGCTGGGCGAACCGTGTTCGGTCGGCACGAGCGGACGGATCTTTCCGGCGTCATGGCGGGCGGCGCCCTTGCTCCGCGCATGGCTGAAACGGCTCGACGAACGCGGCGTCGCATTCCGGACATCGACGCGGTGGAACGGGTTTGTCGACGGCGGTCCGTCGATCACCGTAAAACCCCATGCACCCGGCGCGCCCGGCCAAAGCAGTGAGACGAACGGCGACCGGCGAGATGTCGCCGCAGACGACGACACCCATGACGTCGACGCCGATGAGGTGATCCGCACGCGGGCCACGGTGCTGGCCTGCGGCGGGGCGAGCTGGCCACGCACGGGGTCCGACGGCGCGTGGGTGCACCCGCTGTCGGCTCAGGGGGTGCTCGTGCGCCCGTGGGGTCCGTCGAACGCCGGACTGCGCCTCAACTGGTCGCCGTACCTCCAGCGCTTCGTCGGCGAGCCGATCAAGGGCGTGGCCCTGAGCAGCGTGGACGGGCGTGCGGTGCGCGGCGACCTCGTCGTGGTCGCCGGTGGGCTCCAGGGCACGCCGGCCTACACCGTGTCGGGCGCCGCGGCCCGTTCGTTCTCGGCGACCGGCACCGTCACGCTGAATCTCGATCTCCGCCCGGATGACTCCGCCGACCGCTTGGCGCAGCGACTCGCAGCCCGCAAGCCGGGCGAGTCGCTGTCTAACGTGCTGCGCCGGCTGGCCAAGCTGTCGCCCGCGGCCATCGCGCTGGCCAACGAATTCGCTCGACCACCTCATGAGACCGCCGCACTCGCGGCCTACCTCAAGGCGCTTCCCCTGCCTGTCGTTGGCACCGAATCCATCGAGCGGGCGATTTCGTCCTCCGGCGGTGTCGCCTGGAACGCGCTCGATGGGCGGCTCGGCGTGCGGGGCCTCTACCACGTTTTTGCCGCCGGCGAGATGATTGCGTGGGACGCTCCGACCGGTGGCTACCTCTTGCAGGCGTGCTTTAGCACCGGGGCCTGGGCCGGAACGCACGCCGCCGAGGCCGCGCTCGCAAAGGAAACCACCAAGCCGCGGTAACAGTCTGCGCGACTACGCGCCTTTGCGACTACGCGACAACGCCGCCGAGGCGCAATGCGGCGATCGACGCATCGTCGTGACCGATGCGCCGCAACACCTCGTCGGTGTCAGCACCGGGAAGCGACGCCGGACGCACCGTCGGCGCGGCGGGAGTGTCGGAGAACCGAACCGGAGACGCAATGCGCCGATACGGCCCGGCGATCGGATGCTCGTCGTCGATAACGACGCCTCGATGCAGCGCCGGATCACCGACAATTTCATCAAGCGAATGGGCCACCTGATAAGGAACGCCAGTTGCCTCACACAGCTGCTCCCACGCCTGGGTGGTCCGGGTGGCGAGCATCTGACCGAGCAACCCGTACATCGCGTCGGCATGCATGATGCGGGCCGCCGGAGTGAGGAACCGGCTGTCATCGATTAAATCGGGACGGGCCACAGCGTCACAGATCGAACGCCAGTGACCGTTCGAATACGGCAGGACGACGATCCATCCATCGGCGGTCCGGTGAGCCCGGCGGTTGGCCGTGAGGATGCGGGGATAGCCCGCCACACCGCCGGGGATGGTGGCCGCAGCCAGGTGTTCGACCAGGGTGAACGCCAGTGTGGTATCGAACATCGGAACCTCCACCCGCTGGCCCCGACCACTCACCGAGCGGGCGAACAGTGCCGCCAACACCGCGCTGCAGATCATCAGTCCACATACTTTGTCCGCCATGAGCGTGGGCATAAGCGCTGGCTCGCCGGTCACGGTTTCCTGCAGAAACGGAACGCCAACAGCGGTCTGGATGACATCGTCGTACGCCGGGCGCTCGCTTTCACCGCTGTCGATCGACCATCCCTGGGCATGACAAAACACCAGTGACGGATGATCAACCGTGAGTTCGTCGTACGAAAGACCAAGGCGCCGCAGGGGCCCCGGCCGCAGATTGGTCACCACCACGTCGCTCGCCATCGCCAGTTGACGAGCGATGCGCCGTCCTCCATCTGTCTTCAAATCGATGACAATCGAGCGCTTGTTTCGGAGGAGGTTCATCGACACTCCGGATAGCCCCGGCACCGGGCCCGGACCCATATGCCGAGCGGTGTCTGTGCCGCCGTCTTCAACCTTCACGACATCCGCACCCCAGTCCCCGAGAAGTTGGGTGGCATACGGACCCATCACTACCGTGGAAAGGTCAAGCACCCGAATCCCGTCAAGCGCCCCGGCCATCACCGCCCATCCTACTGGTCCGTATTCGAAACCCTGGTCGCATCTAAGCCCCACGGCGAGAAGCCCAACGTCCGGGCAACCCGACATCAGCCGATAACTTCGACGGATGTGAAGCCTCGGGTCTCGTCCAACGGAGAGGTGTTCCCGACCCCCTATCGAATCGGCGCCATCGTTGTCCGCTTCTTCTCCCGGATCTACTTCCGGGTGAGCTACATCGGCCTGGAAAACGTGCCGACCAACGGTGGGGCCATTCTCGCCCCGAATCACGTGAGCTTTCTCGATCCGCCGTTGATCGCCTGCCGCGTGGAGCGCCCCATGGTCTTCGTGGCCCACGAGATGTTCTTCAATATCCAACCGCTCGGCACCTGGATGCGCCAAGCCGGTGGATACCCGGTGAGCTCATCGGGCGAGAGCACCGGCAGCATGAAGGAGGTGCTACGCGCGCTTAAGAATGGGAGGTTGCTCGGTTTGTTCCCCGAAGGTACGCGTTCATGGGACGGTGAGATTCTTCCGCCCATGGCCGGCGTCGGACTCCTTGTTGCCGCCACCGACGTGCCGGTAATTCCGATTCATGTTGACGGGGCATTCCGCGCGTGGCCCCGCCATCGACGCCTCCCTCGCCCAATCAAGATCACCATCCGGTTCGGCGCCCCCGTTCCCCTCGATGAACTACGCGCACGAATGAGTTCGGACCGCAAGCATCGACGCGAGCATCAGCACGCCATAGCTCAAGCCGTTATGGAGTCAATCGCCGCGCTCGCCCCAACGAAACCCTCGCGTTACTAAGCGCGCATATCTGATCAGCGTTGTCTCACTGGTAGTTGATGAAGACCGGCTGGGGCACGAGGGGCAGGACGTCGCTCGGCTGGAGTATTGGTTTGTCGTTCTTGAAGAACAGCTTGAAGCCGGTGAGCGCCGTCGGCATCCCCACCTGAGCGATTTTGAACGTGACGAACTTCGTCCTCGGCGGTCCGAATCCGTCAGCGTTCACCAGGAGTCGGATCTCCGGCGTGGGCCGAATCAGTTCCGGGTTGGTCACCATGAAATCTCGAAAACGGTGCACGATCACCAGCTTCGGCGCCAAGTTGTTCGCCTTCACCAAGTCCGACACGAAATCGATACCGAACTGCACATCAGCCGAGGACATTCGACCGACTTTCTTACCGGGAATGACGCCGATCGGCATGTCCCATTCAGGATCAAGACCGAGGTGGACGTCGGGCTCTTTCAACCAGGGTGTAAGAAACGGCAACTCATCGGCGACGGAACTCCAGCCCACCTGGACGTCGAGAATCAACAAACACTTGGCTTCGCGCGCCCACCCGAGCACTTCATCGATCTTGCTCGCCGACATGCGCGCTCGATGGAGTTTGTTTTGGCCCGGCTCCGCCTGCGCAACGATGGCAATCAACTCAAGGGCACACTTCGTCGGAGTGGCCGGGTCCGCCGCCTGCCAGGTTTGGGTCTTGGTCACCAAATTCGCCAACATTTCCACCTTCGGCGTGGCCCCCAGTACGCCCATCTTTTTCGACTGCGGCGTGCCGTAGTAGGCGATTACTCGACACCCCGCTCCCCCGGCCACGGTGCCGGCCACCGGCCCACATACCGGGGCCAG
>JAYVSS010000327.1:0-17515 GCA_043775075.1 Acidimicrobiia bacterium
GTCGCCACAACGGCCGACGTTTCCGATCCACCCGATCCGCCACATCCCGTCACGGAGAGCGCCAGAACACCGGCGAAAAGCGTAGGGAGAGTCGCGGTCCGCGTTCGCATGGTCCGAAAGCATTCCCGCTTCGCCAGCACGCGTCAACCGCGGCGGCCCATTTGTCTGCTCTTAGGCGCATCGGTGCGCCCACTTGCGTGGTGGGAGCCCCCGCCGCGCCTTCGACGCAATGATGACGGCTCCCAACGAAATCAGTGGCGGTGGGGCATGCACAACTCGTCGTACTCGGCGATGACGATGTCCTTGGGGTCGATCGAACACGCCGGGCAATTTGGATCCCGACGGATCTTGAAGGTGCGGAAACTCGCCTCGAGCGCATCGTAGGTAAGCAGACGACCCGACAGAGAGTCGCCCAGGCCGAGCAACTGCTTGATCGCTTCCATCGCCTGCAACGAACCGATGATCCCCGGCAGCACACCAAGCACACCAGCCTCGGCGCACGACGGCGCCATCTCCGCCGGAGGCGGTTCGGGCAACATGCATCGGTAACACGGGCCGTCGTGCGGCTTGAAGATCGTGATCTGTCCGTCAAAGCGGAAAAGGGCACCAAACACCACAGGAATTTCCAATTTTAGTGACGCGTCATTGACCAAATAGCGGGTGGGAAAATTATCGGTTCCATCAACAATTAAGTCATAGCCCGCCATAATGTCGATAATATTGTCCGCCCCGAGGCGGGTGTCATACGTGACCACGTTGAGATCCGGATTCATCAACGTGAGGGTCTTCTTGGCCGAGTCCACTTTTCGATCGCCGATGCGGTCCATGTTGTGGAGAATTTGGCGCTGCAGGTTCGACGCATCCACTTCGTCCATATCCAAGATACCGAGCGTCCCCACCCCAGCAGCAGCGAGATAAAGAGCGGCGGGCGAGCCGAGACCACCGGCGCCGATCATCAGCACTTTCTTTTCAAACAGGGCCAACTGCCCCTTCTCCCCTACCTCCGGCAGAAGCAGGTGGCGCTGATAGCGATTGCGCTGCTCCGGCGTGAGCGACGCCGGCTTCTTCCACGCTTTGCCCTCGTCCTTCCAACGACCGAACCCGCCAGCCATCGAAACTACGTTCGAATAGCCGAGCTCCCCGAGCGTCTTGGTGGCGAAGGCGGACCGCACACCGCCGGCGCAATAGACCACGATCGGGGCATCGTGGTCAGCAATGCGCGCCTCAACCTGTGCTTCAAGGTGGCCACGGGGAATATGCACCACATTGGGAAGCGCCCCCTGCTCGTATTCGTCTGGCTCGCGGACATCGAGGACGATCGTCTTCGCGTCTGACGCCAAGCGGGCCTGCGCCTCGTCGGTCGAAACTTCGGCGATTTGCGACTTGGCCGACGAAAGAAGTTCACGAAAAGAAGCCATAGGCCAAGGTTAGTTCAAAACCCGACAAGATTGGTCGGGTATCGGTCACACGGTCACCGGGAATACGAAGCCACCCCGCGACTAGTGGGGTCCCACAACCAGCGCTGGGAGGATCTCGCCGATCAGACCGCGCAGGACCACCGTGGCGAGGCCATCCATTTCGGTCGGCTCGGCGTTGACGATGACGACGGCTCCGCCCGAACGTGTCGCCGCCGGGACCATCTGGTTCACCGGGCCAACAGCCAGGGTGGAGCCCACGCAAAGCAAAAGGTCACACATTGCCGCAGCATCGAGCGCCCGAGCAATGTCGGCCGGAACCAGCGACTGCCCGAAGCTAATCGTCGCCGATTTCACGATCCCGCCACAGTCCGGGCACCCCGGATCGCGCTCCCCGGCCCGCACTCGATCAAGGAACGTCGTCATCGGCCACTCCTGCTCGCACGACCAGCACCGGGCCCGCCGCATCGTGCCATGTACCTCGACGACGAGCGAAGGCGACGATCCCGCCATTTGGTGCAACTCGTCGATGTTTTGGGTAACCAACGTGTGCATACGACCTGACTCCTCGAGCGAGACCAACGCTCGGTGCCCATCGTTGGGTACCGCGTGCCAGCCGGGGTTGGCCAGTCGACTCTGCCAGGACAGCTCGCGTACTTCCGGATCAGCGAGGTAGTGCTGAAGCGACGACATCCGTTCGGCTTTCGGATTCTTCGTCCAGATCCCCTGCGGGCCACGAAAGTCGGGGATGCCTGAATCGGTTGAGATGCCCGCCCCGGTCAGCACCACCACGCGCCGAGCCGCCAAGATCAAACCCCGTGCTCGCGTCAACGCGCCGCTGTCGGCCACTTCGTCATCTCTTGTCTGATCGTCGAGTGAATCCATGAAACGGTGCTCTCCTCTTCCTTGTATGCCGCCGCCGTAACCCCTCGATCTTCCTCGAAATCGGAGTGCTTCCATGAACAATTCCCTCGCCCACGTCCACGCAGATCACACCGACGACGCGTCGGCGACGAATGCGTCGGCCGAGACGTTTGCCCGCCGCCGCGTTGTACGCATTGAACCCTGGGTCGATCACGTGACAGCAGAGATCGGGCATGACCCAAGATCTGCGTACGTCGAGCGGTTCTGGCTTTCCGTCCTCGGTCCATCGGCGATGTGGCTCATTCGTACTCTCGCATATGGATTTGACGTTGAACCCGACGGATTCAACCTCAACACCCTCGACATTGCCCGGACCCTTGGACTCGGCGATCGAGTGGGCCGACACTCCCCTGTGCAACGAGCCGTTGATCGCCTGTGTCACTTCGAACTCGCCCACGTTCGCGGTGGCGTGACACTCGTGGTTCGACCGCAAGTTCCCTGGCTCGACGATTTCAAAGTCAGCCGCCTGCCCACCCAACTGCAGTCCGAACATGCCCAGTGGGAGGCTGCAGCTCTGGCCGAATCAGCCCGAGCTGCGACGAAGCGACGTGCCGCCGGGGTGGCGCTGCTCTGTGCTCGAAGCGGTGGCACCGTCGATGACGTTCGGCGCGCCTTGACCGCCTGGCACTACGACCCAACCGGCACTGAGGAATTGACGGCGTGGGCGATGGCCCAGGTCGAGCACCGCACCATCAGGGCTGCGTAAGCATGACCAACCGGTTGGAGCGATCTATTTGACCGGCACGGTGAAGTTGCTGATGAGTTCGATAAGTGTGCGTACCATCACACCAGTACCGCCGCGAGTGATGATGCCCTCGTCGGCACTCGTGAAGGCGGGGCCAGCAATGTCGAGATGCACCCACGGGGTATTTCCGACGAACTCTTGCAGGAACAATCCGGCAATGCTGCTTCCCGCCTGACCGGCGTTGCCGATATTTTTCAGGTCAGCAATCGGCGAATCAATCTGTTTGCGGTATCGGGCGGGAAGCGGCAATTGCCACGTGTCTTCGCCAACGGCAGTGGCGACTTCACGGACCTGGTTAACAAAGCCCTGATGGTTGCCCATGACCGCAGTGATTTCTGTGCCGAGCGCCACGATCGCCGCTCCGGTAAGCGTGGCGAGGTCGATGATGGCATCGGCGCCATCCTCCACGGCTAGAGATAGTCCGTCCATCAACACCAGGCGGCCTTCTGCGTCAGTGTTGTAGATCTCTACTGTCTTGCCGTTTCGCGCAGTCAGCACATCGAGCAACTTGAACGCTGCCGGTCCGGGCATGTTCTCGGTGAGGCAGCAGTACCCGACGACCCGGATCGACGGCGCCAGGCGAGCGATTACCGACAAGACGCCAAGAACCGCTGCGGCCCCGCCCATGTCGCACTTCATGGTGAGCATGCCGTCGTTGGTCTTCAACGACAGACCGCCGGAATCGAATGTGATTCCCTTTCCGACGAGAGCCAGCGTCGGCGTGCGCTTCGTCGCCCCGACCGGTGAGTACGTGAGCTTCACGAGGCGCGGCGGCTGCGTGCTTCCGAGTGAGACGCCACGAATACCGCCGAGGCCTTCGCGTTCGATGTCGTGCTCGTCCCATACGCGCACCGACAAATCGGTCTTCGACGCGACCTCGATAGACATGTCGGCGAAGTGCGACGGGGTGAGCGTCATGGCCGGCTCGTTCACCAGATCACGCGTGAGGGCCACGGCCTCGGCCACAATCATGCCTCTGGCAATGCCTTGATCGACCAGCCGTCCGACCTTGCCGAACACAATGACACTCGTAAGTTCACGTGGTTTCGTTTGTGACTTATACGTGGTGAACTGGTAGCTCGCAAGCAGCACTCCCTCGGTCACCGCTTGCGCCACAGCGGCGCGATCCATCTTGGCGGGCGCACTGTCAACCAACGACGTGGCAATCACCGCCTCACCGAAAGATGACCGAACCAACGACGCACCCGCCGCTCGGAAGATCTCGGTAGTAAGCGCGCTTGATTGTCCAAGACCGAGCAAGATCGTGGTGCCCGAGCGACCGGGAACAACGGCTACCTGACCCGCTTTCCCCTCGAAACCACGGGCCGCAAGAACGGCAACGGAAGGCGCACCAGCGGGTAGCTCGGGGCCGTTCTTTCCGAGGACTACGCCAACGCCAATGGCCGCGCCCTTTGGCGCAACCTTGGCGGATGAGACAGTCAGAGTGATCGACACAACAGGCCTTTCAACAGCAACGAGCTCAGGTACGAGCGGTAAGGGAAACGCCGTGTTCGGCGTAACGAGCAATGGTCCACAACAGATCAGACAAACGATTCAAGTAGGTGAGCACGAGGGAGTCCTCGGCCACCGCCGCCAGGCTCGATCGTTCCGCCCGTCGAGTCACCGTGCGCGCCACATCGAGGAGCGCCGACAATCGATTCTGGCCGGGGACAACGAACTCCTTCGGGAGTTCGAACCTGGCGCTGTATTCGTCGATAAGCCCCTCTAGCCGAGCGACCATGTCGTTCGTCACCTGGCTCATCCCGGCAACGAGCTTCGAACGATTGATCTCATCTGTAGCCAGATCGGCCATCAGCACCCAGAGGTCTCGCTCGAGACCGATCAGGAGGTCATCAAGCCCGCGCAGAGTGCTGTCGCCGATGAGCGAGCGAACCTCAGCCCGGGCCAGACCGATGGCCGCCTGGGCTTCGTCGACATCGCCGTACGCCATAGGCGCCGGATCGTCCTTGCGGACCCGTCCCCCGTAGTACAGCCCCGTGGTGCCGTCGTCGCCTTTGCGCGTGTAGATCTTCATCGTGATAACCGGTTGATCAGCCTAGGTCGTGCGGCCCATAACGACGAGTGCATCCCAGGAACTACACTTGAAAACTGTTGCCAACCGTGCAACGGGGCCGACATCTCAAGTGCCAGTAATGGTGCGACACGAGATGACTGCGGAGGTCAGGAGACCAACCCCGAGGTTCGGAGGACCCACCCTTGTCTGTTCTCCCGAACAGCCGACCGTTCGAGGTTCCCCACCATGTCGATCTCTTCTCGCTCCCAAGCATTTCTCGACGCCGCCCGCACCCGGGTGGTGGTCTACGACGGTGCCACCGGATCAAACCTACAGACAATCGGGCTGACGGCCGATGACTTCGGCGGTGAGGCCCTTGAAGGCTGCAATGAAATGTTGGTGGTTACCCGCCCCGACGCCATTGCCAATCTGCACGATTCGTTCTTTCGCATCGGTTCCGACGTGATCGAGACCAACACCTTCGGGTCGTTCGCCATCCCCCTCGCCGAGTACGACATTGCTCATCGCGCTTACGAACTCAGCGTTGCCGGAGCCCGCGTTGCCCGAGAAGTGGCCGACGGATGGTCAACCCCCGACCGTCCCCGTTGGGTTGCCGGTTCGATCGGCCCCGGCACGAAGATGCCCTCGCTTGGCCAGATTCGGTTCGCCACGCTGCGCGACGCATACGAGGAGCAGGCACGGGGCTTGCTCGACGGCGGCGTCGATCTCTTCCTCATCGAGACCCAGTTCGATCTTCTTGGATTGAAGGCCGCAGTGATCGGCTGCCGTCGGGCTATGCGGACCATCGGGCGAGACGTTCCGCTGCAACTTCAGGTGACGATGGAAATGACCGGACGCATGCTTCCCGGCACCGAGATTGGAGCGGCATTGACGGCGATCGAGGCGATCCGCCCGGACATCGTCGGAATGAATTGCGCCACCGGTCCGGTGGAAATGGGCGAGCACCTTCGCCATCTCAGTAACTATGCACACGTACCGATTTCATGTTTGCCCAACGCTGGCCTTCCTTCAGTGAAGGACGGGAAGATGCACTACGACCTCGGGCCTGATGGTTTGGCCGAGCATCTTCATCGCTTTATTACCGAATACGGGGTGAGCGTCGTTGGCGGCTGCTGTGGCACCACACCGGAGCATCTCGCTGCAGTGGTGGCGAGATGCGCGCATCTGGAAGTGAAGCCTCGGTCTCCGAAGAAGGAGCCAGGGGCGACATCTTTGTATACGCACGTACCTTTTACGCAGGACAAATCATTCCTCGTGATGGGCGAACGGACGAACGCCAACGGTTCGAAGGCATTCCGGGATGCGATGCTGGCCGAGGACTGGGAACTGTGCACCGCCATCGCTCGCGATCAGGTCAAAGAAGGCGCCCACGTCATCGACGTGTGCGTGGACTACGTGGGTCGCGACGGGACCAAGGACATGGACGAAATCGCCTCCCGATTCGCCACCCAGGCAGCAGTTCCCTTGGTGCTGGACTCGACCGAGCCGCAAGTAATGGAAGCCGGTCTGCAATGGATCGGCGGGAAGGCCATCCTTAACTCCGCCAACCTGGAAGACGGCGACGCGCCCGGTTCGCGGCTCGACCGAGTATTCACCCTCGCCCGGGAATACGGCACCGCCGTCGTATGTCTACTTATCGATGAAAAGGGCCAGGCCCGCGACATCGAGTGGAAGATGGAAATCGCCCACCGTCTCCACGACATCGCCACCAATCGATACGGGATCGACCCGACCGATCTCATTTTCGACGCACTCACATTTCCTTTGTCGACCGGCGACGACGACCTCCGTGGCGACGCCATGGCCACGATTGAAGCAATCCGTCGAATCCGGGCGGAACTGCCCGGGGTGTCGTGCACCCTCGGCATTTCCAACGTGTCGTTCGGTTTGAACCCGGCCTCCCGTGTCGTCCTGAACTCCGTGTTTCTGAGCGAGGCGGTGAAGGCCGGCCTCAACGCAGCGATCGTCCACGCCGCCAAAATCCTGCCGATGCACAAGATCCCCGACGAGCACAAGCAGGTATGTCTCGACCTCATTTACGACCACCGCCGGGCCCGGTCAGACGCCGAGCCTGCGGGTTACGATCCGCTGCACGCACTCATGGCGTTGTTCGAAAACGTACGTGCACATAAGGTTGAAAAAGAAGACCGATCGGATTGGCCGATCGAACAGGTTTTAAAACAGCGCATCATCGACGGGGACCGAGAGGGTTTGGAGGTCGACCTTGATCGTGCCGTGACCGATGGTGTCGCCCCTCTCGCCATCATCAACGACGTGTTGCTCGACGGCATGAAAACCGTGGGCGAACTGTTCGGCTCCGGACAGATGCAGCTCCCGTTTGTCCTGCAATCTGCCGAAACGATGAAGCGTTCGGTGGCCCATCTCGAACCCCTGTTGGAGAAGTCCGATTCGGGCGGCAAGGGTCGCATCGTCCTCGCCACCGTGAAGGGCGATGTGCACGACATTGGCAAGAATCTGGTGGACATCATCCTCACCAACAATGGCTACGAAGTGCACAACATCGGCATCAAGGTCGGGATCGCTGAGATGATCGAGAAGGCCGTGGCGATTAAGGCCGACGCCATTGGCATGAGCGGATTGCTCGTCAAGTCCACGCTAATCATGCGGGAGAACCTCGAGGAGCTCAACACTCGCGGGCTCGACCGCATCCCGATCCTCCTCGGCGGTGCCGCTCTTACGCGCACGTATGTTGAACGTGACCTTCGCACCGTTTACAACGGACGAGTCTTTTACGGACGCGACGCGTTCGAGGGCCTCGATGTTATGGACCGCATCGGCGCCATCCGCCGTGGCGAGGCACCCGACGATCCCGACTTCGGTCGGGCGGTCGGAGGCCGCGACATTCCGGCACGTTCGGTGAAGGTGATCGATCCGTCGATCCAGGTACCGAACCGTTCTCCCGACGTCGTCAATGACAACGAACTCCTTGCCCCGCCCTTCGTCGGCTCGCGCGTGACCAAAGGCATCGCCCTCGACGACATCGCGGCCTACATCAACGAGACAGCGTTGTTCCGCAACCAGTGGCAATTTCGTCCGCAGAAGAGAGCCGACGGGACCGTTGAGACCGACGTCGAATTCAAGGACCGCACGCGTTCGCTCCTGCGATCACAACTCGCCGACGCCAAGGCCACCGGTCTTCTCATCCCCCAGGTCGTGCACGGATACTTTGCCGTCAATGCGGTGGGCAACGACCTCGTCGTGTGGAAGGACGACAACCGCCGGGACGAGTGGCTGCGGTTCTCCTACCCCCGCCAATCTGAAGCGCCATTCCTGTGTATCGCCGACTTTTTCGCCACGGAGCGTCCTGACTACGCCGCCTTCCACATCGTGACCATGGGCCACGACGTCAGTGAGCGGGCGGCGGAACTCTTTGCTGCTGATAAGTACACAGAGTATTTACTGATGCATGGCATCGGGGTCGAAATGGCCGAGGCATTGGCCGAGCTCTGGCATCGTCGAATTCGGGAGGAGTGGGGCTATGCCGATCAGGACGGTCCGTCGCTCGCCGGATTGTTCAAGCAGCAGTATCGGGGTGGTCGCTACTCATGGGGATACCCGGCGTGCCCCAACCTCGAAGACAACGCGAAGGTCGCAGTGCTGCTCGGCGCCGACCGCATCGGCATCGAGTGCACCGAGGAAACCAGCTGGCAGTACCAGCCCGAACAATCCACCTCCGCCCTCATCTGCCATCACCCGCAGGCCAAATACTTCGTCGCCCGGTAGAAATCAACGCCCAGCTGAGCCCGTGTAGTCGCCCAGCCCGCTCGTTTCGCCATCAGCCAGTGGCCAAAATCGCCCTCCTGGGCGATGCCCATCGGGATCTTGGGCGGTCCTGTTCGATCGGCGCTGATCGGCACATCGATCAGACGAGGCGGAAGGTGGTGCCGGCGATTTCGTACGTCTCACCGACCCGGCGGGGTCGGTCGTTGTGAGGTCGATGGCGACCAAACCGGACCGACCGGCGGCGAGATCATTCGTGGACGAAACGAACGAGATGCGGGAGGCGTCGGGGAGGGTCGCTCGGTCATTCTGAATCTCGATATTCATCGCCCGCGCCCATGATTCCCTCAACGCCGTCAACGCTGCGGGATCGTTGGCCGCCATCGTGATACCAGCAATCCCGGTGACGGTCTCGGTGCTCGAATTGCGTTGCCAATTCGGACCCGCCCAGTGCCACGAGCCGACGGGGCGAGCTTCGTCGAAGGAGACGATGGCGCCGCCGATGTCGGCCGGATGCACGTGCGTACCACTGATCTCAGGGAGATCGCCCGACCACACCGTGCGTAGACCTTCACTGCTCAGGTGAGCGCGGGCGGCAACGATCGACTCGACCTGGACGATCACCATGTACCCGGCGTCGCCCCCAGCGCGCGTCATCCAACGTCCGGCCGCAGTATCGGCGTGGATGGGCGAGACGACCTCCAGGAACTGATCACCAACGGGGAATACGCCGTTGGCCAGGCCGAACTCCGCCACGCCCGGATCGCCGTACGCCTCGCCCAACCCGAACCGCGTTTGTAGTTCCGTGACCGTGGCAGCCAGGTCCGCCGCCACCACCACCACCTGACGTAGCCGGTTCACCAACACCGCGGCAGATTACGCCGACGATGGCCGCCGCACCCAAACCAAGTGCTGGGTTGGTGCTGGGTTGGTGCTGGGTTGGCGCTGGGCTGGTGCGCTGTGGTGGCGGACCTATCGGCCCGGCTCGGCCAGACTTGGGGCATGCCTATGGATGCATCGACCGCTCGTCAACTCCGCCTGGCCAAGGTTCGCACCTCGATGGTCGAGCAGGGCGTCGACGCGCTGCTGCTATCGCTCGGCGCCGACCTTCCGTGGCTCACCGGCTACCACGCCATGCCGCTGGAGCGCCTCACCATGCTTGTCCTCCCGGTCGACGATCACCCGACGCTGGTCATCCCGGGCCTTGAAGCGGCCCGGGTGGAGCATGATCCGAACGTTTTCACGATGGCTCCCTGGACCGAAACGCAATCGCCGATCGAACTGGTCGCCGGGCTCGTTGGAAGCCGCCACACGCTGGCCATCAGCGACCGCTGCTGGGCTCAGTTTCTCGTCAGTCTGCAGGACGCCATGCCCGGGCGGAAATGGCGAAAATCTTCGCAGATCGTGTCCCCCCTTCGCATGCGCAAAGATGCCTCCGAGATTTTCGCCCTTACGGCGGCGGGGTTAGCTGCGGACCGAGTTGCGGCGCAACTCCACGGCGGCGAAATCCCGCTGATCGGACGAACTGAAGCTTCGGTCTCGGCCGACATTTCCAACCGTCTCATCGCTGAAGGTCACGATGTCGTGAACTTCGCAATCGTTGCCTCCGGTCCAAATGCTGCGTCTCCCCACCACCACGCCAGCGACCGTCTGATCGAAGCTGGCGAGATCGTACTGTGCGACTTCGGCGGCACGATGGACGGATACTGCTCCGACATCACCCGGTGCGTGTTCACCGGCGAGCCCCCTGCTGATGTGGCCGAGGCCTACGACGTCTTGATGGCGTCGAACGCTGCGGGCGTGGCGGCGGGCACCGTCGGCACGCCATGCCAAGACGTGGACCGGGCGTCTCGACGGGTGATCGACGAAGCGGGATTCGGCCAATACTTCATTCATCGCACCGGCCACGGTATCGGGATGGAAGAGCATGAGGACCCGTACATAGTCGAAGGAAACGCGATGCCGCTCGCCGCCGGACATGCGTTTTCGGTGGAGCCCGGCATCTATATCAGTGGTCGCTGGGGCATGCGGCTTGAAGACATCGTGGTGGCCACCGACGACGGGCCCGTCGCCCTCAACGAGGCCGACCACCGCCTCATCACGGTCGAAGCTTAATAACTAAGCTCACGTAGTACATGATCAAACTCGACGGCGCGACTGTCCTCCTTCAATGGGCCACTGGCGGCCTCTTCTTCCTCTGGGTGACCACTCGCCATCGACTGGTCGGTCTTGGGTATGGATGGTTGTTGCGCTGGACGTATGCCATCTTCGCCGCCGGCGCGGCGGTGGCTTCGGTTTATACGGAGCGAGTTTTGGTCCGGGACATTGCGTCGGCGGGCGTAGCCGTAAGCGCAGTTGGGGTCTTCGTGGTTTCCTATCTTCGCCGTAAAGCCGGAGTCAAGCAGCAGCGCCAGGAGACCACCCGTAAGAAGACCCGAGTCTCGGCGATGACGCAGAGTGGAAGCGTGATTACCGCCGAGGTGCCGGTCGGCAGAGGCCCGGCTAGCGCCACAATGCAGATGCGGGACCAGTTCGGTCGGGCATCAGCCGACGTTCAACGCGACGTCGCCGATGGCCCGGAATTTGCGCCGATCCTTGACCTCATCGCCCCGGCCATCGGCCTCGTTGGATTGGTGGCCGGAGGATGGGCGGCGGCGCCCGGCGGGGGAAGCGCCGCCGCGCTCGCCGTGGCTCGGACCATCGTTGGAGCGCTGTTTCTTGGCGCCGTGTCCGACGCCATGCTGCTCGGTCATTGGTACCTCGTTCAGCCCGGGCTGTCTCGCAACCCCATCGGGGAACTCAACGATTGGATTCTCAAGCTTTGGCCGGTGGAAGTGGCCTTGCTGCTCATCCCCACAGGGATGATTTCGGTGATCAACGGGACGATCAGCGACTCCTACGGCGGCATGCTCGGCTGGTTCTGGATTGGATGCGCGCTTATGACCGGCGGCCTCGCATTCGTGACCCGCATCATTCTGCGCGAGCGTTTCTACTCCGCCGTGATGGCGGCCACCGGAATGCTGTACCTAGCTATCCTGACGGCGTTCGGTACAGACCTGGTGGCCCGGGCCGTCCTTTCGTAGAGGTCCTACGCGAACTTAGTAGTTCGAGGGAC
The DNA here is from genome assembly GCA_043775075.1 of Acidimicrobiia bacterium. Taxonomy (GTDB): domain Bacteria; phylum Actinomycetota; class Acidimicrobiia; order Acidimicrobiales; family JANYDT01; genus JANLQX01. Next base: position 11,976 of record JAYVSS010000327.1, read on the forward strand.
GCATCGCCGGCGGGGCGCAGTCGTTCGAGAAGGCGCCGATACGGGCTATCTGGCGATCGCCACCCCAGAGCTGGCGCTCTAGAAGGTGCACTTTGTCTGTACCGAAGTACCGGATCGCGAGAGCGTTGGCCGGGTCCAACTCTGCGGCGAAACGGCGAACCTTCAGGTCGCGTTCGGCCAGCCCCGCCCGCTCAGCCTCCAGCGTGGGTACCGCAGTATCGAGCCAGCCGAACCAAATGTCCAGCATCGCATTGGCAATCTCCGTGTATGTCGCCAGATTCGCATCGGTCCGGTCAGCGAGGAAGCAGAATGCCGTTTCCGACAGGGTTTCGCGAACATAGAGCGCTCGGCTCGTAAACGGGCGGAGGTTTTCATTGGCCCGGTACTTCAACCACAGCGCGTTGACTGACTCGTAGTACGTGTACAGATGTTCCGTGTCGATGATGGTATCGGTCCGCGCCGGGAAGTCTCCGAGCATGAACAGGTCAGGGAAAGTGCCAAAGGCGAACGCGCAGTGGGGAACCTTTATCGTCGGGCCTAGCCACATCGACAGGTGCATGTTGCAGAAACCCATGGTGGGGTTCACCAGGTTCGAGTGGACCATCCAGTCGATTGGTTCACCCACCCACGACGTCATATGGCCGTTGGGTCCGCCGGACTCCGCGCCGAGGTACCGGTCGTGAGGGAGCGAACTCGGATCACGCACCAGGTTCGGGAATCGTTCGTCGATGCGTGAGCGCAGAAGCGCTGTGAGCGACCACAGCTTTTCAAACCACTCGGTGTTGTCGACCTTCGTCGCATCGAGGAGTTCCGTGACGTGCTGAAGTGATTCCTGAGCCATGGCCGTCCGACGTTAGCGGTCTGTCTCCGAACAACCAGCACAGGGACTCTTCGTATGATGGCCGTATGACCGTGGCCGACGACATCCATGCCGACTATGCCCGTGCCGGTTTCGGTGGCGGGTTGGCGTTCGGAACTCGACCGGCGCTGATCGTCATCGACATGGCGCGCGCCTACTTTGAGCCCGACGCCCCGCTGTACCTCGGGCCGGACGTGGGGCCTGCCGTCCTGGCCTCGGTCGGTCGCCTCATCGAGGGCGCCCGTCAAGATCGTTTGCCAGTGATCTTTACCGAGGTTCGCTACGCCGCTGGTGGTGTTGACGGCGGCATTTTCTTCCGCAAGGTGCCCGCCCTTCGTTGCTTCGAAGACGGACATTCGTGGGGCGAGTTTATGGCCCCGATCCAACCGACAAACGGCGACGTGATTGTGACGAAACAGTACGCGTCGTCGTTCTTCGGTACGTCACTCGCGTCAACGCTCACTGCGCTTCGCGTGGATACCCTCATTGTGTGCGGCGTCTCCACCAGCGGCTGCGTGCGGGCCACGGCGGTGGACGCATGTCAGCACGGATTCGTCCCTCTCGTGGTCCGAGATGCGTGCGGAGACCGCTCCCCCGCGGTGCACGATGCCAACCTCTTCGATCTCCAGCAGAAGTACGCCGAGGTCAGGTCCGAGGCCGAAGCGTTGGTCTATATCGAGTCAACCGCCGTGGCCCGCGACCAACCTTGACCAGGCCCTGCAGTTCTCCTAAAGCTACGCGCGCTTAGCATTGGCTCCGAACTCGTTTTGCCGCTGACCGGTAAGGACCATCGAGGCTGCTTCAAGTTGGCCCTTTTCCGCAGGGAACGCCTGCACTAGGCCCATGGCGAGATCGCGCAGAGAGCGCCCAATGATTCCGTCCAGCGTGGCGTTTGACGTGCCACAAGTCTTGAGTGCGGTGGTGCCGACGCGATAGGCCGCCTCACACACCTGCCCCTTGGCCAGGCGCCACGACTTGACTTCCTCGGCCTTCGAGGTCGGCCGAGGGTCCGTCGCTTCCAACCAGAGCTGTCGACGCATCCACAGCTTGGCCGTTTCGAGATCAGCGGTCATCTCGCCGATGAGTTGTTGTTGAAATGGGGCCGTTCCAATGGATGCACCGGTATCGGCGAACGTGGTTCGGGACAGATGCGCCAGGGCGTAGTCGTACACCGCTTGCGCAGCCCCAAGGTAAATGGCGCCGACGGCCAGTTGATTTCCGACAAATGAGCCACGACTTACTTGGGTCATAGTGATGAATGCATTCGGGATGGCGAGCGCGTTTCCGTCGGCCACGAAGACATCGTCGAGCACGATTCCATGATTCGCGCTCGCTCGCATTCCAAGCCCATTCCAACGAGCCCGTTCGCTCACACCGGCGCTCTCCCGACCAACAAGAAAAAGTGAGAGCCCGGCCACACCGTCGACATCGTCACGTTTGGCGGTCACGAGATAGTTGTCGGCCACGCCCGTGGCGCACCCGAACGACTTCACGCCCTTCAGCCGCCATCCTCCGTCGACCTTGTGAGCTTGGCTATTGATCGTGATATTTGCACCCTCGGTCTTGCCCGACTCGCTGGCGAAGTTGGCCAGCCACTGGCCGCGGCCCATCCCCGTGAGTACCCGCTCAGCGAAGGCCCGCACTTGACCGGCTTCGCTTTCGGCAAACAGGCCGGCGTCGAGTGCTTCGAGCGGGAGCAAGCCGCGGCTGGCGCTGGAGCAATGGAAGAAAAAGGCGAGGGCCGTGGACGGACAGGCGGTTCCCATGGCGAACACCGCTGCAGTCAGGTCTCGCGGGCCTCCACCGAGTCCGCCGAATCGCTCGGGGATGATCAGCCCGAGGAGGCCCGCTTCGCTCAAGAGTCGGACATGCGACATCGGAAATGTCGCGGTGCGATCAGCGTTCTCGGCCTCTGCGCGCAGGGCCGGGAGTACCGCTTCGACTCGTTCAGCGCGAGATCGTTCTGCCACAGTGGGATCGTCTAGGAGGAGGTCGGCAGTAACCATCTGATGACGGTATCAGTGGGCCTCAGCGCGCCGACAGTACCGGTCGCGCCGTCAACATCTGATGGTCGCAACAGATGGACCTAGACGCGACTCGACCGCGCCAGTTGGCAAGCCTGCCGTTAGCGGTTCGTGCTCTTCGCTCGAAAAGTGGCGACCTTGGATTTCCGTCGTGGCTTCTGTCCTGACGGTGACGCCGCCGAGGACCCCACTGATGACCCGGCCGAGGACTTGGAGGCCAACTTCGTCGACGCCCGCTTGGTGACGACACGATTGCTTGACAAGGACGGGTTGTCCGCTAGCGCCAAGCGAGACGGTGGGGTGGCTGCGGTCTTGCTCTCCTTTGTTGTTCCTCGCGTTCGGGGCCGTGGAGTGACCGTCGTCGTTGCTGGCGTACGGGTCGTCACTGGCGCCGAAGTCGTTGACGGTTCACCGGTCGATGTTGGGGCGCTCGTCGGCGGGTTCGTCGTGGCGGGACTGGTCGTCGAACTAGCGGCATTCACGAAGACCAACTCGTCGGACGCTGCGGCGGCGGGCGGGGCGGGAGGGACAATCGAGATGGAGACCACGTTGGTCACGTCGGGCGAGCTCGGGCTAGGGGTCGTGCCGGGGGTGCCTGGTGTGACGAGCTTCGTGGGCATCGTCGTCGTGGTGGTGCTGGTGGTGCTCGAGGTGGCCGGGGTCGTTGTACTCGTCGGGACCAGGGTCGTCACGGTGCCTGGCACGGTCGTCTGGGTGACCGTTGTTGTCACCGGAGCCGAAGTTGTGGTCGACGGTTCCGTCGTGGTGGTTGCCGCCATGACGGTCGTCGTCGTGGCGGCGATCGTCGTTGGGGCGACGCTGGTCGTCACGATTGTCGTAGTCGGATTGACCGTGGTGGTGGAGGCCACAGTTGACGTGGTCGAGCCGATGGTTGTTGTTGTGGTGGCAATCGTTGTCGTGATCGCCGGGGCAGTCGACGTCGACGACGAACTCGTCGAGGTCGAGGTCGACGTGGAGGTCGAACTCGTCGTCGTCGACGCTCCGGGAACATCGCCCGGAGCCGCCGCGATGAAGCCCAGCGATTGGTGTTGTGCCCCAATGATCGTGTTGGCATCGACGCCGAGCCAGCCCTGGAGCAACGTCGCATAGATCCGGCGAAAGTCGACGTTGGACTTCAGGTTTCCGCCGCCTCCGGTGACCGGATCGCGCAGGTCAAAGAGCGACGGGTACTCGCCGTAACGCCCGCCGGTCACGTTGTCGCCGATGACAAACGCGACGCTCGCCGCACCGTGATCAGTCCCGTAGGTACCGTTCATTTCGGCCCGACGCCCAAATTCAGAGTAAATGACCACGTTGACCCGGCGGCGATTTGCCGGCGAAAGCAACGAGAAGAATGTGTTCAGCGAATCGTCGATATCCATCCACAGACCGGTATGCCATTCAATGCCTGAGGTGTTGGCTTTTCGCTGATTTTCGTGGGTATCGAATCCGCCGGTATCGGTATGAATGACTCGTGTCCCTAGGTTCGCACCGATCAAGTTGGCGGCCATCGTCAGCTGACGCTTAAGACCGGACGAGCCCGACGAAATTCCGGTGTAGGCGCCGGTCACCGCTGGAGCAATATCGAGCGCTTGCCCTCCGAGTCGTGACCAATCATTTCCCAGCGGACCGAGATTGCTCTGTTGGGTCATCGCCCGAACGGCGACAGCGGCTCGTTGGTCGCGCTGCTGGGTTGAGTCGCCCAGTCGATTGCCCTGCCATGGTGAGATCGCTAGCGCATCGGATGTGGCGCTACGAAGCGAGGGGCTGAGCGAGCCGCCGCTGTTGATCGAAATAGCACCGAGCGAAGTCAGGCCCGAGGCATCGGCGAACCGGCCGAGCCATCCACTCGGGGCCTTGTATGTGACCGGCGAACCGGCCGCTCCGGCCCCGCTCCACCAATGCTCCTGCGACTCAAAGTGGCTGAAGTTGGCGTTGCTGTATCCCACACCTTGGATGACGGCGACCTTGCCATTGCGGTACCACTGGCTGATGTTCACCATGCCCGGATTGAATCCAATGCTGGCGTCGCCCACCAATAGCGAATCCGCTCGGTTCAGCGTGCCCGGGGCGGGATAGGCAATCGATGACCCGTTGAGCGCAGACGTTCGTATGCGCACATACTGGTCGTATTCGCTTTGAACGAGCGGCACAACGGTGTTGAGGCCATCGTTTCCACCACCGAGATAGAGAAACACCGTCACCCCGTCGGCGCTACCGCCAGCCGTTCCAGAGGCCAGAAGACGGCGAATCGGACCGAGTTGGCTGGCGGCGAACTCGCCCGCCGCAACGGCACCAATGAGACCGATGAATTGGCGGCGAGTGAGCGTTTTTCCTTTCGCCAGGCGATCAAGAGCCTGTTCGGGGTGGGCGTTTGAAATCATGTTTCGTCAACCTCAGGCGAGCGAATATTCGGGGGAAATAGAAATCGTTCGAGCCAGGTTGCGACGTTGCGTCGCTCCAGAATTGGCCGTCCGCTCGGCGTCGACAAGCGCAACAAGAGCCGAGAAGGTCTGTGTCCCTGGGGTGATCCGGTCTTCACCGAGTTGTCGCAACGCCTCGGTCACGGCGTTGGTGCTCGTCATCGAGTCGATCGTGTTGAGAAACGCCGTGCCCCCGGATACGGGGCCAGCGATCGCGACGCCGAACAATGTGCT
>JAYVSS010000328.1:0-3674 GCA_043775075.1 Acidimicrobiia bacterium
TGACGCGGCTGCTCGGGCCGAGGTGCTTCAGCGGTTTCGAGGTCGCCTGGGACTGCTCAGCGCGAGCGAGTTGGCGGTGTTCTGGCGGGAGGTGGAGGACGCCTCCGAACTTCTCGCACGCGTCGGAAACTTCGCCCAATTGCGGTTTGCCACCGACACCGCGAACCCGGTGAACGGGGCGTTGATGATGGCGGTACAGGAGCGGTCCACGGCAATTGGGACCACGCTCGTCTGGGTCGAGTTGGAGTGGGCGGCCCTCGATGATGCCTTCGTCGATAGTGTGCTCGCCAGCGAACACCTTGCCCCGTGGCGTCACCACCTGCGGGTCCTTCGTCTGAACCGTCCGCACCTTCTCACCGAGCCTGAGGAGAAGATTTTGGCCGAGAAGACCCTGACCGGAGTGTCGGCCTGGTCTCGCCTATTCGACGAACAACTCTCCGGACTACGGGTGTCGCTGGCGTCGGCCGAACCGGGCACATCGATTGCCTTTGAGGAGGCGTTCAGCCGTATGCAGTCTCCCGACCGAGCCGCTCGGGCGGAGGCAGCAGCGGGAATCACCGAGACGCTCGCTCCCGGACTTCGCACGCGCGCTTATATCTACAACACGCTGCTGGCGGACAAGGCAACCGATGATCGTCTGCGCACATATGACTCGTGGATCTCCTCACGCAATCTGGCGAATCAAGCCACAGATGAATCAATACGCGCGCTTATCGAAGCGGTGGTATCGCGCTATGAAGTCGTCCGCCGTTGGTATCGGCTCAAGGCTAAACTTCTGAGGTTGGAGAAGCTCTCCTTCTACGACCGCAATGCGTCGTTGGCCACGGGCGATGCCGAACAATCGATCTCCTGGGATGAAGCAACGTCCATCGTGCTCGATGCCTACGCTTCGTACTCGCCCACCCTCGCCGCCGGCGCCCGGCGCTTCTTCGACGAGGGATGGATCGACGCACCGTTACGAGAGTCCAAGCAGGGTGGGGCATTCTGCGCTCCAGTTACCCCGAACCTGCACCCCTACGTGCTCGTCAACTTCACCGGCACTCGCCACGACGTGCTCACGCTCGCTCACGAGCTGGGCCATGGACTGCACTTCCTCCTGGCTAAAGATCAAAGTCTGTTCGAACATGTCACCCCGCTCACGCTCGCGGAAACCGCATCGGTCTTCGGTGAGGCCGTCACGTTCGGGCGTTTGCTGGAGAACGAAACCGACCCTCGCCGCCGCATGTCGCTCCTCGCCGGCAGTGTGGACGACTCCATCGCCACGGTGTTTCGTCAGGTGTCAATGTGGCGATTCGAAGACGCCGCTCACACTGCTCGTCGGAGCGAAGGCGAGCTTTCAGTGGAGCGCATCAACGAACTCTGGATGGCCTCGCAACGGGAGTTGTTCGGTGACACTGTGGAGACCGACGGTTACGACTCGTGGTGGAGCTATATCCCCCACTTTATTCACACCCCGGGGTACGTGTACGCCTACGCGTACGGCCAGCTTCTTGCATTGTCTGTGTACAAACGATCTCTCGATGGCGGTCCGGCGTTTGCCGAAAAGTACATTGAGATGCTCGCTGCTGGTGGATCGAGATCACCGGAAGAGCTCACGGCCCTGGTTGACTGCGACCTCACGGACCCCGGGTTTTGGCTCGCCGGTCTGGACCTGGTGGAGGAGCGGTTGGCCGCCGCCGAACTCGCCGCCGAATCGCTCTAGCGGTCTGGCACCCTGTAGGGCCGCAACGCCCTCCGGCGGCTAGTTCAACGTGATGTCGTCCGGAAGTAAACGTAAGCGCGCATCCGACGGATCAGCCCGACGCAACACCCGCCCCCACAGCTCCTCCAGGCGCAGGTCAAACGGATCACTGGGAAGGCCGGGCACGACAACCCAGCCCCCCATCAGAATTTCGCCTTCGAGCTGGCCGGGGCCCCAACCGGTGTAGCCGGTGAACAGCCGAATGTCTCTGAGGTCGTCGGTTGGCGTGGAGTGAAGATCCACCAGACCGAGGGGACCGAGCGTCGTCGTGGTGATCTCACGGTAACCGTCCACGGTTGTACCCGCGGTGGTTCGGGCGATGCCGATCAGCGCATCGATTTCCACCGGCCCACCGGAGCGGATCGGTCCCCCGGCAAGCGCCGTCCAGACCGGCAGCGCGTCGCTAACCTCCACTTCCGCCGTGCGGTTGAGCACCAGCCCGAACGAGCCGCTCTCATTGTGAAGCAAGACCACAACGACGGACTCGGTGAAGTTCGGATCGGTGAGCTGGGGCGGCGCAACGAGGAGCATCCCGGCAAGCGAATCCATCCTTCGATGCTGGCACGTGGCGGCAGGTGGTTTGCGATATGGGAGCCGTCATCGCCACTGGGCCGCGGCCGGGACACCCATATATCAGCGCTCCGATGGGTTAATTATCTCTGAGCGATTCTTTCCAACTACGGAACCTGGTGTGCTCGATCCCATCCGGGCCTATTCCGGCGCCGGTGCCGTCGGGATACAGCCGGTAGACGAAAAATCGGGTCGGGTCTGCGATCGCCTGGATATCGACGGCACCGTACCGGGCATCGGCATGGACGGCCGGACCGGCGCGCCACAGCAGCCACCGACTGCCGATGAGGCGTTTGTAGACGACGAGTTCCACGCCGAAGTCCGCTCCGAGGGTGAGCAGGTGCGGAGGGCATTCCACCCAGAGATGAGCGGGAAGGCGGCGATCGCGTTGGGGTGTTGGCGGCAGATCTGCGGTGTGAAACGGGGCGGTGACGACCGGCCGTTCATCAGCGGGGATCACCTGCTCGGGCGACGAAGCTGGTGGTTCGAGGAATCCGTTCATGGGTCGGAGTGCACCCTACCGGTGCTCTCGGCAGGTGGGCGTTGCGCATCTGTTCTGACGATGGGGTATATCTTCACTGTGCATCAAAAAATTGACCAACGGGTCTAGTAGTGACCGATGTCGCTCTCTATGCTGAGTCGGTCATCTCAAAGATTTCGGCGTCATGAAATTTGACGTAAGAGTCGTTGAAACCTTGTCATCGACAGGGTCGAACGACGTGGTAGTTCTCCATCCCAGCCACAGCGAAAGGTCGTCGCTATGTTCACTGCCCGCCATCATTGGAACGACCTGAAGTGGCGTGACGACGCCACGTGTCGCGACCTCGATCCGGAAATCTTCTTTCCGATCGGCGTTACGGGGGCTGCGGTCGAGCAAATCGACGCCGCCAAGCAGTTCTGCCGTTCCTGTCCGTCACAGCAGGCCTGCCTCGAGTTCGCCATCACAACGAACCAGGAATATGGCGTGTGGGGTGCAACCACCGAAGACGAACGTCGGGTCTTGCGCCGCCAGTGGCGAGCCGAAATTCGTCGTCAGCGCATAGCCAGCTGAGTCGGCGTAGTCGGGGGCTAAAAGCCCCGATCGATCCAGCTTTGCAGTGAAGGAATTTCAGTACCGATCGTGGTGTCCAGGCCGTGACCTGGCATCACGATCGTTTCTTTTGGCAGGGTAAACAAACGTCGGTCGACGGACTCGATAATCGTGTCGAAGCTGCTCCCTTCGAAGCGCGTTGCCCCCGGTCCGCCGGGGAAAAGAGTGTCGCCCGAGAACAGCACCGGGGACCCGTCGAGGCGAAAGCACATTGACCCAGCCGTGTGTCCGGGCGTGGCAATCGTGTGGAGCCGCAGACGCCCGACCGGGAGG
>JAYVSS010000329.1:0-10097 GCA_043775075.1 Acidimicrobiia bacterium
GGCCAGACGCGATGGCTCGCACAGATGGAGGGCGTACGAACAAACGATGCCGGAATACGTGTGTCCGATCAACGCGCCCGCGGCAATATCAGCAAATGACCACGGCTGCATCGGTCGGCCGACTCGCGCCGCAAATGCTTCCTGGGTGTATGGATCGCAGGCATCGATCCGCTCCGCCGCAACGCCGGCGGCACGTAGGGCGAGCGTTGCTTCGCCGCTCCCGCAGGACAAATCAAGCACCTGCCCAGCGAAGGCGAGGGGCCACCACTTCACCGCCAGGGCGAGGACGTCGCCAACGGCATCTTCGTGCGGATTGCGATAGGTCGCACCGTTGTCTCGGTACCAGCCATCGGCACCTTCTGGATGCGCGGAATATCCATCACGCACACCCTCCCCGGTTTTTCCCATCAGGCTCTCAGCTTGTCACGCATTGCTGCTCCTCTCTACCCGACTTGGCAGAATGAGTGCCACTCTATGAATGAATCTCTCTTTGCCTATCTCGATGCCTCACCTTCGCCGTTCCACGCAGTCGCCAACGCCATGGCGCGTCTGATCGAACAAGGGTTTCGGGAACTTCGAGAGAGCGACGCCTGGACCGATGTCACCGGACGATGCTTCGTCGTGCGTGGCGGTGCATTGATTGCGTGGGTCGCGTCAGTTCCGGATCCCGTAACGTCGGGATTTCATATCATAGGCGCGCATACGGATTCACCGAACCTCCGGCTGAAGCCGAATGCGTCGATGAGCAACGTCGGGTATCGCCAGGTGGCGGTGGAGATCTACGGCGGGGTGCTCGCCAACTCGTGGTTAGACCGAGACCTCGGCGTCTCCGGTCGCCTGATCATGACCGATGGTTCGTCCTCGCTCGTGTGTTTCAATAGACCCGTTGCCCGTGTACCCCAGCTCGCCATCCACCTCGATCGCGAGGTCAACGAAAAGGGACTCGTGCTCGACAAGCAGCAGCATGTTCTCCCCGTTATCGGCCTAGGCGCCCACGAGGGTATGGCGTTTCATGAATGGGTCGCCGCCGAGGCTGGCGCCGCCGTGAACGACGTTGCTTCGTTCGATCTCATGCTTCACGACCTCACACCCGCCGCTCATCTCGGGTCAAGTGCAGAGTTCATCGTCTCAGGGAGGATCGACAACCTGTTCTCGTGTTGGGCCGGAATCGAATCCGTCGTGGCAGTGGCCCCCACCGCCGGTGGCGCCATTCCGATGGTGGCGTTATTCGATCACGAGGAGGTGGGATCCTCGTCCACGACGGGTGCGGCGGGGCCGTTGCTGGAAATCGTGTTGGACCGAGTTGGCCATGCACTGGGACTCGACGTCGATCAACGAGCTCGATCCCTGAACGCTTCCTCGTGTCTCTCCTCCGATATGGCCCATGCCGTGCATCCGAACTACGCCGACCGCCACGAGCCGGGTCACCGTCCGTTACCCAATCACGGGCCGGTACTCAAGGTCAATGTGAACCAGCGATACGCCACCGACGCAGTGAGTGCGGCGCGGTTTCGCGCCGCCTGCGCCAGCGTGGACGTACCCGTACAGGTCTTCGTATCCAAGAACTCGCAACCGTGTGGATCCACGATTGGCCCGATCACGGCAACGCGCCTCGGCATCGAAACCGTCGACGTCGGATGCGCCATGCTCTCGATGCATTCGGCTCGAGAGCTATGCGGCGCATACGACCCAGCACTTTACGTACGCGCGCTTACGAGCTACCTGCAAAGGTAGGTACGCGTACCTTTACGCCACCGGTCGGCGTTCCTTGGCGTAGAAGGTCCAACTGGTTTCGTTCGGTCCGCTCACCGACGTCGGCGCAAACATGTACTCGGGCCGCTCAGCTTCAACCTTGGCGCGAAGGTCGGCCGGCAAGTCGCTATATCCGCCCAGAAGCTTTTTTCCGCCGGTGTGATACACGAGATGGCCGGGATGCTCAGCGCCCATAAGCATCCACGGCAACCAGGGCCCCTGGCGGACCCAGGAGATGTGGCAGGGGACACTCGGAGAGGTGCCTTCGACCGCCGCTTTGGACGCAATAAAGCGGAAGAGTTCGGCCCCCTGGTACATCGTGCCGCCGGACTCGCGCGGCCAGGCGTCGGGCTGAAGCGGGTTGGGGTAAAGCAAGAACACGTCAGTCGAGAAGTGAACGTCGTCGCCCCATACCTCGGGCTTCAAGGTCCAGGGACCACGCGGACCGTTGAGTTTGAATCCACCGTTGACCGGATCGTTCCAGATATGGAGCACGTCGTTGGTTTCGTTGGTGACGGGATTTGTCCAACGCGCCAAAAACTCATCGGTGGCCGGGTCTCGGTAGAAGACGGCCTCCCGGGTTAAGAAGTCGTAGCCGCCTTCGGCTTCGATGGCCCGTCCGATGTTGTAACCCTCGATGGTGAACAGGTGCTTGCTCCCAACTCCGGGGAGGAAGGCATATACCGGACCACGGAACCAGGTCACCACGTCAACCGGATCGAGCGAGGCACGAATCTTGACGAAGGTGCGAATGTTAGCTTCGGCCGAAGAGGTGTCGATGGGCATGGCAGACAAAGGTACGCGCTCTCGGTGGGAAAGCGATGATGGGCGAATAGGGTGTGCGGTTATGGCCACGACACGAGCAGGCAAAGCCCCGAGCAAAACTGCAGCAACCAACAGCACAGCCACGACACGAGCAGGCAACGCGCTCGCCATCGAGGGGCCGGTGCCGATGAAGGCTCTCGGCCCAGGTCCCGCGAGGAAAACTTCGGTGGGAACCGCATCGTCGAAGGCGAGGTCGATTCGTTCTGCGGCGAACAAGCTCGTGCTCGGCATTGATATCGGCGGAAGCGGGATCAAGGGTGCACCGGTCGATCTGCATGAGGGTCGCCTCGCCGCTGATCGCCTCCGCATCGAAACGCCGCAGCCTGCCACTCCCGAGGCGTGCGCAGTGATCGTGAATCAAATAGTCACGCATTTCGCCACGATGACATCGTCGAGCGGGCCCGTCGGTTGCACCTACCCCGGCGTTGTGTGGGACGGCATCACGCACACTGCGGCAAACATGGACAGCGCGTGGATCAAGCTTGACGCCGATGGCTTGCTTGAAGAGGCGTGTAAGCGACCTTTCACCGTCATTAACGATGCCCAGGCCGCAGTGCTCGCCGAGGTTCGATGCGGTGCTGCCCGGGGAGCCGAAGGATTGGTATTGATGCTTACGTTCGGCACGGGCATTGGTTCGGGTATGGCGTATCGCGGTGTTGCTATTCCCGGCGTGGAGTTTGGACACCTTCGGATGCAGGGCGCAGATGCGGAGCGGTACGCCGCTGCGAGTGCTCGAGACCGGGAGAACCTGAGCTACAAGAAGTGGGCCGAACGGGTCAACGAGTATTTGGTGCGGGTGGAGTCCATGATTTGGCCCGAACTGATCGTGCTCGGCGGCGGCGTCGTCAGTGATGCCGAAAAGTGGATCCCTCGGCTGAAGACACGCACGCCAATTGTTGCTGCGGCACTGGGCAATGACGCGGGCATCGTCGGCGCGGCCATTGCGGCCACCAGCCAGACCAACCGTAAGCGCTGAACCATGTCGCGCAATCTGTTGGTTACCGGCGGGGCCGGGTTTATCGGCTCCAACTTCGTCCATCTCGTGCGCCGGACGGGGGCCGCCGATCGAGTCACGGTGCTCGACAAGATGACTTATGCGGGCAACGAAGCGAACCTCACCGGTGTGATGGATTCAGTCGAATTGGTGGTCGGGGACATCGCCGACGCAACCTTGGTCGATCGCCTTGTGGCCAACCACGATGTGGTGGTGCACTTTGCGGCGGAGAGTCACAATGACAACTCCCTCCATGACGCGTGGCCGTTCATCCAGTCCAACATCATCGGTACGTTCCGCGTCCTCGAAGCCATACGTGCACATAGCAAGCGGCTCCATCATGTGTCCACCGACGAAGTCTACGGGGACCTCGAACTCGACGATCCGAACAAGTTTCACGAGACCACGCCTTACAACCCATCGAGTCCGTACTCATCGTCGAAAGCCAGCTCCGACCTTCTCGTACGTGCCTGGGTTCGTTCGTTTGACATTGAGGCAACAATCTCAAACTGTTCGAATAACTATGGACCTCGTCAGCACATTGAGAAGTTTATTCCTCGACAAATTACTAATGTATTGACAGGAATACGCCCGAAACTGTACGGCGCTGGAGAGAACGTTCGCGACTGGATCCACGTCGACGACCACAACTCCGCGGTCCTCGACATCATCGCTAAAGGACGCACGGGCGAGACGTATCTGATCGGGGCTAATGGGGAGCGAGACAACCTCACCGTGATGCGGATGATCCTGACCATGCTTGGCAAAGACGCTGAAGACTTTGATCACGTACGCGATCGGCCGGGTCACGACAAGCGGTACGCCATAGATTCGTCGAAGATCGAAGCCGAACTCGATTGGAAGCCCGAGTACACCAACTTCGAAGATGGCCTGGGCGCCACCATCGGCTGGTACCGGGAGAATGAAGGATGGTGGGGCCCACTCAAGGCCGCCGTCGAAGCCAAATACGCCGCCCAGAGACAATAGGCCGGAGCAACCCCCGCCCACGTCGACCCCAGCCACTCCGGCCACTCCGGCCCAAGTGTGAAGTGTGTGCTTCAAAGTGTGGGTTCAGTGGGCCTCCGAACGCCCACATTGACGCGCACATTTCACACTTGGCGACGTCAGGACTGGACGTACAGCCAGTCGTAGCCGGAGGTGTCGACGAAATGAAAGGATCGGCGCCCGGTCCCGGAGCCTGCCTCGGAAACAACGTCGCCGACGCATGTCGCGCCGCATGAGAGGACCGCGGCGCGAGCGGCATCGAGATCGTTGACCCGCCACGTGTAAGCCGTGTGGCCGAGCGCTCCGAGGTGCGACGACGCCCGCAGATCAATCACTGGTTGATCGTCGAAATGGATGTACTTCAATCGACCTGATAGCCACTGTGACGGGATAGGCGACGACGTGGGATCGTCAAAATCCCAGCATCGATACTTTTCATTGGCCGCCAAATCAAAGATTCGCCGTGAGGCCATATCCGTAGCCGTACTCACCGAGTCCTCCCGGGTCATAAGCGCGCCTATGGTTCGTTGATGGAAGTACACCTGGTCTGGATCACCGGCGGTGACGACGCCCACATGGGTGACTTGCGACGTGGGAAAAGCTGAATCCACAATCGCCCCGTAGTTCGGGTTCGTGTACCCAAAGCGCTCGAACAGCACCTGACGAGACTCCGGCAGACAGAGAACCATCTCGCGCACGTGGACGAGATTGTCCAGGAACGGACGGGCCACCGGGCCGGCTGGGTCTTGGCGCGATGACGAAACCCAACTGATTGGCAGGCTCTGCTCCTGCGCCGATTCGGCGTGGCTCTGCACGAGCGAGACCGACCGGGTCAGCATCGCTCCCCATCGCGAGCCGAGAGCTCGCAGTCCGGTGAGCCCGAGGCCGTCGCCAGACGACCGCTCCCACTCGATCAGCCGCAGTAGTCCGTGATCGGAAGTCCCATGACGGAGCTGCACAACCTTGGCCGCCGACGCATATCCGTATACCGCTGACGCCTCAGCGGCACTGAGCTCTACCGGCGCGCCCCTATCAAACCCGAACCTGGCCCAGTAGGCCGAGGCGTCACCGAGCGAACGAACCGCGATGACCAGTTCATGCACACCGCCAATGGCTAGCGGTACCGGCATTTGCTACGCGCCCGGCCGAGCGGTTGGGCGGTACTGGTACTGACCGATTGGGGGGCCGACGACGGACGAGCCGTCGAAGACCAATTGTCCGCGCACATACGTTGCCGTGACCTTGCCAGTCACTTCGATTCCCTCAAACGGGGTGTATCCCTGCGACGACTCGGACTCCGCGGCGTGAATGGTCCATGATGCCGACGGATCGAACAGGGCCAGATCGGCGTCGTACCCCACGGCGATATCGCCCTTGGTGTTGAGGCCGAAGCGCTGTGCGGCATTCCACGACGTGAGCTCAGCCATTTTGTTCAACGACAGTCCACGACGCGCGCCCTCGGTGTGCAGAGCGGCCAGCAAGTATTCGCTCCCCCCGAAGCCCGATTTGGCCATCCAGATATCGTCCGGATGATCGGACCTGTACTTTGCCTCGGTCCGACAACAGGCATGGTCCGACGACACCCAGCTCAACTCGCCTTCGAGAAGCTTTTCCCACAGGAACTCCACGTCCGCCCGGTCACGGATCGGCGGGTTCACCTTGGCCATAACACCGTTGGCCGAGTCCGTGTCCAGGATGAGGTGACCGATGGTGACTTCGCGCCGGAAGTCCACATGGGGGAACAGGTCCCGCATCATCAGCGCCGCCTCCACTGCCTTACGCGACGACAGGTGCAGCAAATTGATATTCGGACAGTTTGTCTCGTGAGCCAAGTACGACGCGATGAACACCGCGAGACCTTCGGAGTGCGGCGGCCGGGCAGCGGAGTATGCCTTTAGTCCGCTTAGCTTGCCTTCCCTTTCCACCAGTGCCGTGTAGGCGTTAAGGATGTCGGCGAACTCGCAGTGCAGACCGAGACTGATCTGCGAGGCCATCTCGGGGCGCTCTTCGATCATGGTCGACAGCTTGCGCATAATGAACTCGAAGTGGGCCACGTCGTATTGCTCGCCTTCTTCGAGCATCAAGAAGTTCGACTGGGTGTCACTGCGACCGTGCAGGCCGTGACCGCCGTAGAACATGAAGATCTTGAAGCTCGCCACGCCCATTTCGTCCAGCAATTCTGGCATCTCATCAAGGTGGGCTTTGTTGATCGGCGCCAGATGGTATGCGTAGTCCGACCAGTAGTGACCAGCGGAGCGCTCCAGGACTTCGGTGTAGAACTCGGGATAGGAGCCCGCCTTGTTCAGGTAGTACTCGCCGGTGCGAAAATATGTGAGCGTAGTAGTGACGCCTCCTTGAACGGCCGCTTTGGATTCGGACTCTGCGTCTTCCTCCAGCGGGTTGTAGATACCCACGTGATAATGCGGATCAACCAACCCGGGAAAAGCGATCCGACCGGAGCCGTCCACCACGCTGGCGGCGTCGGCAGTGTTAAGGCCAGGGGCAATGGCCGCAAAGCGCCCGTCAATTATGCCGATATCGACGGTCGGTGTGTCCTCGACGTTGGGCCGAGCGAGTCGGACGTTGCGAACGAGAAGATCGTAGGTAGGCATAGCGTTCGGGAAACCTTTCGAGAGGGATTATGCGGCGTAGCCCATCCGGGCCGAGAGACGACCGGTGGCGGCAAGAAGAATCTTGGCAACGTCTTCGACCTCGCTGCGAAAGCGCTCGATCGGACCGCACACGCTCACGACTGCGGCCACGCGACCGTTGTGGTCGAACACGGGCGCCGCAACCGACCCAGCCCCGGCTTGACGCTCGCCGAACGAAAGGGCGTACCCGACCCGTCGAATTTTACGAAGATCAGCGCGCAGAGCATCGGGTTCGACAATGGTGGTAGATGTCAACGCATCGAGCGGTCCGACGAGGTACTCGTCAATTTCCGTCTCCGGAAGAAAGGCGAGAAACGCCTTCGACGATGACCCCGTGTGTAAGGGAAAGGGGCGGCCTAGTTGCACGGTCATCTTGACTTCGCGATCAGGAAGGCGTTGCGAAACATATGTGCGCGTAGTACCTGACCGGATAGAGAGCGTGGCCGTTTCGTTGGTGGCGTCACTCAGTGAAATGAGCTCACCCTGGGCCAGGTCTCGGACGTCGAGCTTGTCCAGGTAGGCCAAACCAAGCGCCAGGGTCCCGGGCCCGAGGCTGTATCGGCGGGTCTCTTCATGTACATCGAGAAGTCCCTTGCCCCGCAGTGACGAGAGTATTCGGTGAACCGCGGCCTTGGACATGGCCAGCTCGTTGGCAATCTCGGTCACGCCCAGGGTGGCCGAACGCCGCCGGGTGAACAGCAAGAGCACGTCCACCGCGCGCTCCACCGTGGCGATCGTTTGCGAGCTGCTGACGCCGGGGAGGCGCCGACCTTCCAACCCGGCGTGCGGCGCGCCTTCGGCCGATGTCACGCTTCTCGTCGAAAGCCGACGTTGACCGGAGGGTCGGTCAAGAGCCTGGTGCTGAGAAACTCCCACCAGTCATCCTGGGAGACCCGCTCGCTTTCCCACTCGTCGTTGAGCTTCAGCGTGGAGAGGGCCTTGCGGTATTCGCCGAAACCCGCCTCGTCGTCGAAGGCGGCGTAGTTCTCGATCACGTAAACATCGCCGACCACGCTATAAAACCACTTCACTTCCTTCACCATCGGAAGGTCGTTATAAAAGAACGACTCGCGATGCTCTAACCACTTCCAGAAGCTCTTCATGTCCTGCCGAGCGCGCGGGGCGAGTTTCATGCGGTAGTGGAGGTAGATCACCGGGGCTCCCAGAGCGAGTTCGTTGGACGGGCAACGGAGAAGTCTACGACCGCCAGCGCCACCCGGTCCACTGGACGGAACGCAATTCCACCCAGCGGTACAGCTTGGTGGCACGGGTCGACATCGAACGCCGACATCGAACACCGGTTGCCGCAAAGAGCAACACGCATTCCCACAGCCTTACCTCGGCTTGCCATTCGTGCTGGTCACAGGGGTGGAGACGATGGGAGTCGAACCCACGACCTCTTCATTGCGAACGAAGCGCTCTGCCAACTGAGCTACGTCCCCGGGACTGCAAACCACCCATCATAGCGACAGGCGGAGGAATCCCGAGTTACTCGCCCGTCGCCCGCGTGTAGGCGTACTCGTACGCCTGGAGGCGAGCTGGGACCGCAATCGCGATGACCTGCGGGGTCTTGAGACGCAGTAGCGCGAGCACGTAGACGGTGAGCAAGCCGGTGGAAACGGCGGAAAGCACCAAAAGCATTCGCAGCCCCGGGACCATGCCGAGAAGGAGCGACCCGAAGGCCACGCCGGAAAGACCAGCGAGCAGCTCGCGGCGTCGTTTGCGGGTGCGTCGAGCAGCGGGGCTGAGGCGCAGGCGCGAGGCCGCCAGGCCGGTGGGGCGACGGCGGGATCGTCGGAAGTTTCCGAGCGCGCCAAGAAGACCGATGGCTCCCCTCAAGGAACCCGATCGAGAACGGTCGCGTCCGGATCGGCCAGACCGACCACGTGACCCAAACGAGAGACCTCGTTGACCGAGGCTCCTCACTACGCCGGGACCGAGTGCGCACACCCAGGCAACTCCCAGCACGATAAACATCACATTCCTCACGCGTGCCGAACATCCTTTCGTCTCGTGGCAGCCCAGGTGCAGGCGGCTCGTTTTCTCAGGTGTCGTGCGTTGAAGCCTTGCAACCATAGGTGGTTGAAAGTTGAACAGCAAGCAGAGCGCAAACTATTGCGAGCATTCGCTCGCGATAGTTACTCCTCGTGGCCCTCGGCGGCGGCTGATGGGCGCCGATAGATGCCCGAACGGCCGCCCGTTTTCTCCCATAACGTGAGCGCACCGATGACCATTGATCGATCGACGGACTTACACATGTCGTAGATCGTCAGTCCCGCCACGGCGCAGGCCGTCATGGCTTCCATTTCGACGCCAGTGCGATCGAACGTGTCCACGTGGGCTTCGATTTCGACGAAGTCGTCGCCCAGTTGGAAGTTCACGAGGACCGAGCCCACGAGCAGCGGATGACAAAGCGGAATGAGGTGCGCCGTCTGCTTGGCTGCCTGGATTCCGGCGATCCGAGCCACGGCCAAAACGTCGCCCTTGCTCATGGCGTTGGACACGATCTTGTTGACGGTCTCCGGCTCCATGGTGACCTTGCATTTCGCGACGGCGCGGCGATGCGTGGGGTCTTTGACCGTGACATCGACCATTCGGGCCCGACCGAGTGGATCAATATGGGTGAAGTGTCGATCGGGCATTTCAGAAATTGTAGGACCCACTGGTACGGCGATCGTGTGCAGGTCCTACGACCAAGGTCCCATTGCTCGCGAGCGACGAAGGAGCGAGCCTGGGTTCATTGCATTCTGCGTACCCTTTGCCCCAGTGATGAGCTTCCGACGTGCCATCGTCAACCTTCGCCTTTGCCGGCCTTCTCGGGGTCGGGGTCGGCGTCTTGATCGCCCTCATCGGGGAGGTGTAAACCCCTC
>JAYVSS010000330.1:0-3275 GCA_043775075.1 Acidimicrobiia bacterium
GTCGATCCGTGGCGTCCACCAGCGGACCCCTACGCGGCGGGGAATCGGGGCATCGACGTGTCCGCCGTTCCAGGTTCTTCGGTGCTTTCGCCGGCCGACGGCACCGTCACGTTCGCCGGTGCCGTGGGGCCCTCGCGTTTCGTGGTGATCGGGAGTGCTGACGGCATCAGAATCACATTGGGTTTTCTCGCGTCGGTGACGGTCCGTACGGGGCAATCCGTTCGTCGCGGCCAGGTTGTCGGTCGGGCCCTGGAGTCGGTGCACATCGGAGCACGAGTGGGCGACGACTACGTCGACCCGACGCCGCTCTTTGCCAGCGGCCCGCCGCACGTCCGCCTGGTCCCCGTGGACCGGTTGAAGCGAACGCCGTGAGAGCAACCACACCAAATCGGGCGGTCGCTAGTCCGGAGCCGAGTACCATGGACCCCTGCGTTCGACGGGTGTCGAGCGCCGAGTCGCTGGTCCTCCGGTCGCCGCAAGGTGTGCTGCTGGCGGCATCGAACCCCTGGCAACCGGAGGAGGAGAACAAAACCATGAGCAACGCGACCCCGGTCGTGACCATGCGCCAACTGCTCGAAGCAGGTGTGCACTTCGGTCACCAAACCCGTCGTTGGAACCCGAAGATGAAGCGATTCATCCACTCGGCCCGCAACGACATTTACATCATCGATCTGAACCAGACGCTGACTCGGGTTGAGTCGGCCTACATTTACGTCCGCGACCTCGTTGCCGGCGGCGGTTCCATCCTGTTTGTTGGCACGAAGAAGCAGGCCCAGGACCCGATTGCGTCCTACGCCGCACGCTGCGGAATGCCGTACATCAACGAGCGTTGGCTCGGCGGCATGTTGACCAACTTCAACACAATCAGCACCCGCGTCAAGAAGATGCAGGAGTACGAGCGTCAGCAGGCGGCTGGCGATTTCGCCAACATGCCGAAGAAGGAAGCCCTCATCAAGAGCCGCGAGCTTGAGAAGCTCCAGCGCAACCTTGGTGGCATCCGCGGCATGGCCAAGCTTCCGGACTCGATCTTCGTGTTGGACACGAAGAAAGAACACATCGCCGTCACCGAAGCCAACAAACTCAAGATGCCCGTCGTTGCCGTGGTGGACACGAACTGTGACCCCGACGTGATCGACTTCGTGATTCCCGGCAACGATGACGCCATTCGCGCCTCGAACCTGATGTGTCGCATCATCGCCGACGCCGTGGAGGAGGGCCGATTCATCAACGCTCGCCGCAATGGTGGACGTTCCACCGTTCCGGTGCTCGAAACGTTCGACCCTGAAGCAGAAGCCCGACGCTCGGAAGCGCAAAGCGAGGCCCGCCGCCAGGCAGCTATCGCTCAGCAGGCCCGTGAGGCCAAGCTCTTGGCCGCCAAGGCCAAGGCCGACGACGTCGCCGCCGAGGTTGGCGATACCCCGGAGACGGCCGCCACCCTTATGGCCGATACCGTGCCGACCGAAGGCGACGCCCCGGCCTGATGCGCATGGCCTGAGGTCCTCAGGTGCTCGCTCTACGTATGAAGTAACGGTCCGCCCCGTTGCGTCCGTCCCTCGGGGCGGGGCACTGGGCGGGCCGTGTTTTTCGTACCAGCAACCCTTTCCCCATACGACTGAACTACCAACGCAGGGACACCTCATGTCACAGATCAGTGCAAAAGACATCCAGTCGCTCCGCCAGCTTGCCGGCGTCGGCATGATGGAAGCCAAGCGAGCCCTCGAAGCAGCAGGAGGCGACATCGACGCCGCCATGAAAGCACTGCGCGAGCAGGGCCTGGCCAAGGCCACAGAGCGGGCCGATCGGGACAATGCCCAGGGAGCCATTGCGATTGGCCGCAGCGGCACCGCCACGGCAATTGTGCAGATCAAATGCGAGACCGACTTCGTCGCCAAGTCCGACAGCTTCGTGGCGCTGGTCCAGGCGATAGCGGACTCGGTGGCGGCGAAGGGCGAAGCCGGCGTGGCCGATCACCAGGCGACGTTTGACCAAGCGAAGATCTCGCTGAAGGAGAACATTGACCTCGGGCGAGTCGTGCGCTTTGACGCCGCCGAGGACGCCATCATCGACACGTACCTGCACCTGCAGGCGGGTCGCGGCGTCAACGCCACCATGGTGGAAATCAAGGGTGGCACCGATGAGCTAGCTCACGACATCGCTCTGCATATCGCCTTCGCCCGTCCGAAATATCTCACTCGCGACGAAGTCCCCGCCGACGTCGTCGCCGCCGAGCGTGACACCCTCGAGCAGATCACGCGCAACGAAGGCAAGCCCGAGGCCGCCCTCGCCAAGATCGTCGAGGGACGTATTGGCGGATACTTCAAGCAGATTTGCCTGATGGAACAGGAATTCGCCAAGGACAATAAGCAGACCATCAAAGGTGTGCTGGGGGCGGCCACAATTGCCCGTTTCGCTCAGGTCGAAATCGGCTGATACCGACCTCTATCGGCTGACTTCGCCGTTGGCCTCGTTCGTCGCTCCCCGCCATGTTCGCCATGTCTGCCATGTCTGCCATGTTCGCGTGTCGGCGATGTTCGTCCACGATCTCTGCTTCGGCGACCCCGGCTGATCCGGGGTCGCGGCGCGACGGGCGGTCGCTACGGTGCTCGTGTTCGCCCGCATGGCTTCGCGCACTACCCTTCGGCGGCTGCTTACGCCGATGGGCAGGGCAAACGCGTTACCCGAAAGGAAGCAACCATGGAGTCATCAGAGAGTGCCCGCCCAATGCGAGCGAAGTGGTCCCGGGTCCTGCTGAAGTTGTCGGGCGAGGCGTTCGCCGATCGCGAACACGGCGAGGCCATCGACGGGGAGGTCGTCGCCCGCATCGCCGGCGAAATTGCCGACGTGAAGCGTGAACTCGGCGTCGAGATGGCCATCGTGGTCGGCGGCGGAAACATTTGGCGAGGTGCGACCGGGGCGAACTCGGGGATCGATCGGGCCACCGCTGACTACATGGGAATGCTGGCCACCGTGATGAACGCTTTGGCGCTGCAGGACGCGTTGGAAAAGGCCGGAGACCCCTCTCGCGTGCTGTCGGCTATTCACATGTCAGAAATCGCCGAGCCCTACATCCGTCGACGCGCCCTTCGCCATCTTGAAAAGGGTCGTTCCGTCATTTTTGCCGCCGGAATCGGTCAACCCTTCCTGACCACGGACACCCCGGCGGCCATGCGCGCCGCCGAGATGAACGCCGGGGCCGTTCTCAAAGCGACTCATGGAGAGGTGGACGGGGTGTATACCGCCGACCCGAAACTCGACAAAACGGCCACGAAGTTCGA
>JAYVSS010000331.1:0-10453 GCA_043775075.1 Acidimicrobiia bacterium
CCCTATCAACGATCGATGGGTCCGGGATCGTATATACACTTACGATTGCCGAGGCGGAGCGGCTCTCCGGGTTTCTGGCGTCGGAGGGCTTCAACGTGGCGGCGTACCACGGCGGGCTGCCGTCGGACCTGCGCGAGCTGGTCGAAGACCAGCTGCGGCGCAACGAACTGAAAGCGGTGGTGGCGACCTCCGCCCTCGGCATGGGATACGACAAGCCGGACCTGGCTTACTGCCTCCACGTCGGCTCTCCGTCATCGCCGGTGGCGTATTACCAACAGGTGGGCCGCGCCGGACGCGCTTTGGACGAGGCCATCGCCGTGCTTCTCCCGGCAGAAACCGATGAACAGATCTGGCAGTACTTCGCCACCGCTGGAGTCCCCGATGAAGAGCGTGTCGGAAAGATTCTCAGCGCACTCAGCGAGCGTTCAATGTCCGTTCTCGAACTCGAAAACGTCACGGCGATTCGACGTGGCCGCCTCGAAGGACTGTTGAAGATTCTGGCCGTGGAAGGTGCGGTGGACAAGTCCGGCTCGTCGTGGAGCCGCACCGAATTGCCGTGGATCTACGATGCCTCGAGGTGGGACGCGCTGGCGCAGGTGCGGGCGAGCGAGGCCGATCTGATGCGCCACTTCGCGGCCGGCGACGGATGCCTGATGAGGTTCCTCCAGGCCGCACTCGATGATCCTGACCCGGTCGATTGCGCGCGGTGCTCGGTCTGTACCGGAGTGCTCCCGGCACCAGGGTCACGGCCCACCAGCAAACGGATCCAGGCGGCCCGAATATTTGCTCGAGGGCGCGATGTGGTCATCGAACCGCGCAAGCTCTGGCCGTCCGGGGTAGCGAAAAAGGGGAAGATCGTTGGCTGTGCCGAGGGCCGCGCTCTCGCCTTTGCCGACGATCCCGGATGGTCTGAGGAACTCGGCGTCGTGTTCAATCGACACGATGCGCCCGCCAGCGAGGCCCTGCTCAACGGGCTCGTTGCCGTGCTGACCCGCTGGCGCTCATCGTGGGGTGAGCGGCCCGTCGCCGTTGTCCCGATGCCCACGATCGCCCACCGGCGTCTGGTGACATCTATGGCCGAACACATAGCCGCCGTGGGCAAACTTGAGCTGGTCGACGCCCTGGGACTTTCCGGAGCAACCGTTGGACCGGACGCGGCTTCGGGGGCAAAGGTACGCGCGCTTCTTGATGGCATGGCGTTGCGGCCGGACGTGATGCTCCCTTGCGGTCCGGTGTTACTCGTCGACGCCCAGTACCGCTCGGGCTGGTCGGCCACCGTCGCTGCCTCCCTTCTCCGGTCGGCCGGAGCAACCGCCGTCCTCCCTCTGATCCTCCACCAACTCCCTTGAGTTCCGAGGTCCAGTGCGTGACTGAACGGAATTCTTTTGACGAATTCGGCGAAGCGGGAACTCGGTGCGCCAGACTCATCGTCCGAAGAGACGTCCACCAAAAGCGGAGGTAGCCGTGTCGCATATTTCCAACCCCCGTGACGTGTGGTCGCGCCGTTGCCACCGCCCGTGGCGTCTACGCCTCGTCGCCGGTGGACTCGGCCTCTCTGCGCTCGTGTCTGCGCTGGCGATCGCTCCGAGGGCGTCGGACGCCGCGCGCCGTGAGGTCTTGTTCCAGCAGTTCTCGTCGTGCCCGCGCTTTATCGCGTATGTACGTGCACTTACGTTGCCCGAGGTCGGCCCCTACGGCCTCAACGGCAACTACAGCGGTACCCGTCCGGTGCCACTTCCAACGGGTACACGGAAGACCCCCACCCGGGCGGCGCCTGCCACCGCCGCCGCTTCAGCAGAGACTGCGGCCGCGGCCGCAGCACCGGCACCCCCCAATCAACCAGCTCCCGCCACCCCGGTAGCCAACGATGCGCTCAGTGGAACGGAAAACTCGTCATCGACGAACACCCAAGAGGCGGGAGTCGATGAGGGCGATCTCATCGAAAACGACGGTCGCTACCTCTACACCGGCGCCGGTGGCAACGTTCGCATCGTGGACACTACCGATGGGAAGCTCGTTGGGACCATCCCCGGAGACCGGGGCGCCGAACCGCAACTGCTGCTCGACGGTCCCCGCCTCGCCATCGTCCGCCAACTCTTCACGCAATGGCCCGAAACCGTGGTTGAACGGTGGGACGTAAGCGCGCCTACGAGTCCGCGGTTCGTCAGCAGGGTCCACTTTGAAGGCACGTTGCTGGCGGCCCGGACTGTCAATCATCGAGCTCGGATCGTGCTGCAAACTCCGTTCGGTGCCCGCCTCCCGTTTGTTTTTCCGACCGACGAGTCAGCGAAAGCACTGGACCGGGCGAAGCAGGCCAACCGCTCCATTGTTCTCAAAGCCAAGGCTGACGACTGGCTCCCGCGGGCCTACAACAGCGACGAGGGACGTAATGCATCGCCCGTTCGCCAGGCCGTCAATTGTGTGGAAATCGGTAAGCCAGCCGACACGTCGGGACTCGGACTGACATGGGTGGCCACGCTCGACCTCAACACGCCCTCCCCCCGCCTAGGCGCCAGCGGCTCAGGCGGCGTGGTTGGCCGCGGCAACATCGTCTATGCCTCGGATCGTTCGCTCTTCGTCGCCACGACGACACAGTCGAACACCGGGTTCCCGGCGGGTGCCCAGCCGATCGTTGCACCCGGAGGATTCGGAACGCCGACCCGCCCGATCGTGCCCAATCGGCCGGGGCAGACCCGCACCCTGCTCCACGGATTCGATCTCTCCGGGCCCGACGGCGCCACCTACTTTGCCTCCGGAGCCGTTGACGGCCGTTTGCTCAATCAGTTCTCGCTCTCCGAGTACGGCGGAGTTCTTCGTGCCGCCGTCACCACAGACGGTGCCGGATTCGGATCGGCCCAGCAGTCCGGTGTGCGGGTCCTCGCCCGCAACGGTCGATCGCTTGACATCATCGGTTCTCTCAACGGTCTCGGCATCACCGAGAAGATTTACGCCGTGCGCTTTCTCGGCGACCTCGGGTACATCGTGACGTTCCGTCAGGTCGATCCGCTCTACGTCGTGGACCTTCGCGATCCCCGTGCCCCACGTCGAGCGGGTGAGCTGAAGATCCCCGGGTACTCGTCGTATCTCCATCCAATCGGTGCGGGCCAGTTGCTCGGCATCGGTCAGGATGCCACCGAGCAGGGGCAGCGCCTCGGCACGGCATTGCAGGTGTTCGACGTGTCGGACCCAAACAATCCTCGCCTCGTCGTCAAGCTGCGCGTTGGCGGGCAGAGTGAGGCGGAATACGACCACCGAGCGTTCCTGTGGTGGGGCCCGACCCGCAATGCGGTGATCCCCCAGTCAACATTCGATCGGGGTCAGTACATCGCCGGCGCTCTGGTGACGAAGGTGAACCCCGAGGCCATCACGGTGCAGGGACGGGTCATTCACGAAATCCCCCAGGCGGGCGTGACGCCCGGTCCGATTGGCACCACCATCCCCGGCCGTGCCCCAGCAATTCTTCCCGGCGACACCCCGCTTCCGTACATTCCGACCGAGCAAATTCGTCGCTCGGCCATCGTCAACGGACGCCTCGTGACGGTAAGCCCGAACGCCGTAAAGGTCACCGATCTCGCCACGATCAGCCCTCTGCTTTACGCCCCGTTCTTCAATCAGTAGGTGCCGACCACGCCGCACGCCGCCGACACACCGGCGACGAAGCGGTCCACGTCTTGCGGCGTCGTGTCGAAGCTACATACCCATCGCGCTTGGTTTCGGGTGGCGTCCCACGTGTAGTGCGGGCACCACGCCTGGAGCGGGCCGAGAACCTCGGCCGGGAGCAGAGGGAACAACGCGTTGACCACGGTCGGACGTTCGACTTCCACGCCGCTGATAGGGCGGACACCGGCGTCGAGACGCTGCGCCATAGCGTTCGAGTGGCGAGCGGCTTCTAGCCACCGATCGTTCTCGAACGCTACGAGGAACTGGGCCGCAACAAATCGCATCTTTGAAGACAGCTGCGTTGCCTGCTTACGCAAATATGGGGCGGCGGCGTGAGGTTGGCGAAACAGTACAGCTTCGGCATTTATCAGACCGTTCTTCGTCCCCCCGAAGGACACCGCATCCACCCCTGCGTCAAAGGTATGTGCGCGTACCGAAACTCCTAACGCCGCCGTGGCGTTGGCGATGCGGGCTCCGTCCAAATGGACGAACATGCCGTGACGATGCGCAGTGTCACAAATCGCCGCCACTTCATCGACGGAATACAGCGTGCCGAGTTCGGTGGACTGGGTGATCGACACCACGGCCGGCTGTACGTGGTGCGGATTTCCAAGGAGATGGATCTGGCTCTCAATATGTTCGGGCGTGAGCTTCGCATCGACGGCCGGCAGATCGATCAACTTGGCGCCGGTAATGCGCTCCGGGGCACCAGTCTCATCGACGGCGATATGCGCGGCCTCGGTGCAGATGACGGCGCCATATTTGGGCAGCAGCGTTTGCAACGCGACCACGTTCGAGCCGCTGCCGTTCCAGGTGAAATGAACATCAGTCTCGGGACCGAAGTGTTGGCGGAACGCATCGACGGCCTGCACCGTCCACGCGTCATCACCGTACGCTCCGGCATGCCCGGTATTGGCCCGATCGAGAGCAGCAAAGACCTCGGGAAAGGCGCCGGACTGATTGTCGCTCCCGAACCACCGCTCCGGGGCAGGCACGACAGAAAGACATTGGCTGATGCGATCGCTCACCCTATCGACGCTACCGGGCCTTCGTCGGAGAGAATGGGGCGATGAGCATCGGCGGTCAGCAGTGTGGCGGGTAACGCTGCGGGGAATTCGGGCCCGACCGGTTCGCTTTGCCCTGAGCTGTTTGTCTGTGGTGCTCGGCGTGTCGTTCGTCGTCGCCAGCCTCACCCTCACCTCGACGATTCAGCGCGGATTCGATGATCTGTTCGCTGACCTTTCTGCCGGTACTGACCTTCAGGTTCGTCAAGCGAGTGACCTGGCGAGACAGGGCGTGGTTTTTCGCGGCCGAATCGCCGCCAGTGTGGCAGACAAGGTTCGTTCCATTCCCGGTGTCGCCGCCGCCGTGCCGCGAGTGAAGGGCACGGCCTATCTCGTGGGCCGAGATGAGAAGGTGGTCAGCGGTGAGGCCGAAACCGGACCGCAGCCGATCGCCTCTTCCTGGGCCAATGACGAACGGGTGACGCCGTTTCGTCTCTCCGCCGGTCGGGCCCCGGTGG
Source organism: Acidimicrobiia bacterium (assembly GCA_043775075.1). Classification (GTDB taxonomy): domain Bacteria; phylum Actinomycetota; class Acidimicrobiia; order Acidimicrobiales; family JANYDT01; genus JANLQX01. The sequence goes on from JAYVSS010000331.1 coordinate 5,183, forward strand.
CCAACGACGAGATCGCCATCGATCGACTCAGCGCACGAAAGGGTTCACTCACGGTCGGGTCGATAACACGTGTACTTACGAAAAACGCGCCGCGGTCGATGAAGGTGGTAGGTATCGTTCGCTTCGGCAACGCCGACTCCCCCGGCGGCGCCTCGGTGATTCTCTTCGCTCCGAACCAGGCACCGGCGTTGCTGGGAGAACCCGGCAAGATCGACACCGTCGATGTGATTGTTGACGACGCCCTTCACAACCCCCGAGACATCGCGAGCGTCCGAACGGCCATCGAACGAGTCCTTCCTCAGCGGGTCGAGGTGGTGAGCAGTACGGACGTCACCACCGAAAATCAGGCGGGTCCGAAACAGCAACTTCGATTTCTCACGGCGTTTCTGCTGCTGTTCGCCGGACTCGCCATCATCGTTGGTTCGTTTGTCATCGCCAACACCTTCGCCATCACGGTAAGTCAACGGACACGCGAGCTTGCCCTCCTTCGTACTCTCGGCGCCCTCCCCCGCCAGGTGGGAGGGGTTGTTCTCGGCGAGGCGGTTGCGGTCGGCATCGTGGCGTCAGGATTCGGTATCGGCGTAGGCGTTCTGATCGCCGTCGGACTTCGCGCCGGACTCTCGGGTCTGGGAATCATGATCCCGCCAGGACCCACAGTCATACGTGTACAGACGATGTTGGTCGGCTTGATCCTCGGTATCGCCACGACAGTGATCGCCGCCATCGCGCCGGCAATCCGAGCGACCCGTTTGGCCCCCTTACGGGCTCTTCGTGACGCCGAGATCGAATCGCATTCATCGGCGAGGAGATCGGTGGCCGGTTTCGTATTCATCGGCTTAGGTGCTTTATTACTCATTCGAGGTGCCCGACTCCCATCGCTCAACACCGCTGGCATTGGCGCGGCGATTCTGCTCGCCGGCGCGACATTTGCCGGGCCGTGGTTGGCGAACGTCCTCGGCAGCATTGTTTCGGCGCCGCTCCCGCGTCTCTTCGGGGTAACGGGACAATTGGCCCGAGAAAACGCCGCCCGCAATCCTCGACGCACGTCGAACAGTGCACTTTCGTTGACCATGGCGGCCAGCGTGGGGGCGTTTGCCGTCATCATGGGGGCGTCATTCAGCGCTTCGCTGCGCACGGCAGTGAGCGGTGGCGTCCGGGGCGACTTCGTCGTGCGCGGTGGGCCGTTTGGTATCGGCGGCTTCTCCCCTTCACTTGCTCGGGAGATCAAGAAGCTGCCGGAAGTGTCCGCCGCCAGCGGCATCCGATATGGCTTCGCCGCGGTGACCGGACCCAAACGCCGATCTCGTATGCGCGCTGTCGTTTCTCGCAGCGGGGCCCGACCGATCGCCGCATTTGACGCCACGGTCGCTGACCGGCTCCTCGATGTCGGCCTCATCAAGGGCAAACTGGCCGACCTCGGACCGGGCCGAATCAGTCTGTCAAAACGTGAGCTCGACGAGAAGGGCTGGAACGTCGGAGACCACCTCACCCTGCGCTTTGCCGAGCGTTCGACGGAGGTCACCATCGTCACGTCGTTTCGTCAATCGCTGGCCTTTGACTACGCCATGTCGATCGACGCAATCGCGCCGCTCATCAATGATGACTTCGACTTTGCGATCTACGTTTCTAAGAAGCCAGACATTGAAACTGCCATCGCCAAGCAAGCAATCGCTGTGGCGGCCGCATCAAGTCCCCTCGCCAAAGTCCTGAGCCAGGAGGAATTCGCCGCCGGTCTCACCAACAGCGTTGACCAGCTCCTCTCCCTCATCACCGCACTACTCGGCCTCGCCGTGGTCATCGTGGTCCTGGGGATCGGAATCACGTTGACCCTCACCGTCCACGAACGGGTACGCGAACTTGGCCTGCTTCGCGCCGTTGGAATGTTGCGGTCGCAGGCCCGCTCGATGATCCGCTTGGAGGCGATCGTCATCGCCCTCTTTGGCAGCCTGATCGGGGTGATCGCCGGAACTAGCGCCGGTTGGGCGTTGACCAGGGCGCTGCGTTCCGAGGGGTTGGGCGAGCTTCGCATTCCCGTGGGGGGCATTGCCACCCTCTTCGTCGGGTCTGCCGTGGCTGGGGTGATCGCTGCTGTTGTACCCGCCCGGCGGGCGGCGCAAGTGCAGGTCCTCGACGCACTCCACCATCAGTAGAGCTGGCTCGACCCAGACCCACCGTCCATCGCTCGTCCGTCGCGCGTCCAAATCAGCAAAATTACGCGTCCAAATCGGCTGTTCTGATCAAGATTCGGCACCATTTTCCGCGATTCGGACGCGGAAACCACCCGACTTGGGCGCGACCAAGTATTACGCAATCATCGATGCAACAATCTGCGCGCTTAGCATTACCAGCGGCAGACCACCGCCTGGATGCGACGACCCGCCGACCAGGAAGAGTCCTGGAAGCGGTGAGCGGTTGGCCGGCCGCAGGAAGGCTGAACGGGCGCCGTTCGACGAGGTGCCGTAGATCGAGCCCCCGCTCGCTCGGGTGCGGTCCGCGAGGTCGGCGGGTGAACGAATTTCGCGCATCGTCACCCGCTGGCGGATGTCGATCCCCCGCTCAGCGACACGATCAAGCAGGACATCGGCGTACTCGTCCGCCCGCCCGTCCACCCGCCAATCGACTCCTGCCGAGGTGTCTCCGGTGCGGTCGTGTCTTGGCGCGTTCACCAGGACGAACCATGCCTGCTGACCAGCGGGCCGCACCGCGTCATCACTCGGGTTGGAGATGTAGATAGTCGGATCCAGAACCGGACGAGGACCACGGGTGACTCGACCTCTTCGGTTCATGGTTCCAAACACATTGTCGAACTCGTCGTCGTACCGCTCCGGAAAGAGCACAGTGTGGTGAGTCGTCATCGCGGTCGGGCCAGTGACGCCGAGGCACAGCACAAACCCGCTGAGGCTTGGCTCACTCCGACGCAAATTGCGTAGGGCCGTTCGACGGGCGCTATTCGGCGGGACGAGATCCTCGTAGAGATGGGCGGCATCGGCATTGGCGATCACCGAGGTGGCGTCGATGCGGTTGCCATCGGTGAGCACCACTCCCCTGGCGGCGCCATGGCGCACTACAATTTCGCAAACATCAGCGCGCGTACGAATATCAACCCCGAGCGCGAGGCACCGATCAAGCAACACTTCGGCGATTCGACGCAATCCTCCCTCTACGTACCAAGCGCCGAAATGACGTTCGGCATAGGGCACCGACGCCAACGCCGCCGGGGCCCGGCGGGGGTCGGAACCCGTATATGTGGCATAGCGATCGACGAACGCCACCAAGCGTGGATCATCGAGGTAGGACTCGGCCATCGAGCGCAAGGTTCGACCCGGCGCAATCGTGACGAGATCACGCACCCGAACCGACTGTTTCAGAAGGTCCCACGGTCCCCGAAGTGACGACTCAAGAAACGGGCCGCGGGTGGCCTCCCATATGCGCCGGGCATGGTCGAAAAATGCCCGCCACTGTTTGGCATTGCCCGGTCGAAGTTCCTCCACTGCGTCCTCGAAGGCCCCGGCATCAGCAGGTGCGTCGAACCACGTCCCGTCGCCGAAGCGATATCTGGCGACCGGATCAAGGCGACGGAGGTCAAGCACATCGCGGCGATCCACACCGGTGGCAGCCAGGAGATCATCGAGGACGTAAGGCAGGGTGACGAGTGACGGGCCGGTATCAAATCGGAAACCGTCGCGCGCGAAGACCCCAAGCTTGCCGCCGATCGTGTCCGCCTGCTCGCACACCACCACCCGTTTCCCCGCAGCAGCGAGCCGAGCGGCCACGGCAAGCCCGCCCACGCCGGCACCGATGACAACGACATCGGTCGGGCCGCTACAGGACACGACGACCCTTCCAAGACAGCGCACCTCGACGTTTCGCCGACCACGAACCACTAAGTAGACGTAGCAACATGGTGATCGAGATCGGATGAGCAACGCTGTCGCCAACCCGGCCGCCGGTGGCCCTCGCCGTCATTATTCGGCCGCCCACGCCGAGGAGATATCCGACGAACCCGAGGCGACGAGACCGTGAGTGAAGGAGACCAAGCGTCGGCACCACATAGGCCAGCGCCAGCAGCAAACCAAGCCCCATTGCTCCGGGGATCGATCCGGTCGCGGCCCACAGGTTCTTGGCGTACCCATCGCGCAGTGATGACCAGTCTGTGTACATACGACACGTTGCGAGGTTGGTTCCGTCCACGACGGTTCCCCGAAAGCCTGCACGTTTCATGGCCCGCACCAACGCCACATCGTCGAGCACCTCGCCCCGCACCGCGCCGAACCCGCCGATCGTTTTCAGCGCGGCGGCGTCGACCACGAGGAATTGACCATTCGCCGCCGCCATCGAATTTGGGGTGGTGCGTTCCGCCAGTCGGAGCGGTAGAAAGGTCAGCCACAGCCATTGCAGGAGCGGCTGGACGAGTCGCTCGGACCCCGAAACAGCGATTTGTCGGGGATAGGGAGATACCAAGGCGAGGTCATGACGGCGAAGCAGCTCGATTGCCGCCGCAATCCCGCGTGGCTCAATGACCACGTCGGCATCGAGGAACACCAGGACGTCTCCGGTCGCCGCCAACTGCAAACGATCACATGCCCATGGCTTGCCCATCCATCCGGAGGGCAACGGCTCACTTCCCCCGTCGATGAGGCGACACCGCGCGGACGCATCGGCGAACGTCTGCGAAACAATCACTGCCGTATCGTCCGACGATCCATCGTCGAGAACAAGAACTTCAAAGGACGCAAGATCGGCGCTCGCCAGCACCGCCCGCACGCATCGTTCGATGTCCGCCTCTTCGTCCCGTGCGGGGATGCAGACGGAGACGCGTTCGAGAGACTGAACAACGGCCGCCGACGGCCGCCGCATCAGCCCAATATTCACCGCAGTATGCGCGCCGAATATCCCCGCGAGTACCGTGCCCACGCGCACGATCGACCTCATCGGCCACGCGCCGGAATAGATCGCCACGCGAACCACAGCACCGCGCCAAGGGCGGGAGTACCGACAGCGGCGACCCCCGGCCTACGAAAGAACAGGGCAAAGAGCAGCGTTTCCGAGAACAGCGTCCAGCCCAGCAACATCCATCCGAGGTCATCGAAGCGTCCCGACCGCAGCGGTGGAACGCTGCGGAGCAACAAGGCCATCATCACCAGTCCGATCACCAACCACCCAGCCGAATTCACGAGAGGGATGCCGTGCAATGACGGGCCGGGGGTGTCTTTCCAGACCCACCCTCCGGCCCGAACCATTTGCGGATCGAGAAAGAGGTCCCAGGCCACC
>JAYVSS010000332.1:0-11367 GCA_043775075.1 Acidimicrobiia bacterium
GGCACGTCGAACTTGGGGTCATGAGTGAGTACACATACGACATCGGCGGGTCCAAGGTCCGCGCCATGGGCATCGAGGTAGCGATCGGGCCAATCGTTGACCACCTCGTCGGCGAGGGGAAAGCGCTGAGTGGTAGCAAACACCGGACGAGCGTCGCACACGGTAACCCGATACCCGAGAAGCTTGGCCGCCCGCACCAGAGCGGCGGTGAAATCGACGGCGCCAAAAATCACCATACGGGGCGGCGGAGCAAAGCTCTCTATAAAGACGCTCACTTCCTCCTGCCTCGCCTCCCCGTTGGGCCCATAGCGACGAGTTGACGTCAGTCCGGCCGCTAACTCGCCTTCGGCGTCCCGAGCAACGACTCGGTCGAGTTCGGGATTGCCGAGAGTTCCGAGGGCATCGTGGCCGGGACGCAGAACAAGGTGACCGGCGACCGGCTGATCATCAGTGCGCGTAATAACGGTGGCCAGAGCAACGGGCTGCTCGGCACGAATGGCGTTGCGCAACACCTCGTAGAGCGAAAGCTCGCGGCGCGAAGCGGTCACCATGCTCGATCCTTGTTCCGATCAGCCCGTCCACGCCCACGGCGTGCCGCGGTCACCATGCCAACTCTTCAACAAACAGGTGCAGCGTTCCCCCACACGTGAGACCAACGGCGAACGCCTCGTCATCGGAGTAGCCAAACGTGACGACACCGGACCCCCGCTCGCCGTTGAGGACCGACAACGCCTCGTGCAACACCGCCCCCTCGACGCATCCACCGGACACCGATCCAGCCACCTCACCGTCGCTGCTCACGGCCATCGTCGCCCCCGGATCGCGGGGCCCCGAACCCTCCACCCCGACCACGCGGGCGATCGCCACCCGCTTGCCCTGCTTGCGCCAACGCTCGATATCGGAGAGAACTTCACGCACGGTTCGACACTACCCGGGCCGTTGTTGCTTACCGCCGCAAGCTAGGCGGCCTCCACCGCTGGCACCGACGCCAACCCGCCGGCCACCAGCGGCAAGAGACGGGAGCGGGCTGGACCACGTTGGGTGCGGACGAGGGCCGCCTGGAGCCGATCGGTCACCGCGTCTCGGTCGGCTAACAGCTCGGTCATCGAAATCTCCACAATCGTCCATCCGGTGCTGGCCAACCCGACACGGCGATCCGACGGCGGCGATGCCACTCTGGCCAGTGAACAGCTCACCGCCAACCGCCGTTTCCGCACAACAAACGAGAAATCCTCCGATCCGATCGAAACACCTCGCTCCAAATGCCGACAGCCAAGGTTCCTCAGCAACTGCAGCACCGTGGTCTCCGCGCTGCTGGCGGTGGCCGGCGCATCCGGCGGTCGGCGACGCAGAATCTCGCGCAACGCCCTGGCCCCATCCATCCGGGCGAGCGAGCCGAACGCCACCTCGTGCAGCCGAGCAACCGAAGTGATCCCGTGGCGCAGCGCCGACTCCATGGCTACCTCAACTTCGGCTTCAGTGGCCCGGTGACCGAGCTGGGCCAGACACGCCTCCGGTGAAACCACGCGCAGATCGAAAACCGACACCGTGGGAATCGTCATGGTTGACCGATGCACGGTGGCCCCCCGACACGCCGAGCTCGCCGGCACGACAATGTCCGGTCGCCCGGGCGGAGGATTGAGGAAACCGTCGAGGCCGAACACAAACGCCGCCGCACGGTGCGAGATCGCCGCTCCCTCACCGCCCCAGCAAAGTTCCCCGGCATAGTTCTGCCGCCACGCTTCGCGCCCGTCGACGCACGCCGTGGCATAGATCCCGGCGCGAATGCGTCGCCAGTGCCCGCCCCGCACGTTGCGCTGCACCTCGTTCGAGGAGATTCCAGCGGCCAACAGATCGGTACGAGAGATCACGCCATGTCCTTGCATGACTTTCAATGTATTTCATGTTTATTCGTGTTGTCGAACGCGACACCGATGGTCGCGTGTTTGGCGGGTTTGAGCGATTGATGCTGAAACGGAACACCTGCCGACGCACGCTGTTAGGAGGACAAAGCGGCTGCGAGGGACTCCAGCGAGGCGAGGGAGTGTCCTTCAAGAAACACATCGATATGGGGAAGCGCCGCCGCCATACCCCGGGCGAGGGGCGCATAGCCAGGCGACGCCTTCAGCGGGTTTACCCAGACCACCCGATACGCGATCCGATGAAGCCGCCCCATCTGCTCGCCCAGCAGCGCCGGATCACCACGGTCCCAACCGTCAGACAGCATCACGATGATGGCGCCCCGAGCCATCCCCCGCACTCCCCACCGGTCGTTGAAGGTCCGCAGTCCCTCACCCAAACGGGTTCCACCGGACCAATCGATCACCCGCTCGGCCGCCTGGCGTAAGGCCAGGTCGGGATCGCGAGACGAGAGATCCTTCGTGAGTCTCGTAAGTCGTGTCCCAAGAGCAAACGCCTCCACCTGGCCCCGCCCCACTACCGCCGCTTGGCAGAACCGGAGGAGGGCCCGCGAGTACGACTCCATCGAACCGCTCACGTCGCACAGGAACACGATGCGGCGAGGTTTGCGCGATTGCTTGAGATATCGACGACGGATCGGAACTCCATCAGTGCGCAGAGCATCTCGCACGGTGCGTCGAAGGTCAGGGTAGGCCGTATGCGCGCTGGCTTTTACGGGAACGAGGCGTCGATTCCGTCGGGTGGCGCCGGCCAATTTCAACGCCGCCATCAGTCGCCGGGCTTCATCGAACTCGGCCACCGTGTACTCGGCGAAGTCTTTGTTGCGCAGCATTTCCAAGGCGCTAAATCGAACGGAGATGGTTTCGCCCCCATCTTCGTCGGCGTCGGGCGCGTCTTCGCCGTCAGCCTCATTTCCTTCATCGTCGTCAAAGGCGATCGAGACGTGTTCTTCGATCGGGATGCTTATGGGTCGGCCGATCCAACCCATCCAAAAGGCCGTGAAGACTCGATCGAACAGACCGATGTCCTCGGGGCGGCGAACGAACACGGACCGGCCGGACCAATACACCGCCGCTCGCCGTTCAATACCGACAGCGCCCAGAGCATCAGCGAAGGTCACGACCGAACCGACCGGAACAGCCAGCCCGGCGCGGCGAAGCACCACGGAGAACGACACGGCCATGCGGAGCGGATCAGTGAGGGGTTCGTCATCCGGCTTGGTTCCTCGCTCGGTGATGACGTCGGGCTTCGGCAGTTTGGGCCGTTCACCTGACTGATCGAGCAACGCCAGTACGGCGGCGACGCCGAGAGGAGCCATCGCCACCGGTGGTTCAGCCGCCACGCAGGACCGCCGAACGCACCAACTCTGAGATATCATGGACACGTACTTTTTCCGAATCTTCGCGATATTTCAGAACGGTGCCGAGGGTTGCCTCGACGGTGCGTTCGTCGAGCGTGGTTCGACCGAGCGCGGCGAGCGCCTGGGCCCAGTCGATCGTTTCCGCCACCCCCGGTGGCTTGAACAACTCCATGCCCCGCAGGCGTTCGACCGCCGCCGCCACCTGCCGGGCGAGCACCTCGCTGACGTGGGGAGCGCGCAGACGGACGATCTCGACTTCGCGTTCGAAGGCGGGGTGTTCGACCCAGTGGTAGAGGCAGCGACGTTTGAGCGCATCGTGTACATCGCGCGTGCGGTTCGAGGTGAGTATGACCAGCGGCGGCGTTTTCGCCGTGAACGTACCGAGTTCAGGAACGGTGATCGAGTAGTCACTCAGCACTTCGAGCAGGAACGCTTCGAACTCATCGTCGGCCCGGTCCACCTCATCGATCAAGAGGACGGGCACCGGTCCGTCGGTGTGGGCAATGGCGCGAAGCAACGGTCGGCGAACAAGAAAGCGTTCGGAGTACAACTCGTTTTCCGCCACATCGATGGAACGGTCAGCTGCGCCGGACGCTACGCCTTGGACTTCAGCGACACGAACTTCAGCACCTCGGACTTCAGCGGCACGCAGATGGAGGAGCTGGCGGGAGTAGTCCCATTCGTAGACCGCCTGGGCCACATCAATGCCTTCGTAGCACTGCAGGCGCAACAATTCGCCGCCCGTCCACCGCGAGAGGACCTTCGCCACCTCGGTCTTCCCCACACCGGCTTCGCCTTCCAGCAACAACGGCCGACGCAACGTCATGGCCAGAAAGATCACCGTGGCCAGCCCCTCATCGGGGAGGTACCCATTGCCACTGAGCCCGGCCATCACCTCATCGACGGACGCGGGTGAAGGTGGATTGGAACGGGGGGCTTCGGACATACCGCCTTCGAGTCTTACGCGTCGGGCGCCAGTTTGGCGACTGCGGCACATAGCCACACATGGTCAACGCCGGCCAAACGACGCAAGACCGATGACTCGACCGGCAGATTGAATCGGAACGCCGCGTCGAGCAGGGTGCCGTGCACTGACCACGTGACCTCCGGCGGTTCAGCCAACATTGGCAGGGTTACGGCCAACGCGTCGGAGGCATCGAGCGACATCAATTGTTCAAGGGCGGCGACGCGCACGCTCTCGCGTCCGTCTCGGAGAAGGCTGACCAGGCGGGTTTCGACAAACTGCGGACCGAGCGAAAGACCGTGACGCACGAACGTTCGCAGCGCCTCTGAGGCCCGAGTACCGGTGTTCGTCTCATCGGCGAGCGCGGCCCAGGCGCAATCGCCAATGACCGGTGCGTTCGGATCAGCGTCGGCGACGTCGTGGAGGGCGAACATCGCGGACTTGGCCACGGTGACCATCGGGTCATTGAGCATGGCGAGAAGGGCGAGGGGGCCGCCGGTCAGGGTCGGCAAATGTTGGGCGGCGAAGCTCCGCACTTCCGGATCCGTGTGTTCGCACAGAAACTCCACCACGCGCTGCTGATCGCCTGCCGCAATCGTTGTTGGGTCAAGCATTCGTAGGCGCGCGTACTTCGGTGCCCACGCACCGTTCGGGTCACTGAGTTCGCGCTGAAGTTCGTCGTTCCAGGGCAAGGATTGCGCGCGCTGGCGGCTCACTCTCGCAGCGACGTCGAACGTGTTCAGCCCGAGACTCGGATCGCTGGTGAACAGGCTGTGATGATGGGCGAGCAGTTCCTCCCAGTTGCGAAGTGACGTTGCTCCGGGGGCCAGCGCAACCGCATCGGCGACATCGGAGAGGACGCGTTCCAAGGCAGTCCGTGAGCCCTCCGCCAAGGTCTCGTTCGGTGACTGGCGAGCAGCGTTGAGAGCGACTACGACGGCAGAGGTCGGGTAGTACGTCAAGGTGGACGCCGCTTCAATCGCGACGTCCACGGAGAGATCACGGGTGGCGTCGATCAGGGCGTGTTCTGCGGCCAACGGTTCGTCCCACAGCAGACACGTCGCCGCAGCCGCCCGCACACTCTCCCGTGGGTTAGTAAGCGCACGGATTTTCTTCGACTGCCAGCGCGGTTCCTCGAAGCCAATATCCATGCTCGCCAGAACGCGAGCCAGCATTGGATGAGTCGGTTGGTCGAGCACGGGACCAACGAGATCGGCGAACGCACGAACGGGGAGCACTCCGGCGGCAGCAAACTGAAGCACCGGGTCACCGCTCCCCCACCACTCGCGAATAGGTAGGGCAGGCGCCCCGAGCATGCCGATCAACACGCCGAGCGCACTGGTGCGGATGATGGGCTCAACGCTGGGATTTTCGCCCGCTGCCTGCAACCGAACCACGGACCGAACATCATCAAGCGCACGTAGTGTCCGTTCAATCTCCGTTCGTTCAACCGCATCTGGGGCGTCGGACAGAAGTCGCTCAAGCAGCGGTTGGGTGCACGAACGATCGAGCACCTCACGAACGCGATCGTGTTCCATTCGTCTTGATGCGTTCTACGAGTTCGTGTAGTCGAGTGGGGTGGCGGCTAGAGGCCAAGTTGTTTGGCGGCAAGATCTTTCAAGATTTCTTCGCTGCCGCCACCGATCGCCTGCACCCGGACCTCGCGGTAAAGACGCTCCACTACGGCTCCCCGCAGATAGCCGGCACCACCAAAGATCTGCACCGCCTCACGCGCACAGAGCTCAAATGCCGTGGTCGCTTCCACCTTGCACTGGGCGATCTCGCCCGCCGGGCTCGCACCGTCGTTCAACTGCCACGCCAGCGATTCCATCCACGCCTGACACGAGTTCACTCGACGGCTCATATCAACGATCTTGTGACGGATCACTTGGTTGGAAATAAGCGGCTTGCCAAACGTCTCACGGGTGCGGGCATAGGCGATCGACTCATTGATACACAACTGAGCGAAGGCGAGAGACTGAGCAATCAGATCAAGACGCTCGTAGTTGAAGTTGCCCATGATCGCCGCCCAACCTTCGTTCTCCGTCCCAATGAGATTGGCCGCTGGTACCACGCAATCGTCGAAATACAGCGTGGCGGTATCGCTGCTCCACCACCCCATCTTCTTGAGGGGCGTCCGGGTGAGACCAACAGCGTCGCCGGGCACGAGAAGGACCGAGATCCCCGAGCGGCCAGGCCCACCCGTTCGCACTGCCACCGTCAACCAATCAGCGCGCATACCACTGGTGATAAATGTCTTGGATCCGTTCACGATGTAGTGGTCCCCATCGCGGCGCGCCGTGGTCCTCAGCCCGGCGACGTCGGAACCGCCGCTCGGTTCGGTGACGGCGAGCGCGGCGATCTTCTTCCCGGCCAGAACATCGGGGAGAATCTTCTTCTGTTCGGCATTGCCGAAGTGGGCCACCACCGGCATCGAGATGTACGACGAGATGAGACCGGCGCTCACCCCGCCCGATCCGCCCATAGCTAGCGCTTGGTGGATGATCACCCGGAGGAAGGCGTCCGTTCCAATGCCGCCAACATCTTCGGAGAAACCCGCTCCGAGCATGCCGAGCTCGCCCATCTTGGCGTAGAGCTCACGGGGAAACTCCTCGGCTTCATCCCACTGATGGGCAAACGGCGTGACTTCCTTAGCAACGAATTGATCGAGAACGGCTCGATACTCAACGTGCTCTGGGCGATAGAACGGATGCGCGGCCATGGGGGTGAGTCTAAGGTCGACACCGTGAGCGCGACGGGGGGACCGCCATAACTACCGCCGTGCCTGCGTCACCAGCCGCCGCTTCGGTGATCTCCGCTGCCCATATCGTCAAGCGTTGGGGAACCAACACCGTGCTGAACGATGCCTCGTTTGAAATCGGCCACGGCGTGACCGGTTTGTTGGGGGCCAACGGTGCAGGCAAAACCACGTTCTTTGGCATGGTCCTCGGTTTCCATGCCGGTGACTCCGGCACGCTACGGGTGTTCGGTCTCGATCCGGTGGCTCAGGGTTCTGAAGTGAGGGCCCGGATCGGGTATTCGCCCGAACACGATGCGTTGCCCGTTGATATGCGCGCACATGACTTCGTTCGCCACGTGGCAGAGCTCCACGGAATCCCCAGCCGGGAAGCGATCGGCCGGGCCAGCGACGCGCTGTTCGAGGTGGGCCTCGGCGAGGAACGGTTTCGCCCTGTGGGCACCATGTCCACCGGTCAAAAGCAGAGGGTGAAACTTGCTCAGGCCATCGTCCACGACCCCGCCCTGGTGTTGCTCGACGAACCGACAAACGGGCTCGATCCGGTACAGCGCGAGCACATGTTGGCACTCATCAAACGATGCGGCACGGTGCTCGGCCTCAACGTCATCCTTTCGTCGCACCTGCTTGAGGAGGTGGAGCGCACCTGTGAGCGCGTCGTCATCCTGGCCAACGGCCGAGCTCAAACCGATGCCGTCGTTTCCGATCTCCAGGAGGCGGGCGAGGACATTTCCGTCGACCTCGCCACCCCGGATGGAACCGATGCATGGATAGGCGCCATCGTGGCGGTCGCCGTGGCCCACGGCCTGACCGTGAACTCACATACCGCCAACACCATGCAGATTGCCTACGTGGACCCGTCCACGTTCGACCGCCTGCGCGACGCTCTCGTGGCCGCCAACGCACCCGTTCGTTCGCTCGCCCGGACCCGACGTACCCTGGCCGACGCCTTCCTCGAAGCGAGCATGGATCCATCCGACACTGCGCGGTCGGATGCGGCTCTGGCGGGCGACGCGAGTAAACCATGACGAACGTTGACCGCTCCAATGGCACCTCCCGGATCCACGATCGCGGCTACCGACGTTTTGACGGCGAACGGACCGGTGCCGCGGGGGCGATCCGCACCACGATTCGCCATACCTTCGGCCGCATCCTCGGGCTTCGTCGAAACGGTCGGGCCAAGGCCCTGCCGTTCATCGTTGCCGGTATTGCGTATCTCCCGGCGATCGTCTTCATCGGCCTCGGTCTGCTGCTGCCAAAACGTGCGGCGCGGGCCACCATTCCCCAAGTTTGGGAGTACTACGGCTTCGTGATCTCAGCGATCTTGTTGTTCATCGCGTTCGCCGCGCCAGAAGCGTTGTGCCCCGATCGCCGTTTCCGGGTGATGGGCGTGTACCTGTCCTCGCCCCTTACCCGCATGACGTATCTGCTCGCCAAGTTTGCCGCTGTGGCTGGCGCGCTGTGCTTCGTTACCCTGTTCCCTCCGCTCCTCATGGTTCTTGGTCGAGCGTTGCAGGGCCAGGGACCGTCCACCGGCGACCTCGGTTTGGTTGTCGTGCGCATCATCGTTTCGGGGATCGTGCTCGCCGCGTTCTTCGCATTGCTCGCGCTCGCGGCATCGTCGCTAACGGACCGCAAAGGGTTCGCGTCTGCCACCATCGTGTTGGTCTTCATCATCGGCGGATCGATCTCATCGGCCATCTATTCGTCCACGCAGAACGACAAGGCACTCCTCCTAAATCTGTTTACCGTTCCGTTCGAACTGGTGCGTCGCATCCACGGAAACCTGGGTGACCATCCGCCGCTCTCCACCGGCTTGCTGGCGCTAACGATGGTGGCGTGGGCGGCGCTGTTCACGGCGATCATCACCATTCGGTATCGACGCCTTGAGGTCACGCGGTGATCGTGACTTCTCCGGCCGCAGGGTCCCCCAGCATCGTCTTCGACAACGTGTCGAAATGGTTCGGCTCGGTGGTGGCAGTGTCCGACGTTTCTTTCTCGGTATTTCCTGGTGTCACGGCGTTGCTCGGCCCGAACGGGGCCGGAAAGTCGACCGTAATGAGATTGCTCTGTGGGCTTACGACCCCGTCGAAGGGCACCATTGCGGTTCTCGGAAAGCCGCCTCGCGGTGAGCCGTCGTTGTACCGAGAAATCGGGCTTGTACCCCAGCAAGACAGCGTGTTCGAACCCCTCAGAGCGTTGGAATTCGTGCGCACCATGGCCGTGCTGAGCGGGGTGGAGGACCCTGACGCTCGAGCGCGAGCAGCGATCGCCGACGTTGAACTCGATCCCTCCGATGTTCGCCCGCTGCGTACGTACTCCAAGGGCATGCGTCAACGGGTGAAGGTGGCCGCCGCCCTCGTGCACGATCCGCACCTGGTGATTCTCGACGAGCCGCTCAACGGGCTCGATCCCCGTCAACGACTGCGCATGATCGAGCATTTCTCCGCTCTGGGCGGACAGGGTCGGACCGTCGTTATCACCAGTCATATCCTCGAAGAGGTCGAGCGGTTCGGCTCAAAGGTGATCGTGATCGCTGAGGGACGCCTCGCCGCCGAGGGCGACTTTCATGCCATACGCGCACTTATGGATGATCGGCCCCATCAAGTCCGCGTGCAAGCTAGCCCTTCTCGCGAATTGGCTAGCGCGCTTATCGGATTGAAAGGCGTGGTGGGCGTCCAGATTGACGGCGGCGGGATGATCGTCGACGTTGATGACGTCTCCGCGTTTCGTACTTCGGTACTTCGTGCGGCCCAGTCCGTCGGGGCTCGGGTGGAAGCCATCGATCCTCTCGACGAAGACCTCGAGTCAGTCTTTCGCTACCTAGTCAGCAGGAGGTGGTAAGTGTGCTTTCTATTATCTCTGTGTTAGTTCGCATGCAGCGCCGCCTGTTGCTCACGCGCGGCCGCATGATCGCGCTCGGTGCGCTCGGTGCAGTTTCGATTCTGTTGGCGTTCCTCACGAGGTCCGCCGATGACCGGCCGACCGCGGCGTTTCAGCTCATTCGCGGCGTCGGGCTCTCGGGCCTCGTCCCCATCGTTGCGCTGGTCTTCGGCGCCGCTGCGCTCGGCGATCCGAACGAAGACGGCACCCTCGTCCACCTCTGGTTGCGGCCGGTCTCACGCTGGGCACTCGTGCTCAGCTCGTGGATCACCGCCACCGGCACCGGCATACTCTTCGCCACTGCCCCGCTCACTCTTGCTGCGGCCGCAGCGGGCATCAACAACTCGTTCGTGTTCGGTACGGCAGTCTCCTCGGCGCTGGGAGTGGCGGCATATTCGGCACTCTTCGTTGCACTCGGGCTGCGCACGAATCGCTCCTTGGCGTGGGGGCTCGGGTACATTCTGCTGTGGGAGGGATCGATCGGGCAGGCTGGGTCCGGACTCTCACGAGTGGCGCTACGCACCTACACAGCTTCGTACCTGCGCTCGTTCTCCGACTCAGCCGATGTCCGCGTGCGCTACCTCGTGTCTCCCGGAGGATCAGTCATTGGGCTCCTGGTCGCCACCCTCATTGGACTCCTCCTCGCCCGGAGGCTGCTCAGCCGCATCGACACGGCGTAAGGCTCAGCGCGCAGGTTCGTTTCCTCCACGCGTCGGACTCTTGCCGGACGGTCTCCAGAGTGTCGCCGGACTGGGAGCAGAATCTGAACCACCGATAGCTTGTACAGATGGCCCGCATGCGCTTCGGCACCTTTCTCGCCCCGCATCACCCGCTCGGCGAGTCCCCCACGCTGTTGCTGCGCCGCGATCTTGATTTTGCTGAGCATCTCGATCGCCTCGGATTCGATGAGTTTTGGTGTGGGGAGCATCACTCAACCGGGTGGGAAATGATCGCCAGCCCGGAGATGTTCCTCGCCGCCGCAGCCGAACGAACCCACCGGATCAAGCTTGGAACCGGCGTCATTTCGCTGCCCTATCACCACCCGTTCAACGTGGCTCAGCGAATGGTCCAGCTTGATCACATGAGCATGGGTCGGCTGATCTTCGGGTCGGGACCGGGGGCCCTGCCGTCCGACGCCGCCATGCTGAACATCAACCCCATGCGCCAACGCGATATGCAGGACGAGGCGCTCGGGGTCATCGTCCGTTTGCTCCGGGGCGAGCGAGTGACTGAGTCAACCGATTGGTTCACCCTCGACGATGCGGCGCTACAAATCCTCCCGTTCCAAGACAAAATTCCAATGGCGGCGGCGTCGTCGATATCTCCATCGGGGATGAAGCTCGCAGGCAAATACGGCATGGGTGTGTTGTCCATCGCCTCGAATTCATCCGAGGGCTTACAATCCCTCCCCACCCAATGGGGCTTCGCCGAGGAGGCGGCGGCGTTGCATAAGCAAACTGTGAGCCGAGAGGACTGGCGCGTTCT
>JAYVSS010000333.1:0-5785 GCA_043775075.1 Acidimicrobiia bacterium
GCTCATTGTGTCGCTGGCGATCGGAGTTGCGCTCCTCGTCCGCGGATACGTCGTACAGACCTTTTTCATTCCGTCGCCGTCAATGACCCCGACACTCAATGTGCATGATCGCCTACTCGTCGACAAAATTACGTTGCACACCCGGGAAATCCACCGAGGTGACATCATCGTGTTCAAGCGACCTGTTGGGTTCAACGACAAAACGATCAAAGACCTGATCAAACGGGTCATTGGCGTACCAGGCGACGTCGTTGAGGGTCACGACGGGAAGGTGTGGGTGAACGCCAAAGCGTTACCCGAGCCGTACCTGCCCAAGGGGCGCACAACGGAAAAATTCGATCCCGTTCGGGTCGGCGTGGACAACTACTTCGTAATGGGCGACAACCGGGCCCAGTCCTACGACTCGAGGTTTTGGGGGACCGTCGAGCGCGAGAGCGTGATCGGCCGAGCGCTCGTCCGAGTGTGGCCGGTGTCACGACTCGGTGGGATTTGACGCCAAATCACCACGTGGCTCGATGACCGACATCATGACCTCCACGTTGTCGCAATAGACCGCATCGATCTCCATCGTCACAAGTCCGTGGAGAATGCGTTCGTGCTGCGCATCCCATCCGAAGGTGGCTCGATCAAAGCGGTGAAAGAGGGTCGTGAGACCGAGATTCCAATCGGTGTGGTGCATGTTGATGGCGTCAATTCCGGCTTCGGCCAGACGGGCAGCGTGTCGTTCAGGACCGTCGGCAAGCCGCTTCAAACGAGTGGAGTCCACCAGCTTCACGTCGGGGAATCGAGACCGGTGATCGCGATGTCGTTGCCAGTTCGGGTCGCACAGCCAGAGGCCCTCAACGGCGGCATCGCCGGCCGCTCGAGCGACGGCCACAGTGGCGTCGTAGGCGGCCGGGTCCTTGACGTCGAGCGACAGCGCAAAGCTGGTGCCGACGGCGTCGTACAGCTCACCGAGTGACGGAATATGCGACGGAAGGTCGGCTCGATTGACTTCGGCGATCGCTCGCTTCCGGAGGAGCGTTTTGACGATCCCGTCGTGGTCGAGCACGGGCTCACCGTCGGCGGTAATCCACACATCGCTTTCCAGTCCGGTGGCCCCTAGGCGCACGGCCAGCACAAACGCATCGAGGGTGTTTTCCCGAGCGTGGGCGCGTGCGCCTCTATGGGCAAACGCAATGGGTGGCGAGATGCGGCCGGTCACCCGGACCACGGTATTCGATAGGCCGAGAGGGGGCCTGCGGTCGTTAGGTCATACGGCTTAATGGTGGTGCACGATCGGCCCGTCTTGCTTCAGCAGACGCGCACGCGCCCCGATGACCTAACAGTCGGTGCCCCAAGGACGGGGTGCAGATCTGCTTCCACAATCGGGGTGCGTAGAGGTGCAACACATGACGAAGATTCGAGCGAGATGCCCGCGCTGCGGTGATGTGGAGTTCGGTGTCGCCAGCATTGTGGTGCTGGCCGATTCCTCGGACGCAACCGGTACGCCAACGTCCAACGCGTATCGGTTTGAGTGTCCGTCGTGCGGCGATCACGTAAGTCGCTCCGCCGTACCCGATGTGCTTGCACTGCTGCTGAGCGCAGGCGTTCGAGAGGAAGGCCCGGCGCCGGCGTCCGAGCCGAAGATCACCGAGGTCGACGTCGAGAGCTTTCGTCGGCTCCTGGACTCTGACTTTGTCTGGGACAGCCTCCAATCAGCGATGCGCAACGAGGACTGACGGGCTTCTGCAGCAAAACGAACTCAAGTGGCGGCCGAAGCAACGCCGAACCCACCGGTATAGTTGGCCCTGTGTTTAATCTCGGAGGTGGCGAACTCATCGTCATCGCCATGATCGCCCTGCTTGTCCTCGGTCCGAGTCGACTTCCCGGAGCGGCTAAGCAGATCGGCAAGGCACTCGCAGAGTTTCGGCGCATGTCCTCGGGCGTACAAGACGACCTTCGCGAGGCAATGAACGTGGAAGGCGTGCGCGAGACCATGTCCCAGGTCAGAGACGTCCTCGACGTGCCCAGGGCCTTCCGCAACGAAGTGGCATCGGCCATTTCATCGGTCGGTTCCACGAGCTTCACCGGGAGCAAAGACGAGCTCGAGTCGACATCCTCTGTTGCTTCGGTATCGTCCACCGATCAGGCGCGGAATCCCCTCGGCGATGTGTCGGTTCCGTCCCCCGATGGCATCTTCGCCGATGACCTTCCTGCGGTCCTAAGTATGAGCGACGTTCCTTCGCCCATGGCGTCGTCGGCCGACGGATTGGACTTACCGTGACCACTGTGCCGGACGCTAAGTCGGTCGCCGAAGACCGGATGACCCTGACGAGTCATCTCACCGAGCTACGGACGAGGCTCTTCCGGGCGGCGATTGCCATCGTCGTGGTGTCCATTGTGGCGTTCACGCAATACGGACGCGTCCAGTTGTGGTTGCTGCACTACTACCGCAACGCCGTCAGCGACGACGTGAAGAAGTTCACCAACCTCGGTCCGCTTGACGGCTTCGGGGTGCGCCTCACCTTGTGTTCCTACATCGGTCTGTTCGGTGCGTCACCGGTGTGGATCTGGCAGGGATGGCGATTCATCGCGCCGGGTCTTAAAGCGAGCGAGCGTAAGTACGCGGTGCCGTTTCTATTGTCCAGCGTCGTCCTCTTTCTCTCCGGCGCGGCCGTGGCCCTTCTCACCCTTCCGCCCGGCCTACAGTTCCTCGTCGATATTGCCGGCCCCGGCCAAGAGCCGCTGTGGACACAGGACAAATTCGTAAGTTTACTTACGTTAATAGTACTCGCCTTCGGTTTCGCCTTTCTTTTTCCGGTGGTGTTGGTCTTCCTGCAGCTCATTGGAGCAGTAACACCCAAGCGTCTTCTCAAGGGCTGGCGGTACGCCATTGTGATTATCTTTGTTATTGCTGCGGTCATCACGCCAAGCCAGGATCCATACACGCTGTTTGGCATGGCGGGCCCAATGGTGATCTTCTATTTCGGCGCCATCGGGGTCGGAAAACTCCTGAGGAAATGACCGGTTCGGCTCGTCAGTCGTTCGTCAGTCGCCTGCCGTTTGAACTCGACGAATTCCAGTTGCGAGCACTTGATGCGGTGGATCGCGGCTCGTCGGTCGTCGTGGCCGCACCCACCGGCTCAGGCAAGACCATTGTCGCCGAGTACGCCGTGCACCTGGCGTTACATGGTGGGGGCAAAGCCTTTTATACAGCGCCCATTAAAGCGCTATCAAACCAGAAATACGCAGACTTCGTCACCCTCCATGGCGCCCAAAACGTTGGCCTGCTGACAGGTGATATCTCGATAAATGGTGAAGCGCCCATCCTGGTGATGACGACCGAGGTTCTGCGCAACATGCTGTACGCCAATTCGCCCACGCTCGCCGGCCTGCGGTACGTGGTGCTGGATGAGGTGCACTACCTCCAGGATGCGTTTCGCGGGCCGGTATGGGAAGAAGTGATTATCCACACCCCGCCCGAGGTTGATTTGGTCTGCCTTTCGGCGACGGTGTCAAACGCTCAGGAACTGGCGTCGTGGGTGACTTCGGTGCGAGGTCGCACCGAGACGATTCTTCACGACGTTCGCCCGATCGAGCTTCGACAGCTCTACCTTGTCGGCCAGCGCAACGGTCACGTGGACATGTACCCGACGTTCGTCGACGGGCGGCCAAATCCGCGAGCGATGCGTCTGGACGAACAGGCGTCGCTTTCGGGATCGAAGGGAGGACGAGGGTCCGAACTCACGACACCTCGACGCCTGGACATCGTCGAAACGCTGCGGGACGAGGACATGCTTCCGGCCATATATTTCATCTTCAGTCGCGCCGCGTGCACCGATGCCATGCACCACTTGTTGCATGCGAAAATCAAACTGACGCTCCCGGTGGAACGCAAAGATATTCGAGAAATCGTCGAGTCCAAGATCGGAACGCTGAGCGCTGATGACCTGCGTGTCTTGGACTACAGCCGGTTTCTTCAGTGCCTGCAAAGTGGGTTTGCCGCTCACCATGCCGGGCTCATTCCCCCGTTCAAGGAGGCTGTCGAGGCGTGCTTTCTGGAGGGCTTGGTGCGCGTGGTTTTTGCTACCGAAACGCTGGCCCTCGGCGTCAACATGCCGGCGCGAACGGTGGTCATCGAGAAACTTTCGAAGTTCACCGGTGAACGTCACGAAACACTGACGCCGGGGGAGTACACCCAGCTCACCGGCCGAGCGGGTCGACGCGGCATCGATCCGGTTGGATATGCGGCCACGCTGTACTCGCCCTTTACGCCGTTTGAGCAGGTGGCCACGCTGGCCTCGCAGCGGTCCTATGAGCTGCGGTCGGCCTTTCGTCCAACGGCCAATATGGCGGTGAACATGGTTCGGAGGTACCAGCGAGCGAACGCCCAGCACCTCCTCTCGCTCTCTTTCGCCCAATTCCAAATTGACGCGTCGCTCGTGACCCAGCGAGCTCGCCATCACCGCATTGCGTCCGAGCTGGCAGAAACATCTGCGCGCATACGCTGTGACCTGGGCGATGTGGAGAGCTACCGGTCCGCACATCGAATTCCGAAGGTTACCCGGATGGTCGACGATCGCGTCGTTGCCGAAGTACTCGATCGCATTCGTCCCGGTGACGTGATTGGGCCAACCGGAGGGTCAACGAGCGTTGAAGCGCATTCGGGAACTGCAGGCGGGGGCAAGCGCCCGGGGGATGGCTGGTCGATCGTCATCGCCACCGCTCGTCGGCGAGGACGCGACACCACCCTGCGAGTGGTCACGCCGAACGCTCGGACGCTCTCGCTCACGCCGCGTGACTTTGGAGCGACGCCCGAAGTCGTTGGCCATGTGAAGCTGCCCGTCCCTTTCCAGCCCAACAGCCGATCATTCCAACAAAGCGCGGCCACGGCCCTCAGCAAGACCATGGCCCGCGCCAATCGTTCGGGTGACACCGCGGACGGAAGCAAGCTTCGGCGGGGGGGCAAAGGGCGGCGCTCGGGCGAGGAGCCGGCGTTGCACCCGGTAGAGCGCTGTCCAGATTTTGCCGAGCACATGAAGTCGGCGAACCACGCCGATCGTTTGCGCAATGAACTGGTGCGCATCGAAGCAACGATGGCCGGACGCGAACATTCGCTCACTGATCAATTTGATCGGTTGATCGGGTTACTAAGCACACTCGGTTATGTCGACGGATGGACGCTGACCGACGCTGGCAGGCTTCTTGCCGGTCTCTACCACGAGTCTGATTTGCTCATTGCCGAGGCGCTTCGCGCTGGCGTGTTCGACGGGTTGCAACCACCAGCGATCGCCGGCCTCGCCTCGGTGTTTGTGTACGAGGCGCGCGGACCAGGCGCGGCGACCCGACGAACCGGTCGAGAGGCCGTACAGGCCGCGGCTCGACGCAACGGCGAGGGGGATCGACGCAATCGGGACGGCGATCTTCCCGATGAGTTCCCCAAGCCTCTGGCGTCTCGTTGGTGGAAGCTCAACGATTTGGCTGAGGACCTCGCCCACCATGAGGCAACGTCGGGGGTTCCGCTCACCCGGCGGATCGACCCCGGCTTCGTCCATATGGCGCAACAGTGGGCGAAAGGCGACGACCTCAAGGCAGTTCTCGCCTACGAGGAAATCAGCGGTGGCGATTTCGTCAGAACGATCAAAACGTTGGTCGACCTTCTTCGCCAAATCAGTACGGTCGCGCCCCTCGAGGCCACGGCGAAGGCCGCTCGGGTGGCCGCCGACGGGTTAACCCGCGGCGTGATCGTGGCATCGTCACTCCCCACGCAGCAGTCGTCCGAACCGCCAGTAACCGTGGTTGC
>JAYVSS010000334.1:0-4169 GCA_043775075.1 Acidimicrobiia bacterium
AGGTGGGGGAGGCGTGAGGTGGCGCCGTCCCAATGTCCCCAGGCTGGGGATAACCTTGGGGAGAATGACAGTCGTGTAAGTAGCTGAACGCCGTTCCGAGACTTGAGCGCCCCCGGGGAGCGTTACCGAAGTTGGGTGGCCACGGCGAAGCCACCGGTGATGGCGACTAGTCCCCCAAGGAGGTAGTACCCGGAGCGACCGCCGGGAAGCACCCCGACGTAGTAGTTCACGATGAGCAGCATGCCGAGCACGAGGAGGGCAACCAGGGCCGGGACAACCCACGGCTTGGACTGCTGGACGATTTCGGCCTCACGTTGGGTGGGGGCGGTATAGCGGCCGCTTTGGGCATAGGCCGGAAGCTTTGGCTCAGCCGTCTTGTTGGCCCCCGACCGCTCGGCCGCTTTGCCCTTGATTCCCTTGACCGGCGCCGACGTCCCTTTGGGGGTGAAGCGTCCACCCTTCACCGCGGCGCGCCGAGCACTGCTCATTTTCGATCCGGACTTGTCATCAGATGCCACACGTCACAGGCTACCCGGCCGACTCGCACGGCGAGGGAGCGAGGGAAAAGTCGTCGTTGCCAACGGCTTAGGCCCGCTACGGTCGCAGGCGTGTCTCGCGTGCTGGTGATCGATAACTATGACTCGTTCGTGTACAACCTTGTGCAGTATCTCGGTGAGCTCGGAGCTGAACCGATCGTGCAGCGCAACGATGTGTTGACCATGGACGAGATCCGCGCCCTCAAGGTCGATGGGATTTTGATCTCGCCCGGCCCGGGTCGTCCCGAACACGCTGGTGTCAGTCCGTCGGTCATTACCGAACTTGGCGCCGACACGCCAATCCTTGGAGTGTGCCTCGGTCATCAGGCCATCGGGCAGGTGTTCGGGGGAGATGTGGTGCGGGCGCCGTCGCTTCTGCATGGCAAGACGTCGGAAGTGAATCACCGCGGGGTCGGCGTACTGGCCGGTCTACCGACGCCCTTCACGGCGACCCGCTATCACTCGCTAGTGATTGACCCTGAAACGATGCCCGAGGTCTTGGAAGTAACAGCGACGACCGAAGATGGGATCGTGATGGCTGTTCGCCACCGGTCGCTCCCGATCCACGGCGTGCAGTTCCACCCCGAAGCCATCCTGACCGAGGGTGGTCACAAACTCCTCGAAAACTTCCTTACCCTTTGTCGATAGCGACGTGGCGCGGCCTTTCTACGCGACCGTGGTGGCCGGCTGAGCGGTGACCGGGACCGGCGTAGGGGCGGCGGTGGGTGCGGGCGTAGGGGCGGCGGTGGGTGCGGGCGTTGGAGCGGCGGTGGGCGCCGCCGTCGGTTCGGGCGTGGATGGCGCCGGAACGACGGAAACAACTGTGGTGTTGTCCGTCGGGACCGTTCGGCGCGGTCGCGACGTCGAAGTTTCCGTCGAAAGCACCCCGACGCGAATGACGACGGTGGCGCCGGGTTCGGCCTCAGCACCTGGACTCGGCGTTTGCGACATCACGCGCGAGACGTCGGCGGCATCACTCACAGACCGAGATGTGGCGTCCACTTTGAACCCGGCGGCGATGAGCGCGGCGGTGGCGTCGGCCTGATTGGTGCCAATCACGCTCGGCACGGAAATTCCCTTTCCGGCGGAGACGAAGATCACCACAGGAGAGCCGCGGTCCACTTTGGCCGGGGCGGCGGGTTCGCTCCGGATGACGGTTCCCTTGGGCACCGTTGGAGATGCTTCCTGCTGCACGGCCACGCGAAAGCCGATCTTGGTGAGGTCGATCCGGGCATCGTCCGGCGATTTTCCGGCGACCTCGGGAATAGCCACTGTTCCGGTTGCTTTGGCCACGAACACCGTGACCGTTTGGCCGGGTTTGGCTTCGGCGTCGGCCGCCGGGTCCTGGCGGATTACCGTGCCCGGGGCGGCGGAATCGTTCACTTCTTCGGTAGCGACCATGGCGTAGCCACCGGCGGCTAACTTCGCCTTCGCCACTTCAATGGTGTCGCCGACGACGGCCGGAATGACTGGGATGTTGACGCCGGTGGAGATGTAAATCGCTACTTCGGCATCCTTGGCCCGCTTCGCCCCGGCTGCCGGTTTGGTTTGAAAGACGATGTTGGCGGCGAACTTGTCGTTTGATTCCTGGATAGCCCGAACACGAAAGCCGGCGGCCGCCAACGTGGTGTTGGCGTCGGCGGACTCCTGCCCGACCACGTTGGGGACATCGATTGTGGCCTTGCCGTTGTCGAGCACCCCGAGTTGACGGGCGAGGAGAAAGAGCAGCAGGCCGAGCACGCCGAGCAGGATCGCCAAAACCCCGAGGTAGAGCCCATTGCGCTTGCGCTTGCCATCGAGGCGGGCGAGGTCTGAGCTGACTCGCGCTTCATCGTCGGGGACGGCGACGGTCCGTTTTCGGGGTCGGTTTACAGCGGTGGCGACCATAGTGAGATCGGCCGTGTCCGTCGACCGAGACGACGTAGGTGACATGGTCGACGAGGCGGACCCGATGGCGCTGAGCGCCGCCTCGCGGCGGTCGAGCCCGGGTTTGGCCCGGGACAGGGCGACCGTCGCATCGTCGGCCACCGACCCAACGTGAGGCGTGGCGACGAGGGGCGAGGCGCCGACGACGGCGTCCGTCGGTCCGGCAAGGTCCCCGTTCGAACCGTTCGAACCGTTCGAACCGTTCGAACCGTTGTCAGGCCGACCAGCGGCCCGCTGATCGCGGAGGCGCACGAGGGCCTGGCGTTGATCAGCAATGGTGGCGTAGCGATCCCCGGGTTCCTTCGCCATGGACTTGCCGATGATGGACTGCAGGCTCTTGGGAACTTTGGGATTGCGCTTCGTCGGCGCTGGCGGAATGGTTTCGAGGGTGCGTTGTTTGACCTGAGAGACCGTCTCACCGGGAAACGGCGGCAGACCGGTGGCGACGTAATAGCCCACGGCACCGACGTCGTACACGTCGGTACGGGCATCGGCGCGCTCTCCCTTGAACTGCTCGGGAGCACGCCAGAGGGCCTGGTCCCAGCGAATTTCCGGCGGTGTCCAGTCCGGAGCGAACGAGTTCGTGAGGGCCACTTCGGACAGACGGACGTCGCCGCGCGAGGACACGGTGACCAGATCAGGGGTAACTCCGCCGTGCAGCACCCCCTCGCGATGGCAGTGTTCGAGCACGGTGGCGATGCCGATGAGCACATGGATTGACCGCTCAACCGGCAGGGGGCCGTTGGACGCGACGTAATCGGTCAAAGTCCGATCGGCGTTGTGCTCGGTGACCAAGAAGTACGTCGGCCCCGGACGACCGTCGATTCCTTCGGCTTCGCGACCCCAATCAAGCACCCCGACGAGGCCCGGGTGGGTGAGATTGGCGGCGGCCTGCGCCTGCTGGCGAAAACGGTCGACGAAGTCCGCATCGGCGGCGAGTTCGGGAAGAAGCGCCTTTACCGTGACCGCCCTATCGAGGAGCGTGTCGTGGGCGTCGTAGTCGTCGGTGAGTAGGCCTCGTCCCCGCCGCTGATCGAGCCGGTATCGATTGTTGACGACGATGTCTTGCAAACCCATGACAGCCAGAGACGTTACTTTGCCCGCGCTACGGTCTGGCGATCCATAGCGTTACCCAGCTTGGGCGGCCAGTGCCGCCTGGATCACTCGGCGGGCAATCGGGGCAGCGATTTTCCCGCCGGTGGCGGTGCTGACCTCGGGCTGGTTCTCGACGATCACGGCGACGGCCACGGTCGGGTTGTCCGCCGGAGCGAAGGCGATGATCCAGGCGTGCGCGGTTTTGCGTCCGGTCTGTGCGGTCCCGGTCTTGGCCGCGACCTGCACTCCGACGATCGCCGCTCGTTTCGCCGTTCCGGCGTTCACCACATCAACCATGAGCGTCTTCACCTGGGCCGCCGTTTCCGCCGACACGGCGCGGCGCCACTCGTTCTTCGGTTCGCCTCGCACCTGGGCGCCGTCGCTATCTCTAGCTTCCTTGAGTACGTGCGGCTCCATGATCACGCCGTTGTTGGCGATCCCCGAAGCAACGAGGGCCATCTCGAGGGGGGTGGCCGCCACCTGGCCTTGACCGATTGCCGCCTGGGCGAGCGCCGGGTCGTTACGAACGAAGAACGGAACATCGGGAAACGATGAGCGCGCCGCGCCCGGATCAATATCGAGCGGCGGGGTCCGGTTAAAGCCAAACGCGTT
>JAYVSS010000335.1:0-3480 GCA_043775075.1 Acidimicrobiia bacterium
ACTATCTCGCAGCGGCCGTAGGAGAGACCGAATCCAAACGGAAATGCCGGCTCACGTTGATCTCGCCGTAGCTTCGCGTGCCCATGCCACAGGTCATACGTTTCGGTGCGGGCATCGATATCCCAATGGGGGAGATGGGCCTCGTCGGTCGGGACGACGAATGGGAGTCGACCGGCAAAATCAGCGTCACCAAATAACAAGTCGGCGAGCGCATGGCCTCCCTCGATACCTGGGTACCAGCTCATCACCACGGCCGGAACAGTGTCGATCCACGACGTCATGGTCACCGCGCTGCCGCTCATGACCACCACCACCACGTTGGGGTTCACGTCCCGCACGGCGGCGATCAACGCTTCGTCTTCCGGCAGCAGACCCAAAGTACGACGATCACCCCCGGGCGAGAAACCTCGCGTCTCGCCTTTCTTTTCCACGCGTCCAAAGACCTCCGCCATCGCCGCGTCGTCGGCCGGCGTGCGCTCGGGGAAGAGTTCGGCGAGCAACGGTGCGGTGCCCGCATGGTCAACGTATTCACCCTCGTGTTCATGAGTGAACCCAACCACCACGATGGCCGCGTCAGCCCCGCGGGCAATTTCAGCATCGGTGTCATCATGGCGGAGCTCGACGCCCGTTCCATCGAGGGCCGCGCGCACTCCGTCGAGGAAGGTCACACAGTCGGGCACGATCACGTCGCTTGACCCGTGATCACCGAGGTTGGCGATGGCGGCGAGCTTGCCGATGAAGGCAACGGACTTGAGCAACGGCTTGGCCAGCGGCAGCAAAGCACCTTCGTTGCGGAGCAGTACCATCGAAGCGGTGGCGGTTTCACGGGCAAGCTGGCGGTGCGCTCGACTCAGTACGCGAGCAGGGACCGCCTCACGCTCGAATGTCGGGGCAAAACGCAGCAACGTGGCCACCGTGTTCGTTACCGCACGGTCAACCTCGCCTTCGGAAAGCGAGCCGTCGGCCAGGGCTGTCGTCAAACGGGCATGGCGTTGTTGACGAAACGGCATCTCGATATCGAGGCCGGCGATCACGCTCTTGGCCGCATCCCGAAGCCCGAAGATGAAGTCGCTAGTAACGAATCCGTCGAAGCCCCACTCGTCACGGAGGATGGAGTTCAGCAGAGTGGCGTTCTCGCCGCACCACTCACCGTTCACTGAGTTGTACGCGGACATAACACTGGCCACACCGGTTTCGATCACCCGCCGAAAGTGGGGCAGGTAGATCTCATGCAGCGCCCGTTCGTCCACCGAGACGTCAACGGTGAACCGGGCGTTCTCCATCGAATTGAGGGCGAAGTGTTTGACACATGCCATCACGTGGTTCTGGGCCCCTCTGGTAAGCGCGCTTCCCATCTCGCCGACGAGATACGGCTCTTCGCCGTAGGTTTCCTGGGCCCGACCCCAACCGGGGTGACGCAGAAGATTGACGCACACGCCTCCGTAGTACGTGGCGCCAACGTTGCGTAGCTCGGCCCCGATGGCCTCGCCGATGCGTTCCTCCAGCGACGGGTCCCACGTCGCCCCCCGAGCCATACTCACTGGGAACGCCGTCTTCTCTCCGACCACGCAACCACGCGGGCCGTCGGAAAACTGAAGGCCGGGAATGCCGAGCCGCTCAACGACGGCGGCAGGAAAAGTCCGCTGATGATAGCCGCCGGTGGCCATCTCGGCCAGGCCCGCCCAGGCATCAAGGTCACCATCGAGGCACCCCAGCTTCTCATCGAGGGTCATCAGCCCCACCAGCGAGCGAGCCTCCTCCCGATGGTCGGCGAACTCATCGTGGACCCGGCGAACAGCATCCTCAAACGGCGTCGTCATGGCTCCAGCCTGGCACGAGAGCAATTTCGTGAATGAAACTCGACTCGCCAAGTCTTTGAATAAGTAGGGAAAGGCGGACGCAATGACAAACTCTGTAAACGTCTTGGGCGACGCAAACCGTTCCGTTAGTGCGCGAGCGAGTTTGAAGCTTTTGTGGTCACCAGTCGAGACCGGCTGTTCCGGGCGTTTGCCGCTCACCATGGCCGTCAAGTGGCGGAAGAAGTTCTGTCCGAGGTCTACGTCTATGCGTGGGCGCACTGGGTAAACGTGCATCGCCTCGCAAATCCGGTCGGCTATCTCTTTCGCATGGGTGACCGTATGGCGGGGCGGCGAAGCATTCGGGCGGCAAAGGAACCCGGTCAGGACGGCCGATCAGCGGCAGAGTGGGTCGACGACACCAGCCGCACCGATCCGGACTTTTCTCATCTTCAACCCGGTGGAAACGTCACGTCTGGTTCCGCCGCGCGGGATCAACTGGAACTATTCGCCGCAAGTGATCGTGAACCTCTGTTAGCAGGGGGAAAAGGATGCCAATCCCGAAACCACGATCGACAGGCTGATCGCTCTGGCGGAAAGTGTCGGGCCGCGCGACACCAGGACTTGGCGGGCAATCTTCCCGCCGGACGGGAGTGCGGACGTCATCGTCAGTGATGATGCCGACGTGCCGTGGGTGTTTCGTTCCTATGTGCACTTACCTAAGCAAAACTGCCCCGGATTGGCCCTCGACGAGACAAGCCAAAATGTCGGCCCGGGTGTTCGCCCTGACCGTTCCCACCGACGCAGTCGCCCCAGTAACCGTCGAACTCCACACCTTCGACCGCCAGTGGTTCGGTGAACTTGGGTCAGTAATACCAGGGGTAGGGCGACCAGTCCGGGACGCGCTTTTCGAGGAACGATTCTTTGCCCTCGGTTGCCTCGTCGGTCATGTACGCCAGCCGGGTTGCCTCGCCGGCGAACAGCTGCTGGCCAACGAGTCCATCGTCGAGCAGGTTGAACGCATACTTCAGCATGCGCTGGGCGGTCGGTGACTTCCCATTGATTTCCTTCGCCCACTGCAATGCCACATTTTCCAACTCCACGTGGTCGGCCACTTCGTTGACCGCACCCATACGGTGCATGTCCTCGGCACTGTATTCACGTCCAAGGAAAAAGATCTCCCGGGCGAACTTCTGACCAACTTGACGGGCGAGGTAGGCGCTGCCGTACCCTCCGTCGAACGAACCGACATCGGCATCCGTCTGCTTGAACCGAGCGTGTTCACGCGAGGCAATCGTGAGATCACATACGACATGAAGTGAGTGTCCTCCCCCGGCGGCCCATCCGGGGACCACGCAGATCACGACCTTCGGCATGAAGCGGATCAATCGTTGGACTTCGAGAATATGCAAACGGCCCGCGCGGACCGGATCGATCGACGCCGACGTTTCGCCCTCGGCGTACCGATATCCATCACGCCCGCGGATTCGTTGATCGCCACCAGAGCAGAACGCCCAACCACCGTCTTTGGCCGACGGCCCGTTGCCAGTAATAAGTACACATCCAACATCGCCGGACATGCGCGCGTGATCTAATGCGGTGTAGAGCTCATCAACGGTATGGGGCCGGAACGCATTACGAACTTCGGGTCGGTTGAACGCAACACGCACGGTCCCATGTTCAC
>JAYVSS010000336.1:0-13117 GCA_043775075.1 Acidimicrobiia bacterium
TCGGTGCGATAACGAGTTGGACCCGGAACCAACACTCCATCGAAGTACAGATCGCTCATCGCCATCAGCGAACCGTTCGATGCAGCCGAGGTGTCCCGATCATGCTGCGTCGTTGGTAAGTTCGCGTACGAGATCGGAAACGAAGCGCTTGAACGAGTCGTTTTCCACGAATTGTTTGTAGACCTGGGTGTCGTCTTTCAACAGAAGCTGCATCACCTTGGCCAAAGCCTGATCACGCGCCATACCTGCTGTGTGAGGGGTATTGGCCTTGGCGTTTTGGAATGCCAGGTCGGCGGCAACCTTCGGGGCGATGTCTTCGCGGATGCGGGCGACGATGCGATCGGTGTCTTCGAACAGTGTCCCGAAGTTCTCGTTGAACTGTTTCAAGATATTGCTCAGCCGATCCATCGCTGGCTGCGGTTTCACGCCGCCACCTGCTGTTGGCACTGGGGGATTCCATGCGCGCCACGTTCACCCTTGCCGTACTTGCTGCACATGAACAGCTCGACCGTATTCCGGTCACCGTTACCGGGCGGGTGGCCGAAACCATTGAGGCGATTGCGTCGGTGGGCAACCTTCTTTGCGTGGAGGGCCGCATCATTGCTAGACCAAAAGACGAGCTGAGCTCGGGCTGCGGGACCACGCCAGACATCGAAGTGCACGGGTTGTCCGTCCATCTCCTGAGCTGGGCACCGGCCGAGGTCGCTCTCGCATAGTCAGCTTTGTCGTGAGGGGAGTTACCTATACCGGTTACCTAAGTTCGTTAGTCCTTGGTGCGGTTGCGGTAGCGGCGTTGGGCGATCACGTAGCCGATCACGATGAGCACGACGCAGTACGCCCACGCCGCGGGCACCGGGTGATCGATCGGCCACGAGTGCTTGGACACCGGGGCTACGGGATTGCCGAACAAGGTACGCACCGCAGCCACGAGCACACTGATTGGGTTGTAGGACGCCAGCCACTGCAACACGCTGGGCAGCGTGTTAAGGGGCACGAACGCATTACTCAGGAATGTAAGTGGGAATACGACAACGAAGCCGATGCCCATCACCGCATCGGGCGAACGAACGAGTGCACCGAGCCAGAGACCGAGCCAAATCATTGCTGAAGCAAAGACCACAAGGAGGCCGAGGGCTTCAGCGAATTGAAGCACGCTCGTGTGCGGGCGCCATCCGACAACGAGCCCAGCAACGAGAAGCACGGAAATGGCGAGCAGCGCCCCGGCGAGCTCGGCCAGGTAGTGACCGAGCATGTATGCGCTCCGTCGCGACGGAAGGACACGGAAGCGATCGATCACCCCTTCCTGCAGATCGGTGGCGAGTGCGGTGGCCGGACCCATCATGGCGAACGTCAATGACTGAATGAGGATGCCGCCGATCAGGTACTCCTTGTACCCGCCCCCCTTCACGGCAATGGCGCCACCGAACACGTAGGCAAAGAGCAGCGTGAACATCAATGGCTGCACCGTGACCTCGGTCAGCTTCTCAGGGATTTGGCGGATGTGCTCGAGGTTTCGGCGGGCGTAGGTCAGAGAGTCGGAGACGACGCTGTGGCTCATAGTGAGACCTGCCGGGCACGATCAAGCAGAGAATCCGAAACGACGCTGTGATTCATACGAGCGCTCCTTCAGAAGCAATGGCGGTGGGAGAGGTGGCACTGGTGAGAGTGAGGAAGACATCGTCAAGGGTGACCTGGCGGCGGGTGGCGTCGATCACATCAATTCCTGCATTATCAAGCGCGCGTACGACATCGATGAGGCGCGCACCTTCGCGCACCGGGATAGTCACGACAAGGCGCTCTTCGTCGATCATGGGTGCCTCCGCCGCAAACGGCTGCAGCGCCGAGGCCGCCGTGGCGAGGACAGAAGCCGAAGCGACGGTCACATCGAAGCGGTCGTTGCCGATCTGGGACTTGAGTTCGCTCGGCGTGCCGTGGGCCACGGTGCGCCCGTGATCGAGGACGACGATGTCGTCGGCCAAGCGGTCGGCCTCTTCGAGATATTGCGTGGTGAGGATCACGGTGGCTCCCTGGCGTACGAGATCACGCAACATGTCCCAGAGATCGTTGCGACTGCGGGGATCGAGCCCGGTGGTCGGTTCGTCGAGGAAAAGGACCGAGGGCCGCGTCATCAAGCTGGCGGCGAGATCGAGGCGACGACGCATTCCACCCGAAAACGTCTTCACCAGTTCGTTCGCAAACTTTGTGAGATCAAGCTGCTCCAGCAGTTCGTCACCGCGCATACGAGTTTGTGCTTTTGACATGCCGCTGAGGCGCCCGATCGTTTGCAGGTTGAGCCGAGCGCTCATGAGTCCATCAACGGTGGCTTGCTGGGCCGCCACACCAATATGTTCACGTACTAATGCGGCATCGGTGACCACGTCGAGTCCGGCGACCCGGCCCGAACCTTCCGTCGGCTGCGAGAGGGTCGTGAGAATGCGAATCGCCGTGGTCTTTCCGGCCCCGTTGTGACCGAGGAGGCCAAGGACCGTGCCAGGGGCGACGTTCAAATTCAGGTCTCGAAGCGCCCACAGATCGCCGAACCGTTTTCCGAGGCCTTCCGTCGTGACGCCTGACGACACTCTATTCGTATCCCGTACTGTTGATTCGTACATAGTACGTCTAACGTTAGCAGTACGCTGTACGTCATGGCAAGAAAAAAAGCGAGAGAGGACAATCCCTTCTTCAACCCCGCTCCTTCGGCCACCGCCAAGGCCACCCGCAAGGCGGCGATCAACAAGCTGAAGGCCGAGATCAGCAAAGAGTTCACGGACGATCTCAAGCAGGAGATCACCGAGGAAATCGCCCGCAAAACTTCAGCCGCTGCCGCCAAAGCAGCGAAGTACGCAGGCACGCTGGAGCGACTCGCCACTCACCTCGACGCCACCAACGTGTGGACCCGTGACACCGCCGCGGCGCGTCGCCCCCGCCTCACCCGAGACGACATCGCCGCCGCCGCCATCCGCATCGCCGATGCCGAGGGTATCGACGCGCTCTCCATGCGCCGCTTGGCCACCGAGCTCGATGTTGGAACGATGTCGCTTTACCACTACGTCCGCACCAAGGACGAGCTCCTCAGTCTGGTGATCGACGCCATGTTGGGCGAGGTTTTGCTTCCCCCGACGACGCCGATGCCGAAGGAATGGCGCCCCGCTATCACGCTCGTGGCCCGTCGATCGCGAGACGCCCTCCTGCGTCACGGGTGGGTGCTCGACATCAACGATGACCCGCCGATCGGCCCGAACGCGATGCGTCACTTTGATCAGACGCTGCAGGCGGTTTCCGGGTTCAATGCTCCGCTGGCGGCAAAGCTCGACCTCATGACCACCGTCGACGAGTACGTGTTCGGGCACTGCCTCTTCGTGCGCAACAATCTGCTCCACGACGAGGCGAATAGCCATGAGATGCTCAGGTACATGCGGGAGCTCCTCTCCGGTGGGGACTATCCGACGCTGCAGGACATGGTGGACTCGACCGGGCTGGAACATCTGTGGATGCAGATTCACCAGAACTCCGAGGACGCAGGAAGGTTCGATCGCAACCTCGCTCGCCTTCTCGACGGGTTCGAGGCGAGCCTCCGCCAACGCTGACCTATCGCTTTGCGTGGGTGTGCCGATGCGAAATGCACACGCACAGGTGATCGAAATGTGACTCGTCCCGGACCCAACGAGCAGGTTTATCTCCACAATGGCGCCATTGCCAGTCATCGGCGAAGCTGACGGTATGGAATTCGACCTCGCCCAGACCGACGCACTGCTCTCGACGACGCGTGCCGTCCGCAAGCGGCTGGACTTCGACAAGCCCGTTCCCGACGACGTGATCCTCGACTGCCTTCGCCTGGCCGTGCAGGCGCCGACCGGGTCGAACCGTCAAGGGTGGCGCTGGATGGTTATCCGCGACCAGGCCAAGAAAGATGCCCTCGCGGCGCTCTACAACCGGGCCGGGGGCGAGTACCTGGCGGCGGGAGCAAAGACCGCGGACCCGGCCACGCAAACGGGACGAGTGATGGACTCGGCGTCATTTCTGGCCCAGAATCTCGCGCGCGTCCCGGTCATGGTGATTCCGCTGATAATCGGTAGGGCGACAACCCCAGGCGAGGCTGCCGGCTTGTTCGGCTCGATCATTCCGGCCATGTGGAGCTTCCAGTTGGCCCTACGCAGCCGTGGCCTCGGGAGTACCTACACCACGCTCCACCTCGGTCTCGAATCGGAAGCGGCCGAACTGCTGGGAATCCCGGACCACATGACCCAGGCCGGTCTGCTGCCCATCGGGTACACGCTCGGCACCGATTTCCGACCGGCCGAGCGCGGCCCCATCGAAGACATCGTCTACCTCGACACGTACAAAAACCCGATCAAACCGTAGCGAACAATTGCTTGGCCGTGCGCATGGTGATGTTACGATGCGTTGATGCGCACGACGTTGACGCTCGACGACGACGTGTACGCGGCCGTCCGCCAGCGAGCGTTCAATGAGCGCCGGCCGATCGGGGACGTTGTGTCCGACCTGACCAAGCGGGGGCTCGCCGCCGAGTTGCAAGACCAGCCCGCACGTCGGTTGGGTTTTTGGGCCGGCCACGGATTCATTGCCGACGACTTCGACGAAACCCCAAAGGAAGTTCTCGACGCTATGGACGAACCGCTTCTGTGAGCGGGTACCTGCTCGATACCCATATCGCCGTTTGGGCCGCACTTGTTCCGGACCGCCTGGGCGACGACGTCGCCAAAATGCTCCACGACACAGAGAACGTGCTGTTCATTTCGTCGGCCAGCATCGCCGAGATGAGCATCAAAACCGCGCTCGGCAAGATGGCCCTACCCGACACGCCGATTGCCCTCTGCCGTGAACTTGGCGCCCGACCCCTGGCACTCACATGGGAGCACGCCCAACAACTGGCGGCGCTACCAACGTTGCATCGTGATCCGTTCGATCGTCTTCTCATCGCTCAGGCAATGATTGAGAAACTCACGCTCGTCAGTGCCGATTCGCAGGTCTTGCAGTATCCAGACGTGGAACTACTCCGGAATTAGTGGTCTGGCGCAGATACAACCTGGGCGTCGATGCGCCGAGATTCCGGCCACGAGCAGCCCCGATGCGAAGCATCGGCGTGCTGGTTATTCGAAGCCAGACCACTAGCTACTCCCACTCGATGGTGCCGGGTGGCTTGGAGGTGACGTCGAGGACGACGCGGTTTACGCCCTTGACCTCATTGACGATGCGCCGCGAGATGGTGTCCACGAGGTCGTAGGGCAGACGGGCCCAGTCCGCTGTCATCGCGTCGTCGCTCGTTACCGCCCGCAGCACGATTGGGTAAGCATACGTACGTTCATCGCCCATAACCCCCACGCTGCGTATGACCGGAAGCACGGCGAAGGCTTGCCAGATCTCACGTTCAAGGCCCGCATTCTTGACCTCCTCACGCACGATGGCGTCGGCGGCGCGCACAATCTTCACCCGCTCAGCCGTGATGGTACCGACGATCCGCACGGCCAGGCCAGGGCCGGGAAACGGTTGGCGCCACACAATCTCGTCCGGAAGGCCGAGCGCCGTGCCCACCGCCCGTACTTCGTCCTTGAACAAATCGCGCAGCGGTTCGACGAGTTCGAAGTCCATGTCGTCGGGCAGCCCACCCACGTTGTGATGGCTCTTGATGGTGGACGCGTGACCGCTGCCGGACTCGATCACGTCGGGATACAGCGTGCCCTGGACGAGGAACTTGCAGCCGTCGACGCTGAGCTTTCGGGCCTCCTCTTCAAACACCCGTATGAACGTTTCTCCGATGATCTTGCGCTTGCGTTCGGGGTCGGCAACGTCGTCGAGCAATGAGTAGAACCGCTCGGCGGCGTTGACGTGCACCAGTTCCACACCGAAGTTGCGGACGAACGTCTCCTCAATCTGCACGCTCTCGCCTTCACGCATCAGACCGGTGTCCACATACACACACGTCAGCCGATCGCCAACAGCTCGATACACGAGCGCTGCAGCAACGGCCGAGTCGACCCCACCACTTAGCGCGCAGAGAACCTTCTCCCCTTTCGTCTGTGCGCGTATCTTCTCAATTTGCTCGTCGATAATGCTCGCCTTCGTCCACGAAGGTGCGAGACCGGCGACGTCGTAGAGAAAGGCCTTAAGAATCGTCTGTCCGTGTTCGGAGTGCACGACCTCGGGATGGAATTGCACGCCGACGATGCGTCGGTCCAGGCACTCCATCGCGGCGATCGGAATCTCGGGCGTGCAGGCGGTGGCCACGAATCCATCGGGGAGCGTTTGGATGGAATCAAAATGACTCATCCACGTTGTCTGCTGTGGAGGCAGACCCTTGAGCAGGGTGCCACCTTCGCTCAGTGTACTTACGATTGTGCGGCCGTATTCGCCGCGGCCGGTGTTGGCCACCGCGCCGCCAGGGAGCTGCTGGGCGAGGAGTTGTGCGCCGTAACAAATTCCGAGGATGGGTACACCGAGGTCATAAATCGCCGGGTCGAGTTGCGGCGCACCGTCCACGTGAACCGAGGCTGGACCACCGGAGAGGATGATGGCGGCCGGCTGGCGGGCGGCCATGGCGGCGGCAGTGATCGTGTGCGGCACGATCTCGGAATACACGTTCGCCTCGCGCACTCGCCGAGCAATCAGCTGGGCGTACTGTGCGCCGAAGTCAACGACAAGAACCGTCTCGTGCATCCCGGCATTCAAGCCCGCCAGGCTACTGGCCGCACGGATCGCCAGTGTGAAGGTCTGCCGTCAGAGTGAAGGACAAACGTCGACGTCAAACCTTCACACTGACGCTAAAGCTTCACGCTGCACCCGCTCAGCTACAGCAGCACGAGGTCAAGGAGGCGACGGAGCATGCGGCCGGTTGCGCCCCACACGGTGTCGTCTTCGACTTCAAAGAACCACACCGGGAACGTGCCGTCGGCGAAGGTCCAGATCTCCTCTCGAAAGCAATCCGGCTCCGTAAGTTCGCGTAGGGTCACGCTGAAAATGCGATCGACCTCAGCGGGGCTCGGAACCAGCGTGGCCATTAGAGCAGCCATGTCATCGACGACTCCAACGAAGGGGATGATTTTCGACGACGAGACCACGGTGGTTAATGGCTCGAGACGCCCAACGACTCGTACCTCGGACGGGTGGAGGTTAACTTCCTCATGTGTCTCGCGTAGCGCCGCCTGGATAGCCGACTCTCCTGGGTCGATCCGTCCGCCGGGAAAGGAAACCTCGCCCCGGTGATTGCGCAAACCACCAGATCGGCGAGTCAGCAGAACGCTCGTTTCACCGGTTGTGTCCACAAACAGTGGAGCGAGCACGGCAGCGTCTCGTCGGGTGGTCACGAACGGCGGACGCATTGGTGTCGTCGGGATCGCAGAATCCTCGATCGGTTGACCGCTCGCCTCGGCTGCGTCCAGTGCAACGATGTGACGGCCGAGTCGACGCTCGATTTCGTCGAGCGCAAACGAGGTCGGTCCCACCCGGCCCGACCAGGGATTTGCCTCGCCCGGCAGCCAATCACTTGGGCGCGGGATCGTCTGTAGACCGCCTCGAGGCACTGGTCGCAGCGAAGTGGCGGGCTAGGCCGCTGACTCGACGAGAGAGGCAAGCAACTGTTGCAGTCCACCCGTCTTGAGGTCGGCCAAGGTACGACCGGGACCCTCTTCACCCTTCTCCCACAGCATTAGCGTGGCCAACAACTTGGCCGGATCAGCGGGAGGAGGAGCAAATGCCATGAGATCAGCCTACCGGCGTCCCTTCGGCTTCGGCTTCGGCTTCGGCTTCGGCTAGTCAACCTTCGCGGGCGGTCCTTTCCTTCCTGTCCACCTCGCTCGCTAACGTTCCGGACCCTACGTAAAGGAACCAATGAACACCCCCACGCATCCGCTTGATCGCCAGCAATACATCGCCCTGACCACCTTTCGCCAGAACGGCGTACCCGTCGTCACGGCCGTGTGGTTCGCCACACACGACGCCAAGCTCTACGTGTACTCGGCGATCGACGCTGGCAAGATCAAACGCATCCGAGCTACTCCGAAGGTGGAGGTCGCCGCTTGCAACGTCAAAGGCGTCGTCTCCGGTCCGAGCTATGGGGCAACCGCGGTGCTCCTCGGAGGTGACCAAGGCGTGTTCGTTCATGGCCTGCTCAATCGTAAGTACACATGGAAGAAGCGGCTCATCGACCTGGCGGGCTCGCTGGCGAAGCGGTTCCGAAAGAACAAGGGTGCGGACGCGTTCATCGCGATCACCCTTGACTGATGCCCAGCGGGGACCGGTACGGTTGAACCGGTGCACGCTCCGGATCAGTCAGATCGTCGAACGGGCATCCTGACGGGAGCGTCGGCGTATTTGATTTGGGGGCTCTTTCCCCTGTACTTCCATCGTTTGAAGGAGATTCGTCCATTCGAGTTGGCCGGTCTACGAATCGTGCTGACCAGTCTCGCGGTATGGGTCGTCTTGGCTATCCAGCGAGACCGGGCCTGGTTCCGAGAACTTCTCTCCGACCGCCGACGACTGGCGCTGGTTGCTCTCGCTGGTTTGATGGTCACCACAAACTGGCTGATCTACGTATGGGCGGCGGCCAACGGCCACGTAGTCGACGCGGCGATCGGGTACTTCATCAACCCGCTCATATCGGTTGCTCTCGGCGTGTTCGTATTGCATGAGCACTTGCGGCCGGCGCAGAAGGTCGCGCTGATGTTCGGAGCGGCATCGGTCTGTGTACTTACCATTGCCTACGGAAATGTTCCGTGGGTCGCCCTCTCCCTCGCCTGTAGTTTTGGGCTCTACGGATTCTTGAAGAAGACGACCGGGCTCGACGGTGTGCGCGCCCTCGCTGCGGAAACGTTCACGATGGTGCCGATCGGCATCGTTGGTCTCCTCGTACTCACTGCTCGCCGCGGTGGCCTCGATGTCCTTCACACGTCCGCAGGAACAATGCTCCTCGCGCTTACGGTCGGGGTCGTTACCGCCGTCCCGCTCAGCCTCTTCGGCATTGCCGCCACCCGCATACCTCTGGCGTTGCTCGGCCTGCTGCAGTACATCACCCCCATCGGTCAACTCGCCTGCGCCGTCCTCGTCCTCGGCGAACATGTCACCCCAGCACGCTGGTTCGGTATCGCCCTCGTCTGCGCCGCCCTCGTCACCCTGGCCACCGACCTCATCCGCGACCTCCGTCAGAGTTAGGCGAGGCCAGACCGCGCGCATTCCCCTTGCTTGGGTTTGGGTTTGGTTTGGGTTTGGGAGAATGTGAGCGGGCAGCAATGCAAAAACGGCCGGACCCGAAGGTCCGACCGTTTCCACCTGCGTGTGGGTCGTGTGAGTGCCGAGAGCGAAGTCCCGGTGGGCGCTAGGCACGGGGCCCGGCGCCGGTGATCACATCATGCCGCCCATGCCACCCATACCGCCGGGCATGCCGCCTCCGCCGCCGCCAGCCGAAGCCGGCTCCGGCTTATCGGCCACGATGGCCTCGGTGGTGAGAAGGAGCGCAGCAATCGACGCGGCGTTCTGGAGGGCTGAACGAGTGACCTTGGCCGGGTCGATAACACCAGCGGCCACGAGGTCAACCATTTCGCCGGTGGCGGCGTTGAGGCCAATGTTGCCCTTGGCCGCCTCGACGGCATTCACCATGACGGAGCCTTCGAAACCGGCGTTCTGAGCAATCCAGAACAACGGGGCCTCAAGCGACTTACGCACCATTACCGCGCCAGTGGCTTCGTCGCCCACGAGGGTGAGGGCGTCGATGGCTGAGCGGGCCCGGATGAGGGCCGTTCCGCCGCCAGGGACGATGCCCTCTTCAAGCGCGGCACGAGTGGCCGAGAGGGCGTCTTCGATGCGGTGCTTCTTCTCTTTGAGCTCAACTTCGGTCGCAGCACCAACCTTGATGACGGCAACGCCGCCAGCAAGCTTGGCCAGACGCTCCTGGAGCTTCTCGCGATCCCAGTCGGAATCAGTGTCGTCGATCTCGCGCTTGATCTGCGCAACGCGACCCTTCACATCGTCAGACGAGCCGCCGCCATCAACGATGGTGGTGTTGTCCTTGGTGATCTGGATCTTGCGGGCCCGGCCAAGAAGGTCGAGGGTGACGGTGTCCAGCTTGAGGCCGATCTCCTCGCTGATGACAGTGCCACCGGTAAGGATCGCCATGTCCTGGAGCATGGCCTTGCGGCGCTCGCCGAAGCCCGGCGCCTTGACGGCGGCCGAGTTGAACGTGCCACGAATCTTGTTGACCACGAGGGTGGCCAGCGCTTCGCCTTCGATGTCTTCGGCCACGATGAGCAACTGCTTGCCCGTCTGCATGACCTTCTCGAGGACCGGCAGCATGTCGTGCACCGAGCTGATCTTCGAGTTGACGAAGAGGATGTACGGATCGTCGAGAACCGCCTCCTGGCGCTCCGGGTCGGTCACGAAGTACGGAGACAGGTAGCCCTTATCGAACTGCATACCCTCGGTGAACTCGAGCTCGGTGCCGAAGGTATTCGACTCCTCAACGGTGACAACACCGTCCTTTCCGACCTTGTCGATCGCCTCCGCAATAGTGGCGCCGATTGACGGATCAGCCGCCGAGATCGATGCGACCTGAGCGACCTTCTCGGTCGAGCCGTCAACCGAAATCGACAGGGCGGAAATGGCTTCGACGGCAGCGGCTACAGCCTTCTCGATGCCCTTCTTAAGGCCCATCGGGTTGGCGCCAGCGGCAACGTTACGAAGGCCTTCCTTCACCATGGCCTGGGCCAGGACGGTGGCGGTGGTGGTGCCATCGCCAGCAACGTCGTTGGTCTTGGTGGCGACTTCCTTGACGAGCTGGGCGCCCATATTCTCGAAGTGATCTTCGAGCTCGATTTCCTTGGCGATGGTGACACCGTCGTTGGTAATCGTGGGGGCGCCGAACTTCTTTTCGATGACGACGTTGCGACCCTTCGGGCCGAGCGTGACCTTGACGGTGTCAGCGAGCTTGTTGACTCCGGCTTCGAGACCGCGGCGAGCGGCCTCGTCAAACTTCAGAATTTTTGCCATGTGGATTCCTCAGATCACTTTCCCATGATGGCGAGAACGTCGCGGCTCGACAGGATCAGATAATCCTTGCCAGCGACGGTCACTTCGGTTCCGCCGTACTTTGAGTACAAAACGGTGTCGCCTTCTTTAATGGCGAGCGGGGCAACGGTGCCGTTGTCCAGCGTGCGGCCGGGGCCGACGGCGAGAACGGTGCCCTGCTGGGGCTTCTCTTTGGCGGTGTCGGGGATGACGAGGCCGGAGCTGGTCGTCGTCTCGGCTTCGTTCGGCAGGACGACGATGCGGTCCTCGAGGGGCTTGACGTTCATTGGAGTTCCTCCGTGAGGCCTCGGACACAAGGCCGAGGTGCGGGTTTGTCTGGATCAAGGATCCGGCCGAATGCATTCGCCGTAAAGCGTTGGCACTCGACAGGTGTGAGTGCCAGATTACCCGCGCTGAGAGGACTAGTTGGCACACTCCGGTCGAGAGTGCCAGAGGGCAAAAACGCCCGGGTTGACCGAGCGTCCTATCTGGCGGGTGTCCCCGTCCGACGGAGGTCGGTGTCTGGCAGGCGCCGGTCAGTTGACGGCGGTGCCCACAAGTTTGCCGATGCCAAAGGTGACAGCGGCGACCACGATGACAATGAGGAGTTGACGCAGAGCGGTTCGGGCCCGCGAACCGCCGCTAGACCGTCCCACCCAGGCGCCGACGATCAGGCTGGCAAACCCGGTGAGCACAACGGAGAGGACGCTGGCCACACCGCCCGAGGTCACAAACCACGGGGCCAGAGGCACGATGGCCCCAACGGCGAACAGTCCCAGAGAACTGATGGCCGCTATGCGGGGGGATCCAAGTTCATCCGGGTTAAGGCCGAAGACGGTCCGGGCGGTGAAACCGAAGAATGCCTGCTCGCTCAATGGAAGCTCGGTTGTCGCCTTACGCGCCGTCGACGCTTCTATCCCCACGTCGGTCAGATGCTCGGCCAGCGTATCGAGCACCAGTTTCGGGTTTCG
Organism: Acidimicrobiia bacterium; assembly: GCA_043775075.1. Classification (GTDB taxonomy): domain Bacteria; phylum Actinomycetota; class Acidimicrobiia; order Acidimicrobiales; family JANYDT01; genus JANLQX01. The sequence goes on from JAYVSS010000336.1 coordinate 11,985, forward strand.
CGCGGTGAGATTTCGTAGCTCGGCCAACACCCCCTGCAACAGCTCGACCTGACTGCGCACCGAAATCCACTCGCCCGCGGCCATCGAAAACGCCCCGGCCACCAGGCTGGCGAGACCAGCGATCCGAACCGCAGACGGGGTCGACGACGCGCCCGCCACGCCCAGAATCAAACACAGGTTCGAAACGAGGCCGTCGTTCACGCCAAGTACCGCGGCCCGCGCCCCGCCCTTCGCAACCTGATCGGCCTTGGCCTTGAGCCGCGCCGCGTCGCTGGCCCCATCACGAACGGTGGGATCAATCGTTGGGGTGTACGGGATCGTCACTGGTCTGGCCTTCCGAGGCGGAGGTTGGGGTTGGCGGCGGCATCGAGCCCGAGTGGGGCGTCGACGGCGTGCCACCACCACGCCGCCGCGGCAATCATGGCGGCGTTGTCCGTACAGAACGCTCGCTCGGGAATGTGGACATGCCAGCCCTCGTCGGCGGCGACCGACGTAATACGTGCACGTAGTGATGAGTTGGCGGCAACACCGCCGCCAATAGCGAGAGCGCGCACGTCAAACAGTCGACCCGCAGCGCGCGTTTTCTCCACCAGGGCGTCCACCACGGCTTCCTGGAATGAGGCGGCGATATCGGCTGCTTCGTCCGAGCCAAGCGCGGCGGGATGCATCCGAACGTGGTTCGCCACCGCCGTCTTCAGTCCGCTGAACGAAAAATCGTGCGGTCTGTCGCGAATGGCCCGGGGAAACGCGATCGCCTTCGGATTGCCCAACGCCGCCAATCGATCGATCACCGGACCACCCGGATAGCCGAGCTTCAGCAGGCGGGAAACTTTGTCGTAGGCCTCCCCCGCAGCATCATCAATGGTTGACCCGAGCACTTCGTACGACGTCGGCGAACGCATCAAAACGAGCAGCGTGTGTCCACCGGACGCGAGCAGAGTCAACAGCGGTAGCTCGGGCGTGGCGGCGGGACCCGCCTCCATAAACGGCGAGGCCAGATGACCCTCAAGGTGGTTCACTCCCAGGAACGGCACGTCCCATGACCACGCCAACGCCTTGGCTGCGCTCACCCCGACGAGAAGAGCCCCGATGAGTCCGGGTCCGACGGTGCAGGCCACGGCGTCGACGCCGAC
>JAYVSS010000337.1:0-7042 GCA_043775075.1 Acidimicrobiia bacterium
GTGGGAGACGAACCCGAGCCGAGCCGCTTCGTCAACGTTCAGGAAGTCACCCGAATACAGCAGCCGCAATGCCTCGGTCGGGCCGATCAGACGAGGCAGCAACCATGATCCAGCTCCGGTGTCTGGGACGAGGCCGCGATGAGCAAAGTTCCACGCGAAGCGGGCATTCGAAGTTGCTATGCGCACATCGCATTGCGTCGCATATTCAGCCCCCATACCCACCGCCGGGCCGTCGATGGCGGCGATCACCGGCTTCGGGCAGGACACCGCTGGCCACCACGCATGATCGTCGTCGGCCGAACCTCGCAGGCCACGAGTCTCGCCCGGGATCGTGGCGAGGTCGGCGAGATCAGTTCCGGCGCAGAACGAGCCCGGCACGCCAGTCAGGATCACCACTCGCACCGTCGGATCGTCACCGGCGGTTCTGAAGGCTTCGATTAAAGACCCGAGCATGGCGTAGGTAACGGCGTTGCGCTTGGCCCCACGGTTGATAGTGATGGTGGCAATCGCGTCGGAAACGTCGTAACAAATCAAATCATCCATCAGCTGAGCGTAAACCGGTGGCGGTCCGAACGGATGGCTCGCGCAGCTGGACAAGCAACGCTTACCGGGTTCTTTGCTCCATCTCGTGAAAGAACTTCGCCACCTCGACGCTTGCTCTCGGACGACGGGTCCACACATTGACCAGGCGCCATCCATCCCACACGTGGCCGTTCTTGCGGTACACGATGGTGTTGAGCGGGGCTTTGCAATTCTCGTACACCGTGGTCACTCGACTCGGCGTCTGCGCAACTTGTCCAGGCCCCTCGCCGCAGCCGTTCGCTGCTCTCCAGGCTTTCACCGTGGAGGCGAAACTCTGCCAGTCGAACTCCGGGTCACCGAGGGATTCGCCACCGTCATAGCGGACTCGCTGATCCCTTTCTCCGTGGGCCAGCAACATCGGCACCGGCGACGTCGGGTGGAGCGAATTGGATTTCGTCCCGATCGTTCCCGACATGACGGCCACGGCGGCCACGAGTTCCGGCCGCTCAGCGGCGAAGCGTTGGGCCATGAATCCACCGTTGGAAAACCCGACAACGAAAACGCGCCTCGGTGCGATCCCATTCTCGGCACGTAGCTTAGTAATCAGTGAACTTATGAATGCAACGTCATCGACGCCACTCTTCCATCCGCTGCCGCAACAGAACTGAGCGTTCCATCCCGGTTTGTCTCCACCCTTGATCTTGGCCAGGGCATCGGGATACACAACCACAGTGTTGGAGCCGAACGCGTTGTGCAGGGCCGTGTAGTAAGCGAACTGACGACCGCTTCCTCCGTAGCCGTGAAGGGCTACAACAAGGCGAAGATCCGTCCTCGTGCCTCCTCCGCCAACCACGCGATAGGTCCGCTGAAGGCCATCGACCTCGATCGAGGATGGCTTCCCCAACAGTACGGATCGATCCTTAGCGGTAAATGCGAAGAAGACGATGGCCGCCGCCATGACGAGGGAAATGACGAACAGGATGGCGAGCACAGAGGCGACTTTTCGGATCTGTCGAGACTAGGACGCCGGGCCATCGGTCAGCGTTCCCCGCCGTCGGTGCCGGAACCTTCCCTCAGCAGTAGGACTCGAGTTTGTCGATTAGCTCATCGGGCCCGTTCACTCCACTGGTCAACGCAGCGGCCCGACGGTCGTGACGGAGCGAACCCGGCAAGCGCGTGCCATCCTGCGCCTCGACAGCCGCGGCGAGGATTTCGATTCGTTCTCCGAAGCTCGTAGCGCCCATCGTCGCCGGCGAGAACGCCACGAAGAGCTGCCCCACGCCGGGAGGTCCACCGACGTTGTCGCCGAAGGAGGACGACTGATGCGAGAAGTTGGAACCAGTAAGCGCGCCTGCCAACACATCGACCATCAACGCCAGGCCGTAGCCCTTGGCCCCTCCCAGCGGAGCCATCAGAACCAGCCAACGACTCCGGCCGAATACGAGCGGGCGATCGATAGAGCCGCCATCCCGCAATCGTTCGTTGCGTCAACGAGCTGATCAAGAGCGGCGAGAAATGCCGGATGAGCAAAGCCAAACGCCGCGTCCACCACGATTGATGCCGCTGCTGTCTGGCCGACGATAGGCACGGCCGCACCATCGATCTTGCCGCAGCGCAGATGCTCGCAGTAGATCGGGAGATAGCCGCGAAAGCGTTTCAATTTCGAGGAGGGTAAGGATCGGCACGACCTCGATGGTATTTGCCTTCTTCGTCGCGCAGCACGGTGTGCGGTAGAAACCCTGCATGAAAATCCATCGGGTTACGGCGTGGTCGCTGCACCTCCCCTATGTCGAAGGCGTGTACCGAATGTCCGGGGACCGCGTCACCACCGGGATGGATGCCGTCGTTGTTCGAGTTATCGCCGACGATGGGACGGTCGGCATCGGTGAGTCTGGCGTGGTTGGTGTGACCTACGATGCGCAATACGCACTCGGTCAGATCGCTGGCATCACCGCGTTGGCCACGGTGGTCCTCGGGACCGATCCACGCCAACCGGCCGCCGTTCATCGCAGAATGAACGCCGCCCTTACCGGCCACCCGTACGCCAAGTCACCCATCGACATTGCCGTTTGGGACCTCGCCGGTCGGGCTTCCGGCTTGCCGGTGTGGGCGATGCTGGGAGGCGACGGCCCCGACGCCACCCCGCTGTACCGACCGGTGCAAGGAGCGTCGCCCGAACTGTCAGCCGAAAAGGCGAAGGAGCGTCTGGCGCAGGGGTATCACCGGCTCCAGGTAAAGGTTGGTGACAATCCAATCGTCGACGCGCTGCGGGTCCTGGCCGTGCGTGAAGTAGTCGGGCCGGATGTGGTCATCTACGCCGACGCCAACTGCGGGTTCACGCTGTCGTCGGCCCGTCGATTCGTACGCGCACTTGGTACTGACGGCGCGGAGATCTTCCTCGAACAACCGTGTGCCACCCTCGAGGAGTGCGCCCATCTTCGCGATTCGTGGACCGGGCCAATGGTGATGGACGAAACGATCGTCTCACTAAACGCACTTATCGAAGCGCACCGGCTCGGTGTTGCTGATGGCGTGACGGTCAAGCTCACCCGCGTTGGTGGAATCACTCCGGCCTGCGTCATTCGAGACGTCGCAGTGGAGCTCGGCATCGGCGTCACCGTGGAGGATGCGTCGGGCTGCAACCTCAACGACATGACGTTTGCCCATATGAACGCGTCGACTCCGGACCGCCTGCGGGTACACAGCGTCGACTTCAACAGCTGGGTCACGATAAGCCACGTCGACGGACCGTCGGCCCGACGTGGCTCCTTCCTTCAACCTCAAGCTGATGCGCCAGGCTTCGGCCTTACGCTGCGTGAGGATGTCCTCGGCGTGCCGTTCGTTGACCTTCGGGCCTAAGCGCTCAGTCCGGTAGCGACCTCCCGTAGCCTGCTTCGATGGCTCGTTCACTAAAGTTCGGTTGGCTCTCACCGGTGATTGGCAACCGATGGAGCGACCACAAGCCCATCGCCCAGTTTCAGGACACCAACATCCTGCCGACGGCGCTTCCGCACTTTGACTCACTGTGGGTGGCCGACCACTTCTACGGATTCGACGCCAAGACCGATCCGTTCCTGGAGGCGTGGATCACTCTGACTTGGCTTGCGGCCCGCCATCCCAACGTCGATCTCTGTCACCACGTGTTGGGTCAGGGTTATCGACCACCGGCACTCACGGCAAAGATGGCCGCGACGTTGCAGACGCTGTCCGGTGGCCGGTTCATTCTGGGAATTGGCGCCGGTTGGCGAGCGGACGAGTATGCGGCCTATGGATATGACTTTCCGAAGCCCTCAGTCCGATTCTCTCAGCTCGAAGAAGTAATCACTATTTGTCGGTTGATGTGGACTGAGGATGAGCCCCATTTCACCGGAACTCACTTTTCTATCGCTGGCGCATCGGCCCCCCCGTTGCCCGATCCGGTGCCTCGTATTTGCATCGGAGCGTCAGGCGAACAGATCGGCTTGCCCATGGTCGGTCGACGCGCGGATTTGTGGAACAGTTTTTTTCGTAACGACGAGGACTGGATACGCAAGCTGGCCATCGTGCGCCGCAGCGCCGAGGCCGCCGGCCGGGACTCGTCGGCTATCGAAATCACGACAACCGTCGAAGCACCCCTGCCTGAGTCCGATGAAGATGCCGAACGGCTGGTGGAACGACTCGCCCATCTCGCCGATCTCGGCGTCCAGCACTTCGTCATGGACTTCGGTCACCCTCAGTCCACCGAACCAATCCACCGCTTCGTCGAACAGGTCAAGCGCCCCCTTCTCGTCTAGGGTGCCGTCGGTCCGCTCTTCGTGTTGTCTCTGGCGAATCGTTACGCCATCTTGGCGAGTTGGATGTCCAGGGACAGTTTGACCTTTTCGCCGATGAGCACGCCTCCGGTTTCCAGCGCAGCGTTGTATTCCATTCCAAAGTCCTTGCGGTTCAGCTCGGCTTCGGCGGTGAAGCCAGCCTTGGTGTTTCCGTATAGGTCCTTGTTGATGCCTTCGAATTCCACCGCAAGCTCGACGGGTTTTGTCACACCGCGGAGGGTGAGATCACCGACGAGAACGTAATCGCTCCCCGACGCTTTAATCGCCGTCGACTTGAAGTTCCACTCCGGGAATTGTTCGGCGTCGAAGAAGTCGCCAGTCTTCAGGTGACCATCACGGTTGGCATCGCCGGTACTGACGGACGTGGGGTCGATGGTGACATTGACGGTGGCGGCGAGGCGATCGTCAGGGACGACAACGGTGCCCGAAAAGTTGGTAAATGAACCGCGGACTTTGCTGATCATGAGGTGCTTGACGGTGAAGCTGATCGACGAGTGGGTGGCGTCGACCGCCCACGTTCCGGTGGCGAGGTCGTTCGGGTTGGACATGGGAGTGCTCCTGTAAGTAGTTGCTAGTGGAAACAACATCATCTTACGATGACTAGTTGCTAAACGCAACCATTTCGTACAGAATAGGGTCGTGACAACACGCACACCGTCGGAGAAACGCCAGGCCTGTTACGACACCGTACGGGCCAACAGCGCATTCATGGAGTTGATGGAGCGCGAGGTGTCCGAGGCGACTGGCATGCCAATGGCTTGGTACGACGTCCTGGTGAACCTTTACCTCGCGCCGGGGAAAGCGATGCGGATGAGCGACCTCGCCGCTACCGTGCTCACCTCGCGCAGTTGGCTTACCCGCCGGGTGGACCAACTGGAGCGCGCTGGGTATGTGGAGCGTTGCACCGCTGATGCTGACGGCCGAGGAGTTCGTGCCCGGCTCACCCGGGAGGGTCGCCTTGCATACATCCGAATGGAGCGGGTGCATTCGGCCGCCGTTGACCGTCATTTCTCCGACGTAATTTCGGCCAGCGAAGCCGACGTGGTCTCGAAGGTCATGCGCCGGGTGGGAACGTCATCTCGCGAGGCCCTGGGCTTGCCGAGTTTGTAGCTCCTTCGGACTCAGTGGAACTTCGGTCCGTTTTTTAACATATACGCTGCCCCGTGTGGATGATTAAGGGCAGAGTTTTCGCCGAAGATACTTTCCTTTTGCCCACCGTAAGCGGCCCGATTTGCGCCAAGCGGATCAAGCTCGGCCGCTCGTCGAATAGCGACCGATCGGAGCTCTTCAAAGATAGTCAAGCGCTGGACGATTCCGGCTGCAAGGGCATCGGGACCAGCCCATCGGCGGGCCAATTGCACAGTTTCAAAGAAGGTATCGGTTCTCCTCAAAGAACAGCGTTCGGACCAGCGCCGGGCGGTCTACTCAATCCTCAGTCCAGATATGGCTCGTGAGATGACCAGCTGCTGGATTTCCGATGTCCCTTCGAAGATCGTGTGGATCTTTGCATCGCGATGCCAACGTTCCACGGGGTACTCCCGGGTATAGCCGTATCCGCCAAGAATCTGGATTGCGTCTTCGGTCACGCGCACCGCTGTTTCCGACGCTTTCCACTTGCTCATCGAACCCTCGGCGTTCTTAAATCCACCATTTTTGGACATCCATGCAGCCCGCCAGATAAGCAAACGTGAGGCATCAATTTCGGTAATCATGTTCGTCAATTTGAACGCTATTGCCTGATTCATGATGATCGGACGGCCGAATGCTTTGCGCTCTTTTGCGTAGTCAAGTGAATACTCATACGCCGCGCGAGCGATGCCGAGCGCCTGCGCGCCAACCGTTGGTCGGGTTGCTTCGAACGTCGCCATTGCTGGCTGCTTACCGCCACCGGAAGCGCCAGCGCCGGGCTTCGTCGCCTCGCGAGCACGGGCCAACTTGGACTCCAACTTCTCCGAACCGCCGAGCAAGAATTCGGCCGGAATTCGTACATCCTCAAGAATTACTTCAGCAGTATGCGACGCCCGAATACCGTGCTTTTTGTACTTTTGCCCCATCGACAGTCCCTTGGCCTCCTTCGGGATCACGAATGACGCCTGTCCACGGCTCTTCAGTTCGGGTTCAACCGCGGCAACGACCACATGAATGTTGGCGATGCCACCGTTGGTGATCCACGCCTTGGTGCCATTCAGCACCCACTCCTTCTTCTTTTCGTCATAGACAGCGCGCGTACGAAGTGACGACACGTCGGAACCCGCGTCGGGTTCCGACACGCAGAAGGCACCGAGCTTCACGTCGTCGGCGGTTCCGTAACACTGGGGTACCCACTCCATGACCTGCTCGGGCGTTCCGTTCCCGGCGATTCCCGCAGCGGCAAGACCGGAGCCCATAATCGCCATGCCGATACCGGCGTCGCCCCAAAACATCTCCTCCACCACGACCGGCATGGTCAGGCCGCTTTTGTCGGCCATGGCGTTCATCAAGAATTCCCAGCCGTACAACCCGTTCTTGGCCGCCTGTTCAACAATCGGCCATGGAAACTCTTCGCGCTCGTCCCACTCGGAAGCACTGGGACGGATGACTTCAACGGCGAACTGGTGAACCCAGTCCTTCAGCGCGATTTGATCGTTGTTAAGAGCAAGCGAGAACTCAACCATGAGAAGACACCTCGGGGGAAATGGAGTGCTCGGCCTATCGGCGCGAAGCGGGTG
>JAYVSS010000338.1:0-11345 GCA_043775075.1 Acidimicrobiia bacterium
GACGGTTGGATCGGACAGGAGATCAAGTTCAACGGCGTGGATGCCGCCACCGCTCTCAGTGCCGGAACATCAGCTGGATCTGGCACCGGGACCACGGCCGATGCCAACAAACTGACCATTGTCAAGAAGGGCGACATGCTCGAGTTGAACGGCCTGCTGGATATGGCTGGCGGCACGGGGGATTCGGCCGGCGGACCCGACATGAGCGCAATGATGGGAGCAACGAAACCTGAACTTCGGGTCAAGTTCACGTTTCCCGGCAAGGTTGCCAAGGCCAGCCCAGGCGGAAAGATTTCCGGCAACTCGGTCACCTGGACTCCGGCCTTCGGCAAGAAACTCGTCATGAAGGCGATCGCTCAGGCCAACTAAACGTCGCCGGCGAGATTGCTCGCCCGTGGGACGTTGTTTCGAAGGGGACGCCGCGAGGCGTCTCCTTCTTTGCGTCGTAGCCATGCGGCGGGGGAGACTGCGCCGTCACCATGGCTGAAATCACCGCAGAACCTTCCACCGAATTGCTGTACGACCCTAGTGTTGCGTCGTTTCGGGCCGATCCGTACCCAACGTATGCGCGCTTTCGATCCGAGGCGCCGATGGTGCGGTCGTCCACGGGACTGCGAGTCATATCGAGACATCGCGATGTGTCAAAGGTTCTTCGGTCGCCGGACGTGGCTCGCGATATCGACGAGGCGGCCATCGACTTCTCCGCCCCGGAGTTGGCATGGCGAGAGGTTCGTCGGGGCAACCGGGGCGCCAAGTCAATGCTCAATCTCGACGCGCCTGACCACACCCGTTTGCGCGGACTCGTCTCGAAGGCGTTTACCCCGAAGGCCATCGGCCGGCTTCGTCCCCGGGTCCAAGCCCTCGTCGACGCCGCCCTTGACCGCGTTGCCGACACTGGCGGTATTGAACTCATTGATGCTCTGGCCTTTCCGCTGCCTTTCCAAGTGATTTCTGATCTGCTCGACATGCCGACGGAGCGCGCCGACGAACTGCGGGACTGGAGTCAGGCGATCACGCTGTCGCTCGAACCGATGGCCACGGAAGACGATCTCCGATTGGCCACAGCCGCGGTGCAGAACGTGATCGGGTTCCTTGTACCGGTTATCGAACATCGTCGCCACCATCTCGGCGACGATGTGCTCAGCGCGCTTATCGTCGCCGAGGAGAGTGGCGAGCGGCTGAGCCTTCCCGAGCTGATCTCGACGGTGGTGCTGCTGTACATCGCAGGTCACGAGACCACGTTCAACCTCATCGGAAACGGGGCGTTGGCTCTGGCCCGCAATCCGGACCAGCGAGCGCTGTGGCGCAGCGCCGGCGAGTCGCTGGACGGCAATGCCATTGATGAACTGCTGCGCTTCGACGGGCCGGTGCAGCAAACGATCCGCGTGCCTCTCGTCGATATGGAACTCAGCGGTGGAGTGATCCCTGCCGGACATCGGGTGCTCACCTTGCTCGGCGCCGCCAATCGTGACGGTGATGTGTTCGACGCGCCGGACACCCTTCGCCTCGATCGTGACGGTGCGGCCAAACACCTGTCGTTTGCCCTTGGCGCCCACTATTGCCTTGGTGCGTCGCTCGCTCGGTTGGAGGCCCAGGTGGCACTCGGCACGATGGTGCGTCGGTTTGAGGAGTGGTCGGTGCGGGAGACTCCGCAATGGCGGGACCGGATCACTATTCGGGGCGTGAGCCGATTGAGCCTGGCCATGCAGTCGTTCCAAGTGTGAAATGTGCGCGTCAAAGTGTGGGTTCAGTGGTCAACCGAACGCCCACACTGAAGCGCACATTTCACACTTGGCGGGCGGGGCGTACGATCGAGAGATGTCTGATGCCCCGCTGGTTCTCGTCGATCGGTTCGGTGGTGAAGCGATTGTCACCGTCACTTTGAACAATCCAAGCAAACGCAACGCGCTCTCGATGTCGATGATGCGTGCGCTTATCGATGCGCTGCATGAGGCCAGTGACCACGACGGAGCGCGAGGCATCATTCTCGCGGCCAACGGCCCCGTGTTCTCCGCCGGTCACGACTTTGCCGACATGGCCGGGGCCGATCTCCCATTTCTGCGAAAGTTGTTGTTCACCTGCACCGAACTGATGACCCTCGTGCAGCAACTCCCGCAGCCCGTCCTCGCCAAAGTGCACGCTCTCGCCACGGCCGCGGGGTGCCAACTCGTTGCCGCCTGTGACCTGGCTATCAGCGCGGACTCCGCTCACTTCGCGTTGCCCGGCGGCAAGGGGGGACTGTTCTGCACCACGCCACTCGTGGCCGTCGCCCGAAATATCGGTCGTAAGCGCGCATTGGAAATGGCCATGACCGGTGATCCGATCGACGCCGCCACCGCCGCAGATTGGGGCCTTATCAATCGTGCGGTTTCATCCGATGCCCTTGATGACGCGTGCGCCGATCTCCTGCGTCGGGCCACCCGCGGTAGCGCGTTTGCTAAGAGCATCGGCAAGGCCGCGTTCTACGCGCAGGTCGACCTTGATCAGCCCAAGGCATACGCTTATGCGATCGAAGTCATGGCGGCAAATGCCGCAGGTCCCGATGGCCAGGAAGGCGTCGCCAGCTTCCTCGAGAAGCGCCCGCCCGTGTGGAAAAATCACTAAGCGCACCGACAACTCTTCGCCGGTCTGCGTTGCGCCGTCGAACCACGTCCACCCGAGACGAATGATCGTTCCTTTTCATCCCATCAACTCTGCGGGCGAGCTTCTTGCTGACCCAACCATTGACGGGCGGGTCAATGAACGACTTCCGGGTCGGATATAAGGCGGGCGCCGTGCGAAATCCTCTCATCACTTGGTGAGATCGTCTCTAGTTTGCTTGTTCCACAAGAAAACCCTAAGGGTTTCGACACTTTCTGCCGACTACTTAGCGTGATGTTGATTCAACGCACACGTCGGGCCATCAGCCGGTCATGTCGTTCTCCGGGCATCCAATTGACGAGTCGATCCGACAGTGATGCCGTGTCGGCGAAGTCCAGCGGCACGGCGAGGGCAGTGACGGACTCCCGGAGCGGAGTAGCAATACCGGTCGTAAAGGACCCGACCACACTTCCAGGGTGGTGGGCCGGGAGGCCACGACCGAACACTGAGCGCGGGGCAGTCGCCGTGGAAATGGCGATCATTCTTCCGCTATTTCTTGCCCTCGTGCTCGGGATCCTGACCGGCGGGATCGCCATGGACCACAAAATCGGCATCACAAATGCTGCGCGCGAAGCGGCCCGATACGGGGCCACCGTTCCGGCCGCCCAGTGCGCCGACATTACGAAATGCAGCGGACGGAACTGGGCTCAAGGAGTTCAGGCCGTGGCGATGGACCGCCTATCCGGAGAGGTCCCGGCCTCACAGATCTGTGTGGCCCTCGTGTCGGGTTCGGGGTCGTTGCCCGTGCCCCTTGACGGCGCCCACACTACGAAATCCGATGGATCCGCTTGCTACAACGATTTAAGCATCGATACCGGCCAAAGGGTCCAGGTGTCGATGACCAGGACGGATCGTATGCAGACGTTTTTCTGGGCCAAGGACCTCTCCCTATCGGCTCGTGTCGTGGCTCGGTTCGAGCAGTGACCATCGGAAGACTGACCGTCGGAGTGGGAACTCCCAGGCGCCGCAGTGAACAGGGTGCCATCGTTATGGTGTCGGCGGTGGTGATCACCACGCTCCTGGCCGTGGCCGCCCTGGTGCTCGACGTGGGTCTGCTGCGCGTGAACTCACGCAAGCTGCAGTCCGCAGCGGACCTTGCGGTAGCGGCCGGTGGGCGTGAACTTGGTGCTGCCGACCCGATGGCGGCGTGTACGAAGATCATCACCTACCTCGACACGAACCTGCCTGACATGCCGACGATCGATGCGTCGTCGTTCTGCGGCCAAGGCGGCAATGACGTGAGCCGAACCATCTGCAAACTGTCCTCCTATCAGGCGCAGGCCACACCCACCATTACGGCCGGCGACTACCGGGTGACTCTGCAGTTCCCGGTTTCGGACGCGCAGATTTCGGACAGCCGGAGAACCGGGCCCGGACTCAATGATGGTACGCCGTGCGAACGGATGCGGATACTGGTGAACGGCACTCAGCGCACCCTGTTCGCCACCGTGATGGGCGTGAAGAATCTGTCGATTACGAGGTCGGCCACCGTGCGCGGATACATCGGCACCCAGAACGACGTACCGGCGCTGTGGCTCCTCGACCCTTACGGATGCACGGCGCTGTCGGTCTCCGGCGGAAGTCGCCTCAGCGTGGGATCGACGGCCAGCGCCGGCATCGTGGTGTTGGACTCCGATGGTTCCTCCTGCAACAGCAATCAAGTCTCTCTATCGTCGACCGGGAGCGGCTCGTTGCTTGAAGCCCTACCCCAGTCCGGGGCATCGGTGGGACGGGTCATTTTGCGGGCGCTGAGCACGGCGGCCACCCTGTGCTCTCCTCCGGCATGCGATCCGGCCGACGTGTCGGCCGGCCGAATCGGTACACAGCCAACCGGCAACTCGCTGCGCGCTACCCGGTCGCCCGTGGATTGGCGGTACAACTGCAAACCGGTTTATCCGCTCTACCACGCCCTCACCATTCCGCCGTGCCCGACGACCACCGCCCCGTACCTCGACAACCTCATCTCGGCCGTTACCGCAGCAGGACCTGGCACCAGCGGATTCCAACGATGGAGCACCTCTTTCAGCTGCAACCCCACAGGCACGGTCACGGCGGACGGCAACTGGTGGGTGGACTGTCCTGGGGCCTTGTCGATCGGCACCGGTACCAATGTGGTGTTCACCGGCGGCAACATCGTGCTTGACCAAGGTATCAAGATGACCGGCGGCACGCTCACGGTGAACAACGCCAATCCCACGGCGTCGCTGCCGAGCGCGTGTGTCGCGCCGACGGTGGTCACCCCGTGCCTCTCCGCGTCAAGTGCTTCATCGGCTTTCATTTATACGAAGAACGGCAACTGGAGCGTGACCGGTGGCGTAATCAACATCATGAAGACGTTCGTGTACCAAGCGTCGGGTTCCCTGAAAGTCGCTGGCGGGTCGCCTCCCACTTGGACAGCCCCCACCGAAGGTCCCTTCTCCGGCATGTCGTACTGGTCGGAACAGTCGAGCGCCAACTTCCAGATCAACGGTGGCGCCGGCGTGACGCTCGGAGGGGTCTTCTTCACGCCGGAGGCGAAACCGTTTAGCCTCAGCGGTGGCGGCAATTGGGGTCAGCAACATGCTCAATTTATCACCTATCAGTTGGTGGTGACCGGTGGCAGCCAAGCCAGCCTGGTGCCAGACCCTTCCGCTGTCGGTATCCCGCTGAAACGGGGAGTGCTGATCCGCTGATGGTCAGTCGCTACGAGCGGCAGCTCGGTAGCCGAACCAACGTTGACAATCGCCCCTATCGGGAAACCGGTGTCTCCCTGGAAAACTTTTGCCATTCCATGAAGGCATCTCCGGGTGTTCTGCTCGGCTAACCGGTGTTTCCGATAACTACGCGCCCATAGCGATCGGGCTGAGCGGCGACCAGGGCAAGCAAGCGACAAGACCACCCCGGTCCTGGCCAAAATATGTCGGCGTAGTGCCGGACGAACGGATACCCCGAAAGGTCGGTGAAGCGATCATCAGGTGTGCGTAGTGACTGCAAATGCTCCATCCCTTCTTCATTGGGGGTTGGCGGAGAATTCGACGGCAATTGTTCACGAAACGATATCTGTAACTAAGGAACAGTGTTGTAGTGGCGGAACCTGCGCGGCACAACAGCGAGCGGAAAGGGCAAAATGCCCCGGTCACCCAGCCGAGCCGTCGCCGTCGCCCAGGACATGGAAATCCGGTCGACTTCATCCCCAACTTTGCCTTCCCGGGCGACCGCGTGCGCCGTCCCGGGCGATGCGCGAGCCAGGGTGGCGTCCGACGGAAGTACCGTGACTGGCGCTGTGAGTACCCCCTCCCCTCATGATCCGCACACCGCCACTTCGCGTGCCGACGCCCACGACGCCCACGACGCCCACGACGCTGGCATCGCCGACGAGGGTCGGGACCCGGCTCGTATGCATCGTTACGACCCGTCGACGGAAGCACTGGCCCACGCCGTAGTGCAGTATGCGCTTGACCGGGTACGCCTCGATCCGCCACCGCTCGATGGTCCGCGGACCAAGGCCGACCTGGATCGCCTCGGTCCCACCATCACCGCCGGCGGCCTAGGTGGCATGGCGGCGCTGCGGGTGTTCTGCGAGCACTTGGCACCGGCGACCATCAGTCAGGACCACCCGCGGGCGGTGTCGTTCGTGCCGACCGCTCCGACTGAGGCGGCGGTGCTGTTTGATCTGGTGGTCGGCGCATCGTCGATCTACGCCGGTTCGTGGATGGAAGGGTCCGGTGCGGTGTGGGCCGAGAACGAGGCGCTGCGCTGGATTGCTGAGCTCGTGGGCATGCCATCGACGGCGGGCGGGGTCTTTGTGAGCGGTGGCACGGCCGGAAACCTCAGCGCGCTTGTTGCCGCTCGCGATGTCGCCCGACGGAGGTGGGGCAGCCCACAGACCCGCTGGTACGTGATCGTGGGCTCAGGAGCACACAGCTCTATCGCTGCGGCTGCTCGAGTGATGGACATCGGTGTGATCAAGGTCCCGTCCGATGCCAGTGGTCGTCTGCGCGCTGATGATCTGCGCGCATGCATTCGGATCGCCCGCGAGGAAGGTATCGCCGTCGGTGATGCCGACCGGGAAGCCGGGTTCGCAGCAGACGTCCCGCCCATCCCGAAGGGCATCGTGTTCGCCGTCGCGGCCACGGGCGGTACCACCAACCTTGGTCTCGTCGACGATCTTGCCGGGGTGTCGTCGATCGCCAGCGAGGAGGGCCTGTGGTTCCACGTGGACGGTGCGTACGGTGGAGCAGCGTTAGCCGCCCCGAGCGTGCGTCACCTTTTCGACGGCGTTGAAACGGCGGATTCGTTCATCGTCGATCCCCACAAGTGGCTCTTTGCCCCGTTCGATTGCTGCGCCCTCCTCTACCGAGATCCACCCGCCGCCGCCCGAGCCCACGCCCAACACGCCGCCTATCTCGACGTGCTGCACAACGACGGGGATTGGAATCCGTCGGACTACGCCATTCATCTCACCCGCCGGGCCCGAGGCTTGCCGCTGTGGTATTCGCTCGCCACTCACGGGACCCAGGCGTACGTTGACGCCATCGAAGTAGCGATCACCGTGGCCCACGAAATCGCCGAAGAGATTCGCACCACGCCGCACCTCACCTTGCTCTTCGAACCGGAGCTTTCGGTCGTAGTGTTTCGCCGCAACGGGTGGACGGGCGATGACTACAACTCGTGGTCCGATCGTATGCTGGCAGAGCAAATCGCATTCTGCGTGCCAACCTCGGTCGTGACCTCCGAAGGCGACACAGAAACGGTTCTACGGTTCTGCATCGTCAACCCCCGAACCTCCACCGACGACCTGCGCGAGATACTTCGAACGCTCCTGTAAAAATCCATCACGAACTCGCCAGCGGTGGTGTCGGTGCCCCGGTCTGTCGAGCAATCTGGCGGTGATCCGTGGTGGTTTTCAAGGAATGGTGGGCGCCAGAACCTGTATGAATTCCCGAAGGGCTTCACGACCGACCCGGTGGGCTGATACGTTCACGCTGCTGACTTATCGTCGTTCGCCATTGGCGACCGCCGCCGAGTTCGGCCAACGCCACCCGCCGCATCAAACCTGGAGAAGATGGGCCATGACCGCTACTGCGCTTGCCACGATTGAACTGTTTCAGAAGTCAGGAATCCACTGGATCTTCCGATGGTGGCATGTCGTCTTCGGTGTGTGCTGGATTGGTTTGCTTTACTACTTCAACTTCGTGCAGGTGCCGTCGTTCCCCACGATGGAAGCGGCGCACCGCAACGGTGCCATCGACAAGCTCGTGCCACGAGCACTTTGGTACTTCCGCTTCTCCGCCCTGGCGACGGCGATCACCGGCCTGGTGATGCTCGCCCTGTATTCCGGGGGCAGCGATAAGCCGTACAGCTTCTCGGGCGGCTACGGCAACGCCATCTATATGGGCTCGCTGATTGGTCTGGTGATGCTCGCCAACGTGTGGCTCATTATCTGGCCGATGCAAAAGATCGTGATTGAGAACGCCCGCGGTCTGCTCGCCGGGAAGGCCGCCGATCCCGCCACCGCCGGTGCCGGTCGCAAGGCACTCCTGGCGAGCCGCACCAACGCCATTCTCTCCATCCCGATGCTCATGTTCATGACCGGTGCTCAGAACTACTTCGCCGGTGTCAAGCCGTCGATCCCGGTTCTGTGGATCGTGGTTCTCGCCGTTGTCGCCGTCTTGGAGCTCAGCGCTCTTGGTTTCATCGGGGGCATGGAAGGCCCGCTCACCAAACCCCTGGCCTCGCATAAGAATATTGCTCATATCGGGGTGCCAGTCGCTGTCGTGATTCTCCTTCTGTGGCAGATCACGTCCTGAGCGGCACGCTCTGACGCTCCCCTCGCTGCGGCCCCGCACTCTTCGGAGGGCGGGGCCGTTTTGCGTCCGTACGGGGGTCGGTTGGGCGTTCAAGTGTTGCATAGTGATCACTGTTGGAGATGATCTACTTCGGACCTATCGGTGACGAGGATCACCATCCGATCTCTGGTGTAAGGATCTGAGCCGTGACAGCATTGTTGTCATGAAGTCAACTCGTCGTTTGCGTGCCCTTTCCTCCCTCGTTCTTGTCGGTACTCTGGCCCTCGGTGTCGGCGTTCCCGCCGCCCACGCGCAGTTGGGCGGGGCCAAACCGGTGAACGTCCCGGTCAAGGGTTTGAAGTTCAACCCGAACAAGATCAGTGCGGCGCCGAAGCAGAAGGTCAGCTTCGTGTGGAAGGAAAATGTCGCTCACAACATTGTGTTCGACAAGACCCACAAGAGCCCAACCCAGAACAAGGGCACCTGGACCACCAGCTTCGACAAGGCGGGGTCCTACAAGTTCAAGTGCACGATTCACCCGGGCATGGAAGGCGTGCTGACCGTTAAGTAGCGCGATATCGCGGGCGTTGCCGCAGCGATACTTCCCCTGAGTGAGCAGGCGACCCCCTCTATGCTCGCTTATGACGGAATGCGGTGAGGGTAGGTCCACACGGTCGCAGTGTCCCCGCGGACGAAGGTGGCGAGCGTGACTCCCATACGGTGGGCTGCGTCGATCGCCAGGGTCGTAGGCGCGCTTACGGCTGCGAGGATGCCGATGCCAGCCATCGCCGCTTTCTGGACGATCTCAAACGACACCCGGCCGCTCACCATGAGCGTGTAATCGTCGAGCGGAAGACGTCCGGCGACCGCAGCGTGACCGATCACTTTGTCCACGGCGTTATGGCGGCCTACGTCTTCGCGCACCACGACGCTCGTACCGTCTGATCGGAAGAGCCCGGCGGCGTGTGTCCCACCGGTGATGGCGAACGTCTTTTGCTCAGCGCGCAGACGATCTGGAAGAGTCATCAGAACTGCGTGGGTCATGGCTGGACCACGGTCGACGGGGATCGGCGTCGTGGTGAGTTCGAGGGCGTCGAGTGACTCGGTTCCGCAGATCCCGCAACTGGCACTGGTGACCTGGGTGCGGCGGGAGTGGCCGTGCACCGGCGCACGGCTGGTCACGGAAACGACGTTGTAGTTCTGCGGCGGAGGCGTCCCCGTCTGCTCCGCCTCGCTGAGTGCATCGGGCGTCCGCACGCAGTACTTCACCTCGGCCAGCGCCACGGGGACGCGCAGGAGGCCTTCGCTCACGCACCATCCGACGGCCAGTTCGAAGTCATCGCCCGGCGTACGCATCGTCACGTTGACTGTTGCGGGTTGGTGACCGGGGCCGCCGAGGCGAATCTCCAGGGGTTCCTCGCCCGCGGCGTTTTGCTCGTTGCGAGTCCGGCCGTTTGGTGCGATGACGGTCGCCGGCATCCGTCCCACGCGGACCCGAGTGATCGCCGCGGCTGATGTTGGCGCCAGCGTCTGTGGGGACTCGATACTCACTGGAACCCACCGTACTGGCGATCGCCTGCGTGGAATGAGTCGGACGGGTCTGTTCACACTTCAGTAAAACCGCGCGGTCACTAGCTGGTTCGCTTCGAGCGAGGGTTCAGGCGCGGGTGGGGATGGCGCAGGCCTGGTCGATGCTGACCGGCAGAGTGACGGCGGGATTGGCGTGCGGTCCGGCGCCCCAGGACGGGAAGACAGCCGAGTAGATCCCCCCGCCGCCCGCAACCAGGACGAGGATATGGGTAGGTTGCTGCGTGGCCCGCACCGGGGTGTCGGCGTCGCCCGGCCCGGCGAAGGTAGGGTTCAGCGACTGCAACCGGCCCAGCGGATTGGTCGCCCGTTGGTGGAGTTCGTGCTGGAGCGACGCCCGATCGTATCCGGCCTTCGCCAACGCCGTCGCATGATCCGGATTGAGCGCCACGACAACGGTGCCACGTCGGAAGTAGGCGTTATTCGAACCAACGTTGGCGATGGTCGCGGCCAGTGAGTTGAGGAGGCGATCGGGCGCAGTGGGGTCGTCGGCATCGCCCACGCTCATCACCGAGTGGGGTGGCTCGGTACCGACGACGGTCACGGTGGAGTCGTCGGTGGAGAAGCCGAGCGAGGTGTGCAGGGGTGGCCACGGACTGGCTTCCTCGGCCTCACCGAGGACAGCACCGAACTTGGCACCGTGACCGAGGAGCGCCATATCGCTGATCCCGGCGCGGGCCCCGCCGATGTTAGTGAGCACGAGGCGCAGCGCCCGCCCGATCGACGCATTGGCCCTGAACCCGGGACCGAGGGCGCCGAAGCCGCTGGCGATGTTGCCGCATGCTGCTCGGGCCGGTCCGTTGACAATAATAAGTGGACTTATGGCATGGGTCGTGGACTGCCATTCCGTGGTGTCGAGACGTTCGTCGCACACCGCTTGCACGGCACTGATCAGCACCGGGAGATGATCGGGGAGGCAGCCGGCCATCACCGCGGCGATGCAGACCTTCTCGAGGGTGGCGGCACCAAGATTGGGTCCGACGTTGCCGAGCGATAGGTCAGCGTCGAACCCGCTAGCGACGATCATGCGCTCCACCCGCTCGGCCGTGGGGATCACGACGGGGAGGCCGTCGGTATGGCCAGCAGCGTGAAGTGCTTCGAGTGCTTCCTCTTCATCCGTGGCAGTAATATGCGCGCTGAGGAGCTTCATTCCGATTTCCAAAGCGCGCTGATGATTGACGGGGCCACGGCACGAGCGATCTCGGTCATGCGGTCGGCGCCCGTACCGGCGACCGGATGGGGAAGTTCGAGCCGCGGAAGGTCGGGCATGCCCGCGGAGCGAGCCACGAAGTCGCCCTGCGGCCAGAACGCCGTGGTCACGAGAGCGACTGCGGGACGTTCGTTGCGGGC
>JAYVSS010000339.1:0-2685 GCA_043775075.1 Acidimicrobiia bacterium
GACCGTTAAGATGCTCGTGGCCGGGATCGGTCACGACGAACTGACCTACCTTCAATTCCACCAGGGTGCGATCCGGTTCGTCATGGCTCGCGCCGAGTAATTCAATCGTGACTGAACCCGCAAGAACAAACAGAAACTCGTCGGTGTCCGAGTGAAACTCCCAGTCCGAGGGTTCAGTTGTCAAGGAACTTTTTGTGGTCTGGGCCCGGTTGGGTCAGGCTGCGGTTTGGATGGTGAGGCCGGATGGTGTGCTTCGCAGGGCCGTGCCGGTGGGCGAGATGAAGAACAGTTCGCCGTTGGCGTCGCCGGTGATAGTCCATCCCCCTTCATGTACGTAGTGGTGATGCCGGTTACATAGGAGACATCCATTTGATGTTGTTGTGGCGCCGCCGTTGACCCAGTGTTCGATGTGGTGTCCGTCGGTCCAGCTTGGCGGGGCATTACAGCTGGAGAATCGGCATCCTTGATCACGCAACACCAACACTTTCCGTATCGCCCCGGTGAACGTCCGTTGCTCACGGCCCACATCGACAATTTGGCTTTTTCTGTCAGTGAAGATGGCCGAGATCCCGGCATCACAGGCGATTCGACGGACCGTTTCGGCCGAGAGCGGTGACCCCCGTTCAGTGACGCCGTGCCCGGTTTTGGTGGTGAGGTTGTCGAGGTTGATGATCACACTCACATGTGGCCGGGCCTTCGGCGACGGGATCGCCGCCGACGTGGAATTCGCAGCGGTCGTTGTTTGCGAACTCTGCGCCCCGAACCCGTTGAGCCAGCCACGACATATGCCCACCAACGCATCGGCACGCCGCTGAGCCGAAGTCCGTGCGGCGTGTTCGTCGGCTGTTTCGTTTCGCCACTCGGCCTGCACCCGGGCGTCCAGCGCACCAGCGACCAACTCAGCTGATTCCGGGTCAAGCGACGCAACGATCTCGGTCATCCCGGTCTGACGTTTCTGGGTGACCAATGACCGTTTCGCCCGCAAATCTTCGTTCGTATCGACACCAAGTTCCTCATCGACCCGGCGACCCCACTGCTCCAACTCCCGGGCCAACTGACAAGGTGGAAGTTCACTCGCCAAAGCCGTGAGCTTGCCTGCGTCACGCTCCGCCGCCGCCGCCCGATCACGTGTCACCACGTCAGCAACCATCCGTGCTTTCGACATCGACACCGCACCCGACTCCACCGCGTCCTGCAACGGCGTCAACGACCCGAGCCGCTCCACCACCTTCTCCAACTGCGCCGCCTCACCACGGGCCAAACCGAACTCCGCTGATAACGCTGACCGGTCGGTGATCCCCCGCTCACGTAAAAGGCGCAACCGGAAACCTTCCAGCCGTGAAATCGTGCCGCTCAACGCCGCCAGACCACGATCAACCTCATCGGTGCAGTGGGCATCGACAAACGACTCGGCGCACACCACCAGCGCACCAGCCGTCTCCTCGAGCACTTCCACGTTGACCATACAAAGACTATAGCAAACGTACGTTCGACTGTCAAGAACAAATCGTAGAAACTCTTAACCAACACGAAATCCCGGCGTGAACTGTCGGCGTAGGCATCGCTTCCCATTCACTCTGAAGGCTGGACGCAGCGGAGCCAAAGACGTCGGCGAACGCGACCAGATGATCGATGAGCTGGGCCATCGAGCGGCCAGACACTTTGTACTGCCGCTCTGCCCCCAGCCCATGGACCAGTTCCCAACTTAGAAAGTCGTCTCCGCCGAAAGACATCTCTATCTGCCCGCCGCCACCCCAGAGAAAGGCACCCTAGGGGACTGACACCAGCGGGCCTCGGGTCAACAGCCTCGACCTACCGCAGTGCTTGGACAGCGTCGGCGAGACGTTCGATATCGGTGAGGTCGTTGTACACCTGGCAGCTCACTCGCAACATGAGTCCCGCACCCAGCCCGACGGGCATGGCGTACGTCGGAATCTCGATCCGGTGCTCATACAGCAACGCGTCGCGCAGACGCTGGGCATCGGCCGTCGTCGATCCGAATCGTTCGGGCAGGCGCACCGTAACCATCGGTCCGATCATCGACGACGGCGTCGAGAACTCCACGCCCCACCTCTCCGCCAAGTGCGCGCCTGCGCCGACAGCCAGGTCGTGGGTATACGCAGTGATCCGATCCTCGCCCCACGCGGCGCGCATCTCCAACGCCCACGGGGCGATCAAATGAGGACTCGGATCGCGGGTCCCCGGTAAGTCGAATTCAGCGGCCATGCCGTTGTCGAGTCCCCACGAAATCACCGCAGCATGCAAATGATCGCGCTGCGCCTCAGCCGCCCACAACACCCCCGAACTGCGCGGCGTCCACATCCACTTGTGCAGGTTCCCGGTATACCAATCAGCTCCGGTCGCCGCGATATCGACAGAGATCGCGCCCGGGGCATGGGCGGCATCGACAAACACCAACGTGCCGTTGGCGTGACAAGCCGAGGCGATCGCGGCCAACGGCATCACCAGCGCTGTGGATGCCGTGATGTGGTCAACAACGATGATACGTGTACGTACAGTAAGCGCGCTGGCAATTGCGTCAACGAACATCGAAGGTGACGCACCGGGGCCGGGCAACACGATCGAGCGCATCGAAATGCCTCTTACTCGCGCTGCGTAGGCCGCAACGTTCGTGATGCCGCCATACCCAAGATTGGTCACCACAATTTCGTCGCCCGGCTCAAA
>JAYVSS010000340.1:0-2507 GCA_043775075.1 Acidimicrobiia bacterium
CCTTGTTCGGCTATACCGACCAGGGGATTGACCCTCGCCTCGCCAACGGACCCGATGATCCCCGCCTCTCGACCTACGAGGGGGTTCTTCCTGGGTTCGACTGCGTCCTTGACCTCACGGAACCGGCCACCGCGTGGACCGATTGGCTCCGCCTGCAGAATCACGAGGTGGACTCCGATATCGGACGCGCCCTTGTCGCAGAGCGAGAGCGACCGGCGGAGCACAGCATTTCGGCGTTCACCACGAACCGCGTGATCGAGTGGATCGACACGCAACTTGAGCCGTGGTTCGCCCATGTGAGCTATCTCCGCCCCCATCCGCCGTACAGCGCCGCTGGGCGCTGGGCGTCGGTCTACGACCCGGCGGACGTTCCGGAACCCGTTGCGGCCGTCGAACCGGCACGTCAACACAAGCTTCACCAGGGACTGTTGGCCAGCAGCGAAATGGGTGCTCCCATCGATCCCGCGAAAGTGCGCGCGCGTACGGCGCAGTACTTCGGCATGATCAGCGAGGTCGACACCCAGCTCGGACGATTGTGGGACGCGCTGGCGTCTCGCGATCAATGGGACGACACGTTTATCGTCGTGACGGCCGACCACGGCGAACAGCTCGGCGATCAAGGTTTGTTTGGGAAAGGTGGATTTTTCGAATCCAGCTACCACGTGCTGGGGATCGTCCGCGATCCGCACGCCAGCGCGGCTCACGGTTCAGCGATCGATGCATTCACGGAAAACGTCGACATCTTTCCCACGCTGTGCGACGCCATGGGGATTCCAACGCCAGCGCAGTGCGATGGGCTTCCGCTCACCCCTTTTCTTCGAGGCGAATCACCGCCCTGGTGGCGAGATGCCGCGCATTGGGAGTTCGACTGGCGATCCCAGTTCATCGCGTCGGGTGAGCACCGCTGGCCGTGGGACCGCCGCTTGGAGCGCCAGCATTTAGCCGTTCTGCGCACCGTTGACGCGGCCTACGTGCAGTTCGGTGATGGGACCTGGCGGTGTTTTGATCTCGCCGCTGATCCCACGTGGCGTCAAGAAGTAAGCGACCCTACGATCGTCCTCGGTCTCGCCCAGGCCATGCTCACGTGGCGGTCCACCCACACCGATCGTGGCCTGACAGACATGCTTTTGGAGCACGGCGGAATTGGTCGTCTGCCGGAGCCGATCATTTCGTAAGCGCGCGGCGCACGGCGCCGCAGGTGTCCGTTGACACACGGCGTTGATTTGGGAACGCGATCGCCTAGGGTAGGCGGGGTAGAACAACGAATGTCGTTGCTCTACGGTCGAGTGCAGCGCTTCGAGCGCCTGGTTTTCCCGCAAGGGACGTTCGCTGTTTACGGCGGTTGGCCACGCATCAACGGCCAATCAACAAGAAACGAGCAGAACAACCATGTCACCCACCTCCTTCGCCGCGGGCTCGCCTGCGCAACCGAGCCGACGTTCCCGAGCGGCTCACGCGGGGCGTCCGCGCACCGAAAAGCGCCACACCGAGCAGCGGCCAAACGACCGTCAAGCCTCCTCCACCCGCACGCCGGATTCTCGCCACCAAACACCACGAGACGTGTTCGCCGAGGCCACTCTTGCCCCCCAACCATCGAGTGACGCGAGCTTCTCCGACCTTGGCGTCCCGGAACCGATCATCCGTGTACTTAGCGATACGGGAGTCACCTCACCGTTCCCGATTCAATCGGCCACGCTTCCCGACTCACTCGCCGGGCGCGACGTTCTTGGTCGCGGTCGCACCGGTAGCGGCAAGACCATTGCCTTCGCAATCCCCGTCGTTGCTGCCCTGGCGGCCTCACCGAACCGCCGCCAACCGAACCGTCCCCGGGCCCTCGTTCTCGTGCCCACGCGCGAACTAGCCAATCAAGTGAGTGCTGTGCTCGGCCCGTTGGCCAAGGCCATGGGTCTGCGTATCACCTCCATCTTCGGTGGCGTCGGCCAGAACCCTCAGGTCAACGCGCTGCGGGCGGGCATCGATATCGTCGTCGCCTGTCCCGGACGGTTGGAAGACCTCATTCAGCAGGGCCACTGTCGGCTCAGCCAGATTGAAGTCACCGTGCTCGACGAAGCCGACCATATGGCCGACCTGGGCTTTCTCCCGGCGGTGCGTCGGTTGATGGAAGCAACACCGACCAACGGTCAGCGGCTGCTGTTTTCCGCCACGTTGGACAACGGCATCGATGTGCTGGTCAACCGATTCCTCTCCAAGCCGATCATCCATTCGGTTGACCCTGAGGTGTCACCGGTTTCCACCATGACTCATCACGTGTTCGCCGTGACTGGCGCGGACAAGCCCGCGGTGGTGCGCGAGTTGGCCTCCGGAAAAGATCGCTCTTTGCTCTTTATGCGCACCAAGCACGGCGCCAAGAAGCTCGCGCAGCAACTCACCAAGTCAGGCATCCCCGCAGTCGAACTGCACGGCAACCTTTCGCAGAACGCCCGTGAACGTAATCTGCAGGCCTTTGCCGATGGCACGAGCAAAGTGCTCGTCGCCACCGATATTGC
>JAYVSS010000341.1:0-3318 GCA_043775075.1 Acidimicrobiia bacterium
ACCGCCTTCGATCCACCGAACGCTCCCACCGGTAGACCGCCACCGATGATCTTCCCGAAGCACCACATGTCCGGCGTGACGCCTGACCACGTGGTTGCCCCACCGGCACCCAGGCGAAAGCCGGTGATCACTTCGTCGAAGAGGAGCAGCGAACCGGACTTCGTACAGGCGTCTCGCAGCCCTTGCAGGAAGCCGGGGGCGGGAGCGACGAGGCCCATGTTGGCCGCCACCGGTTCCACGATCACCACGGCAACGTCGGGACCGATTTCGGGGATCACGTTGTACGGGGCGACGATGGTGTCCGCCACGGCCGACGGGGGCACACCGTCGCTTCCCGGCAGGCCCTGGTTGGCGATTCCACTGCCGCCTGCGGCCAACAGCGAGTCACTGGCGCCGTGATAGCAGCCGGCGAATTTGAGGACTTTGTGGCGGTCGGTGAAGCCGCGGGCGAGGCGAACGGCACTCATCGTTGCCTCCGTGCCGCTCGACGTCATCCGCACCATTTCCAGTCCCGGCACCCGCTCGCACATGGCCTCGGCCATGACGATCTCACGATAGGTCGGGGCCCCGAACGTGGTGCCCTGCCCGGCACAGGTCCTGATCGCTTCCACGACGGCGGGGTGAGCGTGACCGACGATGGACGCCCCGTAGGACTGGACGAGATCAATGTAGCGACGACCCTCCACATCCCACACATAAGCCCCCTCCCCCCGGGCCACCACGTACGGCGTCCCACCGACGCTACGAAAGGCTCGAACGGGCGAATTGACGCCGCCGACGAGAACCGCCGACGCACGAGCAAAGGCCGATTCATTCGTCGTGTGGCACGCGCTGCCATCGGCGCTGGCACATGCGCTCCCCCCGTCAAATGGGCAGTCATTACGCGTACATATCATCGAAGAACCGTGCTAGCCATTTCGCGAGTGAAGTAGGTGAGAATCAAGTCGGCGCCTGCCCGCTTGACGGCGGTGAGTTGCTCAAGGGCAACGGCGGGTCCATCGATCCATCCACGTTGCGCGGCGGCATGAATCATCGCGTACTCACCACTGACGTGATAGGCGGCGAGCGGAACGTTCGTAAGCGCACGAATCTTGGCGATCACGTCGAGGTACGTGACGGCGGGCTTGACCATAACCATGTCCGCGCCTTCGTCGAGGTCGAGTAGAACCTCGTCGAATGCTTCGCGCTGGTTGCGGTAGTCCTGCTGATAACTCTTGCGATCGCCACCACCTTCGATGTGTACATCGACGGCATCTCGGAAAGGGCCGTACAGCCCGCTCGCGTACTTGGCGGCGTACGCCAGGATCACCGTGTTCGTGTGTCCGGCGCGATCGAGACTTTGGCGAATCGCCGCAACCTGACCGTCCATCATCCCGCTCGGGGCAATCACATGAGCGCCGGCATCGGCTTGAGCCTTTGCTATGCGTGCATAGATTTTGAGGGTTTCGTCATTGTCCACGTTGCCGCGGTCGTCGAGCACACCGCAGTGGCCGTGGCTGGTGTATTCGTCCACACACAGATCAGCCATGATCACCATGTGATCGCCGAGATCGGCCCGCAGCGTGCTCAACGCGCGCTGCACAATTCCCTCTTCCGCCCAGGCCTGCGAACCCTCGGCATCCTTAGTAGCGGGAACTCCGAACAGGATGATCCCGGGCACGCCGAGTTCGGCCAGCTCGTTCACTTCTTGGCGAAGCGAATCAAGCGTGTGCTGCAAGACACCGGGCAGTGACCCGATCGGATTCGGTTCGGTGATGCCCTCCCGCACGAAGAGCGGGGCGATGAGGTCGTCGACCGTCAACGACGTTTGGGCGACGAGGCGCCGCATCGCCGTGCTCTGACGGAGCCGCCGCATGCGACGCGCCGGGGTGGAAGGGTTTGACACAGGGATCGATCTTACGGCCCCTGCTCGCTACACCAAGGGCGCTAACACCACGGCGGGCCACGGCACTACACCGGTCGCCGCTAGTGACCCCTACAGATGACTTACGACGCTTTCGCCACGCCGATCGGACACGACACGCCCGTGCCACCCAAACCGCAGTACCCCATAGGGTTCTTCGCCAGGTACTGCTGGTGATAATCCTCGGCGTAATAGAACGTTGGTGCATCAACGACTTCGGTGGTGATTTCGTCGAAACCGGCGGCCGCCAGGTTGGCTTGAAACATCGCCTTCGACGCCTCGGCCACGGCCCGCTGCTCGGCCGAGAACACATAGATTCCGCTGCGGTACTGCGTCCCGACATCGTTGCCCTGACGCATGCCCTGCGTTGGGTTGTGACTTTCCCAGAACACCCGACACAGGTCGGCGAAGCTTGTCTCCGTCGGATCGAACACGGCGAGGACGACCTCGTTGTGGCCGGTGCGTCCGGAGCACACTTCTTCGTACGTCGGGTTCGGCGTGATGCCACCGGCGTATCCGACAGCCGTGGTGATAACTCCGGGCACCTCCCAAAATTTTCGCTCGGCGCCCCAGAAGCAGCCGAGGCCGAACATGGCCCGCTCGCTTCCGGCGGGAAACGGCGCCACCAGCGACGCCCCGTTCACGTGATGGTGCACCCCCACTCGCTGGGCCTCGGCCCGACCGGGAAGGGCAGTCTCGGCGGTGGGCATATCGGCTGATTTACGAAACCATGACATGACACAACGCTACGCCCAGCCATTGGCGTCCGTCGACGGCTGCTCCCAGCTGGACCTCAGCCAACCCAGCCAACCCAACCAACCCAACAGTCGAGAGGGGAACGCTCATTGCGCTGCGGCTCAGCGAGCACCTTAGTTTTTGTGGAGCGCGGCGTTCAACCCTTCCCAGGTGACGCCGTTGGGCCGCATTTCCAGTGCCCCGGTTTGGCTGTGCCGGCGGAACAGCATGTTGCTCTCCCCACTCAGCTCTAGCGCTTTCATGATGCCACCATCGGGCAAACGGATCAGCGATCCCGCCGTGATGTAACAACCGGCCTCAATAATGCAGTTGTCCCCGAGCGAGATGCCGAGACCCGAGTTCGCCCCAAGCAAGCACTTCTCGCCGATGGTGATCGTCTGCTTGCCGCCGCCGGAGAGTGTGCCAATGATCGACGCACTTCCACCGATATCGCTCCCGGCGCCGACGACCACCCCGGCACTAATGCGGCCCTCCACCATCGAAACACCGAGGGTGCCGGCATTGAAGTTGCAGAAACCCTCGTGCATCACGGTGGTCCCGTCGGCCAAATAGGCGCCAAGGCGGACCCGATCGGCGTCGGCGATACGGACGCCGGACGGAATCACGTAGTCCGTCATTCGAGGGAACTTATCGATGCTATGCACACGTACTTCCGTGCC
>JAYVSS010000342.1:0-3928 GCA_043775075.1 Acidimicrobiia bacterium
GGTTGATCAAAACCGATGACCTCAAGCAAGCGGAGAAATCGCGCACGGTGCGTTCCGATTCTACGGACGAACTCTCGGACGGAACGGTCCTCAATCGGCATCGAAAAAGTCGCCCGGATTTCGAGCAACGCGGTGACCGAATCGACAACGTCAAGCGAACACCGAAGGGCGCGAAGCCGACGCTCGGCGGCAATCTGACGATCGAACGGCGCAAGATCACGAAAAGCCATGGAGAACAGAACGCAGAGTCTGATGATTTCGTCCGTCGGGCTCGCCGCCAACGCCTCAGTAGTACGCGCACGTAGCTTCGCGTCTGAGCGTAGTCCATCGAGTTCTGGAAGAAATTCGTGCATCAGGCCGGTGTCGACAAGGAAGGCCATGCCCGGTCCCGGGCGATCGATGGTGAGCAGCTTGAGGAACTCATCGCGCACCCGCTCGGCGGAAACGATGACGAGCCGATCGCGCAATGCCTCGGCCGCCGACACCAG
Source organism: Acidimicrobiia bacterium (assembly GCA_043775075.1). Lineage (GTDB taxonomy): Bacteria > Actinomycetota > Acidimicrobiia > Acidimicrobiales > JANYDT01 > JANLQX01. The sequence goes on from JAYVSS010000342.1 coordinate 489, forward strand.
CGCCGGCACGGGAACAAGCGAAAACCCGGCAACAAAACGGGCCGCCCGCAACATACGCAACGGGTCGTCAGAGAAGCTGATCTCGGGATCGACCGGCGTCCGCAACACGTTGGCGGCCAAGTCATCGGCGCCACCAAAGGGATCGATCAGCACCGGTTCGCCAGCACCGAGAGCGATGGCGTCCAACGCGAACGCGTCCAGCGCGATGGCATTGATGGTGAAGTCCCGCCGCGAGAGGTCGGCGACGATCGAGGTAGAAAATGCCACGGTCGGCTTGCGTGACTGCGCGTCGTAGTCATCGGATCGATGGGTGGTGATTTCGTAGGCCCGGTCCTGCCCATCGGGACCGACGAAGGTCGCTCCCACGGTCCCGAACCGCTTTCCCTGCAGCCAAAGGGCTCGGGGATGGAGCCCCCGCACGAGGTGTTCGATGTCGTCGGGAAGGGCATCGGTAGTGAGATCGATGTCGAGGGTCGGGCGTTGGCGGCCGCGCAGAACGTCACGCACGATTCCACCGACTAGGTAGAGCCGAAACCCGGCGTCACGAAACCCCTCGGCCAATGGTCGGGTCTCAACCAGGAGCTGTCGAAAATCGCGCGCTTGCTGGGGGGTTTGCTCCACGCGCCGAACATTACGCCGGGGCCATCGTCCCGCGAGCGATCTCGTGGTGGGCCCTAACCTGGCCAAATGCGTATTGGACGGATGGCGGTCGGGCAATTCGCATACCCGGGGTCCATTCGCCGTTCACCGGAGGCACTCGGGGGGACGCCAACGTCAAGCCGCGTGGTCCGTCGACAACGCATTGGCAACGAGGCGGCGCGTATCGACCTCCGCTTTGCTTCGACCGGTGAGCTCGTTCTGGTCACGATCTCATCGGAAACCACCCAGCCGCTGTCGTCTCTCGCCATCGGTCGGGTTCTCGAGACCTACGTCGAAACTTCAGCGCCCCCCGTCATCGTGCGGACGCCCGCCATTACTCGCGAGGAGGCGGTGGCCTTTCATCAGCACGGGTTTGCCACCAAGTCCGTTCTGCGCCTGCTCACGTGCGACCTCACGAAGGACCTCACCGGCGAGCGAACCCCCTCGTCGATCGGAGTGAGGCTGCGCCGGGGCCGATCGAGTGATCTTCGCTCGTGCGTCGACGTTGACCGTCGGGCTTTCGGCCCGGAGAACTGCTTCGACGCCCTCGACCTCCTCGCCGCCCTCGATGCCACCGACCGCTCGCGTTTGCGCGTGGCTGTCGTTGGGCCCACCGGCCACGCGAGGCGCGACGCCATCGCTGGTTTCGCCGTGACGGGGCGGGCCGGCACGCGGGGTTACCTGCAACGCCTCGCGGTGGATCCCGCGGCGGCCGGGGAAGGCATCGGTTCCGCCCTCGTGAGCGACGCGCTGCACTGGTGCCGGGCCCGCGGGGTTCGACGAACCGTGGTCAACACTGAGTCAGACAACCTCCGCGCCCTCGGTCTCTATCGACGCCTCGGATTCGTCGATATGGCCCTCGACCTGTTGCTGCTGGAGCGTTGTGACCAACCGGGACGCTGATGTTCAAGAAGGATCCGGCGCAACCTTGGAACGGACACCCAACGGTCGCTCACCACTCCGGCTCCGGGTGGGGCAGAAAAGCGAGTTCCGAATCTGGTTGATCCTGGCGGCAATGGTGGGGGCGGGCGCAATGGGCCAACCCCTGGCCGGAGCCCAGACCGCTCAGGCCATCGGATCAACTACCTCCACGGCGAGTTCCCCAAGCACCTCCCCAACCACCTCCCCAACCGCCACGGCGAGCAAGACCGAGCAGCCGGCCAGCGCCCTTTTATCCTCGCTCACCAGCACTTCCGCGCTGTCCGGCAACGGGGCTCGGCCCCCGGCGCCGGTCCGAACCAGGCCGATGTTGCGATTGGTGGGTCAGGGTCCGATCGTGACCGAGGACGGCTCGTTCCGACTCGACGTCGCCGTCGAATCAGTCGGTAGCACCCCGCTGCCGTCGGGGATGGAGGTAGTGGTCACCGTCCATCGACGGGTCCGGACAGTGGCGCTCTACCAATCCACGCTGCGCGGTGGCGACCTCGGCCCCGTCATCGGTCTGGCGGCGCCCACCCTGATTGCTGGCGACGGACGAACCGAGCAAAGCATTCCCATCGACCTGCAGTTCGGATCCGTCACCGAAGCCTGCCCGCGGTGCATCCGGCTCGAAAGCAACGGCGTGTACCCGGTGAACGTCGAGCTTCGGACCACCTCGACCGACGACATCGTTGACCGGTTGACCACCCACGTGATCCGCAACACCACGACGCCAACACCGCGACCCCGTCTCAAAGTGAACGTGATCGTTCCCCTCCATCTGCCCCCGGCCACGAACGGACCCCAACGACTGCTCGTCAGCCGATCATTCATCGAGCGCATCGAAGCGATGGCCGGACGGCCCCTCGTACCGCTCACCGTGGCCCCGACCCCGGAAACGATCGAGGCATTGGCCAGCCAGCCTGACGATCCGCTGTTGAGCCAGTTTCGAGGCTCCCTCGCCGGTCGAGAGGTTCTCGGCGGACCCTACGTTCGGTGGAGCACGTCGTCGTTGGCCAACTCCGAGCTGGCCACCGAACTGAGCCGCCAGACGACGCTGGGGACAGCGATCCTGCGCGACACGTTGCAGATCGAGCCGGTACAGGGCGTCCTCATCGCCGGCGACGGCATTCCCGATGCCGAAACCCTGAACCGGGCCAAGGTTGGGGTCATTGTCGCCGAGGGCGCTGATCTGCAGGCGACCGGCGCGGCAGTGAACGCATCGCGAGGTCCCGTGCTTTTTGACGCCGGGGCAATCACCGGAAAACCGACACCGACGCGCACCGCATTCGTCCTCGACGCAGCGATCGAGGACGAGCTGAGCCGGACTCGTGATCCGGTCCGCCGAGGCGGCGAAAACGTCCTGATCGCCCAACATGTCCTGGCCCACATCGCCATGCTCACGGCCGCGTCGACGGACTCGAGTGGGCTGGTCATTCAGATTCCCGAGACCACCGCTCAGGCCACGCTCGACGCGCTCCTCGGCGGGCTGGGCACCACGAACCCGATCGTGGAACCCGTCACCCTCAGCGAACTGGTCAAGCTCCCGGCCCAGCGCCGGTCGAACTCAGTGGTTATCACCGGCCCCCGCCCGCTGGCCAACGCGCCGACCACCCCGACGAACGCCCCGAGCGCGACCGACACCCTGAGCCGTACCGACGCCACAATCGTCGCCAACCTGCGTCTTCGTCTCGACGGCTACGCGTCGCTGTTCGTCGAAAAGGTACCGAACCTGGCGGGGACCACAAGACGCGTCGCGCGGACCCTCTCATCTGACCTCACGGCGCAAACCCGGCAAAAGCTCCTCACCCGTTCCATGGGCGAAATTGACGCCCTCCTCGCCCAGGTCCGTCTTTCCCGTCCCGGCCAAATCACCGTTACCG
>JAYVSS010000343.1:0-6322 GCA_043775075.1 Acidimicrobiia bacterium
GGTCATCGTCGCCGTGGACGGGTTGGCCACGGCTGGTGGGTGCGAGATCGTGCTTGCCGCGGACCTGGTCGTGGCCACAACCAGGTCGTCGTTTGGTCTCGCCGAGGTCAAACGCAATCTCCTCGCCGGGGCCGGCGGGTTGTACCGCCTACCGCAGCGCATTGGGACCTCAGCGGCCATGGAAGTGATTTTGACCGGCGAGCCAATCCCCGCCGAGCGCGCGTATCAGCTTGGCCTTGTCACCCGCCTGGTGGCGCCGGGCGAGGCTGAAGCTGAAGCCCTGCGCCTAGCCGCGCAAATCAGCGCCGCGGCCCCGCTGGCCGTCTGGGAGAGCCGCCAGGTCGTTCTTGCCAGTCAATACGAATCGGAGAGCGACCTCCGACAGCGGACGAACGAAGCGTTTGGGCGCATCATGGGTTCGGCGGACACCAAAGAAGGACTCATGGCGTTCATCGAGAAACGCCCACCGAATTGGACCGCTTCCTAGTGGTCGGGCGCAGACCCAACCAGGGCGTCGATGCGCCGAGATTCGGTCGACAACCAGCCCCGATGCGAAGCGTCGGTGCGCTGGTTGTTTCGAAGACAGACCACGAGCGGTCACCAGCCGTCAGCGCGGCGCCGCAACGAACTCGTGCTGGATGAGAAAATCGAAAAGTCCATCGACCAGGTCAAGCTCCACCAATCGGTCGAGATCGTGCCATTTCGCCGCGTCGGCGTCGTCGGCGGCGCACAGCTCACCGAGTTCCGCCGCATCGACTGTCACGACGAAATCGGCGATCACGAAGTGATGTTCCGCCGAAATTCGTTCGACCCACCCGACAAGACGATCGCACCTGCCAGGTAGACCAGTCTCCTCCAGCAGTTCACGAACAACAGCTTGCACGAGGGTTTCGCCCCAATCCACCCGACCGCCGGGGACTGACCACTTCCCCACCGCTGCCCCACGCCCCCGCTTAATCACCAGTAGGCGACCGCTGTCGATCACGATGGCGCCCACGCAAAGTTGCGGACGCCCCTCCTCAGTCGTCATCTGACCCGTTCGGTGAGCCTGGGATATCCGGTCCGGTGAGGTCTCGGAACACGGTCAGCAACCGAGCCTTCATTCCCGCCGCTTCAAAGAAGTTCTTCGTCGCTCTCTGACCTGGCAACGCTACCGATTCAATACCTACGGCGCCGACGTCAGCCGCCCATACCGCGGCGTCGTCGAGGAGCGACGCACCCAACCCGATGCCTCTCGCCTGGGGATCGACAACGAGTTCACCCACATGAGCAACAAGGCCACCATCGTGGCGGGTGCGGGTCTTGGTGATCGCCACGCCGAGCACAACGTCGTCGATCCCGGCCACCATCACGTGGGCGGTACTGGCCATGTCGGCGACCACCGACGGACGAAGCGGCGCCGGGCGCGCCTCGGATTGGGTCCAGGTCTCGCCACCCCGTTCCGGGCCTAGTTCGGCATGTGCCGCAGCGACCAATGAAACGATCGAATCCAGGTCGTCGTCACCGGCGGCCCGGACAAACATATTCAGTGGATGCGACGAGCCGTCGATCAAGACAACGCGTCGAGCTGGTCAAGCCGTCCGAGGATGGTTCGACGGTTACGGTGAACCATTTCGTAGGCCCGCACGCCGTGTCGCTCCCCGCTATCGAGTTCGCCGAGCCGGGCGACGACTGCCGCCGAACCGAGGTGGTCGTACCCGGGAAACGGTTCGTGTCCGGCCGGTCTCGACTCAGGCAGTACTTGCGTGTCTGCGGGGGGCGCAGCGGACGTCATTGGTCCGCTCGAAGTGCCGTCGACGACTCCGGAGCCAGGACCTGATCCCGTGCGCTTTGTCGTCTTTGACCGTTGTCCCAGGTCAGATAAGGTGCGGTCGACCGCTCGGCGTCCCTGCTTCTTTAACACGGGAACGACGAATTTTCCGATGACCTGCGCTGACTTCGCCGTTGACCGCCCTTCACGGGCGAGTTCGGGCAGGAGCGTCCTCGCTCGCTTGACGAAACCAAGCGGGGCGAACACCAGTAGATCGACGATCACCTGAGCGAGTTCGCCCACGCCCTCACTCGACGAGGCCACCGAAGCAGGCTTCGGTGGCGTTTCGTCGGGCTGTCGCGGAGCGCTTGCCATGCTCAGACGCAGTCTCGGCAGAGTTGCTTGGCGACGTCGGCGACCTGGCTGACGTGCTTCACCAGAAAGCACGACTGGCAGACGAACTCATCAGGGCGGCGAGGGATGACCACCGACGCGCCCTCACCACGGTCGTCCAGGTCAGGCGTTTCGTCGTCGTCGTCATCGGGCGTGTCATCTTCGATGACCAGCCGATCCTTCAAGATGTCGTCGAGGCTGGCCTCCACATCGTCGGGGTCGGCGATCTCGTCGTCGTCTTCCTCCTCGGCCGCGGCCGGTGCCTCGGGCATCGCCGGGGCCTCAACGACGTCATCGGTTTCGTCTACCTCGTCGCCGATCGCCAGGTCGTCGTCGAGGTCGACTTCGAGATCTTCGTCGAGGGCGGCGGGATCGAGATCATCCTCGTCGGGTTCGAAATCACCATCGAGCTCGCCGTCGGTCTCCGGACCGCCCGCTTCTCCGAACGCATCGGAGTCGTCGTCGAGTTCGGGCTCTTCGATTTCTTGTTCTTCTTCGAGGTCGTCTTCACTCATAATTTCCAGCCGGTTTGGGGAGCGCGGAGTGTAACGCCGTACGCATGGTGGGTCGCGCCAATCCTCCCGAATTTGCACGTGACGAACGACCACCTCACTATTCGTCCTGGTCCCGGCGTTAAAACTGGTCGCCAACGAGGCGAGCGGTGGACCGCCGAGGACCGAGTTTCACGATCTCGATGGCTTGCGGTAGCTGCTCTTTTACCTCGACGGAATGGGTCACGACGAGGATCTGGCGGAACCGCGCGGAAAGTTGGGTGAGGGCCAGAAGCATGCGGTCCTTGCGGTCACCGTCCAGGCTGGCGAGCGCCTCGTCGAGAACGAGAAGACCCACCTGCCCGCCGGCCTGAAATCGGACCTGCTCACTGATTGCCACCCGTAAGGCCAGGTTCGCCAGGTCCACTTCAGAACCGGAAAACCGGGCCGTGGGGAACTTCACCCCCTGATCAATGATCTGAATTTCGTAGGTCTCCGGATCAACCTGGAGCCCGTCGTACTCACTCCCGGTGAGAAGGAGAAACAGCTCCGATGCTTGGGCGCTGAGTCGGGGCCCCACCGAGGCCACGACGGCGTGGCGAAAACCGTTGAGCAACTCCGCTGTGCGGCCTAAAACCACGGCCCGACTGGCCAGGTCGCCGAGGCGAGCTCGTTGCTCGGAGATTTGTTCGGTCCGGGCCTCGATTGCCGCCTGCTCTCGCGAAGCGGCGGCGAGCGCCGCCTCGGACTGACGAAGCTCGGCGATGGCGGCGTCGAACTGCGCGTCCTTCATTGTCTCCTCATCCGCGAGACGCTGATGTTCGGGCAGATCAAATGCCAGCTGGTCAAGCTCTCCCCGCAGTCGGGCCCGACGCTCGTCGGCCTCAACCAAGCGGGCTTGCGCGTCGCTCCGTTCAAGATCGAGGCGTTCCAGCCGCTCGCGTCGACCGGCCAGACGGGCGGACTCCTCCCTCCACTTCCCCGCCATCCGAAGTTGCTCACGCAGGTCCGCCCGCTCCCGGGTGATCGCCTCGCCTTCGGGAACCTCGCCGGTGGAACGCAGAAGCTCGGTGGCGCTGTCAGCCTCGACCTGAGCCTCCTGTACCGCTGAGCGCAGTTGGCGTCCCCGCTCCCACTGCGCCTCCGTGGCGGCGAACGCCTTGCGCTCGCCCGCCAACTCAGCCGCTGCCTCCTTCTGCTGACGCTCGGCCTGCGCGACCTGCGCCGCGCCCGAGGCGAGGCGGCTGGTGGCCAATGCCACCTCGGCCTGGTGATGGGCCATCACCCGGGCCACTCCCCCGGCGATCTCCTGGCCACACGTCGGGCAGGGTGTCTGCTCACACAGCGACGACGCCGCCGAGAGGCGCGTTTGTGCTGACCTGAGGTCTCGCTCAGCGGCGGCGCGAGCGGCATCGGCCTCAGCCCGGGCGGCACCGGCAACCACCGCTCGCGCTTCGGCGCGCCGAACGGCAGCCGGGTCAGGGGCATCGGCGGGCGTCCCGATCAATGCGATCGATACGTCGGCCTGCAGCGAAGCCAATCGCTCCGTGGCCCGCAGGACCGCCTCGATGGCCCGAATTCGGTTGTCGTGGCTGGTGTCGTCGAATCCGGCGAGGAGGCGCTGGAGTTCATCGAGCCGAGCTTTACCGGCGAAGATTTCCTTCGCCTCAACGTCGAGTTCGCCGATGCGGGCCAGCGCGGCGTCACGCTCTTTGCGCGCGGCTTGCCCGTTGGCTCGTATGACGGCATCCGCACGCCGCCGTTCCTCGGACCTCCGGACCTGTTCCGCCAACTCCCGTCGGGCGGTCGAGATCTGATCAGAGGACACACTTGCCGCGGCTACCCGGGCGGCCTGGCGCGAGACGATGTCGTCCACCTCCGCTTTTCGGGCCGTGAGCTCGTCGGTGTCGGGCAGCGCCGCAGTGAGGCGGACGTAGTCACGCTCCGCCGTGCGCGCATCGGTCCGGGCTTCGTCGCGAGCCTTTTCAATAGGAGTGATTCCCAGCAACGAGAGCACCAGCCGTCGACGCTGGTCCGCCGTGTGATCGCTAAATGCCGCCAACTGCTTTTGCTCAGCGAATACTGACGACCTGAACGACTGCTCGTCCATGCCGAGAAGCGACCTTACGTAGCGCCCCACCTCCGTTGGTCCGTCCGCCACCGTTTGTCCGGCGGTGGTCACCCGGGCCTTGACGGTGAAGTTCATGCCGGAGATGCTCCGGCGGATCACATAGTGGTGTTCATCGTGATCAAATCCCAGCTCAACCACACACTCCCCCGTGGTGCCCGTGGTGGGAATACCCTGCTTCGGGGTGCGGGCCCGTCCATAGAGGGCCCAGGTCATGGCTTCGAGCAGGGCTGACTTACCCGCCCCGTTCGGGCCGTAGATACCGACCAAACCGGCGGGAACTTCAAGTTCGAGGTGTTCGAAGACTCGGTAGTTTCGTAAGGAATAGGTCCGTAGCTCCATCAGACCCAACCCCCACTGGCCGTCCACCGACGAGCCGCCTCGCTCATTCGCTCCCCTGGTCCACGGCGCGGTCAATGGCCGATTCGAGGTACTCGCTTCCGGTACGCACGATCGCTTCCGGATCAACGTCGTCGAGCACCTGACCGCCGACGAACGATTGCCAGCGAGCCGTCAGGGTCGCGAGATCGGGAAGGTCCTCGACGGCGGCGACGACGGTGCCGAAGCGGGGCGTCACGCTGATATGCAACAGGTGAGCGGCAGCATCGCGAATGGCGTGCAGGTCGACCAAGCGGTACACGTCGGGGTCAACGCCATCGACTTCCACCCGAGCTACGGCGCCGAGAGGAGCGGCGGCAAACGCGCCGGCCAACGCTTGTTGCAACTCGGCCGGACCAATGCCGAACGCACCGATCACCGGCGCGGTGTACAGCGTTCGTTGCCCAATGAGCCCATGGTGCTTGGCCGTCCCCGCATCGCTATCGACATCAATGAAACCCTTGGTGCGGCCGGGATCGTCGGCGAACCCGAAGGTATCGGTTGATCCGGCGTACCAGACGCCCGGGCGAACGGTGGTGTAGATGTGATAGTGCCCGAGGAGTACGAGATCAGACTGCAGTTCGGCGTCGTCAACTTCGATCTCGTTCACATCTGCGTACCTACGCTCCACGGAGTGCACCAGCGGGTGCGTCAGCAGCACGTTCACCAGGTCGCCCGAGCGCGATCGTCCCGCTTCGCGCAGGGCTTCAACGGCCGATTCGGCCGTTCTCGCCTGGGGCACGGCGTGGACGCGCAGTTCGGCCAGATCGATGCATTCGTACTGCATTTGGTAGGCGAAACGAAACTCCGGGAACGCGTCGGAAAGCACGGCATACGGATTGCCCGCGCCCGGCAGGCGGGGCGTGTCGTGATTGCCGCTGATCGCCACCAACGGGATGCCGTGCGCCCGGATTTGGTTGAGAGCCGCCATCGCCACGCGAAAGCTCCGGTAGCTCGGTCGGGGGTGATCGAAGATATCGCCGAGCCACACCATGAGGTCCGGACTGGTCGCTAGAGCCTCACTGACAGCGGATTGAAACGACAGTTCGAAGTCCCGCTCCCGTTGATTGACGCCGTCCGGGGAGACAGCTGTGGTGGCGCTGCGTCCGAGGTGGGCATCGCCGAGCGCAACGATCTTCACGCCATCACCCTACGAAACGACCTGTGACAAAACGGACGGTA
>JAYVSS010000344.1:0-12008 GCA_043775075.1 Acidimicrobiia bacterium
AACGTGGCTGCTAAGCGCGCGGGGTTTCGTGTCCAGCAATCGGCGACGCCAGACCCGACCTTGATCGTGTCTGTGACTGCGGCGAACGCAGCCATCGGCGGTATGGCATCACGCACAAGGCGGCTTTCCGCCTGCCATACCGCAGCGAAGCCCTTCTCCTCGGCGTACTTCACGATGTCCATACCCTCGCGAATCGTGTGGGCGTCTTGCAGATAGAGAGCAACGGGCTGGGTCATAGGTGTTCCTTTGCGAGGAGATACGCGTACTTAGAGAAGCTTGAAAAGGCGTTGTGCTTGTTCGTTGGCCTTGGCCCGAACTTCCACCGGGTCAACGGTGGTGACGGCGCCCCCTTGGAGCACCGTGCGTCCCTCCATCACAATCTTCACCGGACGAACGCCGGTGGTGAAGGCGAGGTGCCATGGTTCCATGGTGTCGTATGTCCACGTCACTTCATCGTTCAATGCCTCGGGAAATAGCTGCCATGAGTTTGTGAGCCACGACCACGCCGTGTCGGGCGACGCCGTCACATCGGACTCTCGATGCTTCACGTAGGCCACACGAAACTCATCGAGCATGTCCGCTCCGATCCCATCGGTGCCCAGCACCACCGGGTTGGAACGGTTCGCCGGGTACGCGTACCCAACAGCATTGTTCATATTCGACCGCGGGTTGTGGGCCAATGTTCCCGGAATTTCACGATCGAGATGCACCCCGTGCACGATCAGCCAATCGTCGGTACACATACGTTCGAGGCGAGCCCCGGCATCTGAGTCGCCGAGCCCTTCCGCCACATGGACATGCACGCCCACGCCAAGATCGTGGGCCAGCCCAGCAGCCGCCTCGAGAGTGGAATCAGCACACGTAAATGCGGCATGGACGCCGACCATCCCCCGCCCCCCCGCCCTGATAAATCGCTCACACTCAGCCAATCCCCGTCTGGCGCCATCAGTCATCACCGACGGGCGCACGTCGGCGAAAGGCTGCGGCGTAACCGGTATAGGCGCCGATGGCGCGCCGGCAGGGCCGTGCCGATCGCTGACCCCGTATGTGCAGTTCACCCGGACCCCAACCTCGGCACACGCCGCGGCAATCACATCAAGCGAACCCTCTACCGCGTTCGGCCCTTCATAGTGATCAATGATGCACGTCGTTCCCACTTCGAGTGCCTCCAACGCGCCCAATCGCGCCGCGGCACCAACCATCTCAAGATCCAAAGCACAATCCAACCGCCACCAGATCTGCTCAAGTATCGACGAAAAACTGGTCGGCGAAACCGGCGGTGCTGGCATCCCGCGCGCCAGTGAGGAATACAAATGATGATGCGCACAAACCAACCCCGGAGTGGTGTTCATGCCCAACCAACCCGATGCTCTGCGTGTGAACACCCAACAAGTGGAGGGGTGGCGCCGGTGGGGACCCCAGCGCGAGGACTGGAGCGAAGCGAAGCCCGCAGTCCTGGGGTGTCCGGTGACCGGATCCCGCAGCGGTGAGCCGAGTCCGGTGACAGGACGACGCAGCGGTCACTCATCATCGGCGGAAACCAACGAAGGACGGCCCATGGGAAGCCGATTGCGCCAGATGCCATCGACCATATGCAGCGCCGCGGCTACGGCCCCACTGGTCGGAACGAGGCCAATTTCGCCGACCCCTTTAATGCCATAGGGCGAACGCGGTTGCGGTACTTCGAGCAGAACTGTCTCGATCTCAGGCATGTCTTTCGGACGGATGATGCCGAGTGATCGCAACGTCATGTTGGTGGGTTGACCCAGTTCGTCCGACGGGAAATCCTCGGTCAACGCATACCCAAGGCCCATGTGCACCGAGCCTTCGACCTGGCCTTCGCACAGCTGAGGATTGACCGCCCGACCCACGTCGTGGACAGCCACCACCTTCTCGATCTTACCGGTCACGCGATCGGCAATCACGACCTGGGCGGCGTATCCGAAAGCCGAGTGGATCGTGGGGTTTTCCACCCCTTCGTACAACGACTGCGTCCAGTCGACGCGATATTCGCCCTCGTAGTCAATCCCGATTTCGCATCCCCCCGCCCGAGCGGTCTCGCACGCCGATTTGACTGCGCCGGCGCCCATCAACGTGCCGCGTGATCCGGTGGTCTGGCCCAGGCCGAGCTCGCGGGTGGTGTCCACGATCACCCGAATACGGGTCGGATCGAGCCCCAGTTCTTCGACTGCAACTTGAAGTGCCACGGTGTGAATGCCCTGACCCATCTCGGTCCAGCAGTGTCGCACCTCGATTGTGCCGTCGGACTCGAAACGTATGACCGCTTTCGATACTTCTTTGAAACCGTTGCCGAGTCCCGAGTTCTTGAGCCCCAGACCGATGCCGACGGCCTTGCCGGCGGCAAGCGCTTCGTCGTACGCTACCTTCGCCCGGTCCAGGCAGGCTTCGGCTCCAGCCGACCCGTCGTCCATGATTTGTCCAGGGCCCCACACTTCACCCGGCTTGATCACGTTGCGTTTGCGCATCTCCCATCCTGAAATCCCCACGGCTGAAGCCAAACGATCCATCGCCCCTTCCATGGCGAACTGCGCCTGGTTGGCGCCAAAACCTCGAAAGGCACCGCACACCGGATTATTGGTTCGCACGGCGTAGGCCAGCACGTCGATCGAGGGCACGTGATACGGCCCGCTGGCGTGACCAGCGGCGCGCTCCAACACTTTCATTCCTACGCTCGCATACGGTCCGGAATCGCCGATCATACGTGCGCGTAGGGCCGTGAGTTTTCCGTCGGCATCGCAGCCAACGGCATATTCCAGCCGAATGGGGTGACGCTTGGAATGCATGAGCAACGACTGTTCGCGGGTGCTCGTGACCTTCACCGGTTGACGCAGGAACCACGCTGCGAGGGCGGCGTGACCCTGATTGGAGAGATCTTCTTTTCCACCGAACGCTCCACCATTGGAGACCAGCTCGACGGTGATCTGCGACGTTGGAACGGCAAGAATCGCCGCAATCGAGTCCCGATCATCCCAGACACCCTGGCCACCCGAATACACGTGCAGATGCAGATCCCCGTTGGCGTCGACCGACGGCACGGCGAGCGACGACTCCGGCTCCAGAAAGGCCTGCTCGATACGTTGCGTTTGGAAGGTCTCCGTGATCACATGCGCGCTTGCCATCAAGGCCGCGTCGACGTCGCCGCGCCTGTACTTCGACGTGGACAGGACATTGCCTTCGAGACCCCAGACCGCATGCTCAGGATCATCGAGGGCCGCAACCGCATCGGTGATCGGACGCAACACGTTGTACGAGACGGCCACCAGCTCAGCGGCACGCCGCGCCGTCTCTCGGTCGGTAGCAACGACGACAGCAAGAACGTCGCCAAGGTAACTCGTGCGGCCACCGATGGGGATCATGAGCGGCCAGTCCTTGTGGATCAGCCCGGTCTTCAGGGCACCGGGCACGTCTGCGGCAGTAAAGACACGCACCACGCCATCGAGCGCCACCGCAACCGCCGTATCGATTCCCGTGACATCGGCTCGGGCATGAGCGGCGAGCACCATCGCCCCGTGGAGCATGCCATCGACCCGCATGTCGTCGATATACGCGCGCATACCAATGGCAAGGTCGCGTCCCTCGTACTTCACCCCACTTGAGCCGACGCCACCGTTGACGGCAGGTATTCGATGCTCGCCCTGCGCGAGCGCTTCGATGGCGTCAAGAATCTTCACGTATCCCGTACACCGGCAAAGGTGACCGCCGAGGTGACGGCGGGTTTCGTCTTCGGTGAGCGCCGGTCCCTTCTTGTCAATGAGTGCCTTCGCCCGCACAACAATTCCCGGCGTACAGAAGCCACACTGCAACGCCCCACAGGCGGCGAAGGTATCGGCGTACCGATCAACTTCGGCAACATCGAAGCCTTCGAGCGTACTGATGGTCTTTCCTGCGACCCGGTCGAGCGACATTGTGCACGAAACAATGGGCTTACCATCGATAAGCACGGTGCAACATCCGCACTGTCCCTGAGGCGAGCAACCGTCCTTGGGCGACGTGATGTCCAACTCCTCACGGAGCGCAGCGAGGAGATGGGGATGGCGGGCCGAAACGGTGACGGCCTCCCCGTTCACCACGAGAGGGACCCGCGAAGTGTCGATTGAATAAGGCGAAGAAGTCATGCGACGCTACCGTTCGTGAGGCGGAATTTCGGAGGAGTGAAATCGGGTGAGGGCGGCGGTTCGATGACGCCTTTTTGCGAAACGATGCGCCCGTAGTGCTGTGGCTCGCGGTAGCGATCCATCTGGAACAGTGTGTGCTTGAAGTTCCGACAGAGGTCAAGATCGCACACCGCATCAATAAGTTCGTCTCCAGTCGTGAGCGCGCGTGCGACGACCATGCCAGACGGGGCATAGATGGCCGACTGGCAGAGAGACTCGACGCCCTCCTCCACGCCCCCCTTGGCCACACCAACCACCCAGGTACCGTTCTGATAAGCGCCAGACTGCAAACAGAGATCGTTGTGAAAGCCCTGAAGCGCGTTCTGGCCGGGATCGGGGGCGTAGAAGATAGGCGTGTTGTATCCGATAAGCAGCAACTCGACGCCCTGGAGCCCCATCACTCGATACGTCTCGGGCCACCGTCGGTCGTTGCATGTAGCCATGCCTACGATGCCACCAAATGATCTGTACACTTTGAATCCGTCTGGACCGCTCTCGAAGTAGTAACGCTCAAGATGCTGAAAGGGGCGCGATGGTTCGTACGTCTCGTGGCCGGGAATATGCACCTTGCGGTACTGACCGACGACGGACCCATCGCGCTCCACCAGGATCTGGGTGTTGTAGCGATGCTTGGAACCATCGGCTTCGGTGGTGAGCTCGCCATAGCCGAGGGAAAAGCCAATCTCCAGCCGTTTCGCTTCATCGAACAACGGTTGGGTCGCGTCGTTCGGCATCGAGCGTTCGAACCACCGCTCGATTTCGACGGTGTCTGCACTCCACCACCGAGGGAAAAACGTGGTGAGGCAGAGCTCGGGAAAGGCCACGACCGAACAACCACGGGCCGCACCTTCGCCAAGCAACGCAAGACACCGCTCGACCACATCAGAACGAGACTCGTCTTTACCGATCGGTCCCATTTGCGCCGCCCCGACGTGCAGATGTCGGGCCATCACACCACGTCCGTTTCTGAGAGCGCGAGCAACGTTTGCAGCAAAATGTCTGCCCCCATAACGAGATCCGAAGGGTCCGTGTATTCCGCCGGGTTGTGGCTGATGCCTTTCACACTCGGCGTGAAAATCATCGCCGCCGGACATACTCGGGCGAACATCTGAGCGTCATGCCCGGCCCCGCTCGGCATTCGTTTCACTGTGTTGCCGAGTTCTGTGCCCGTGTCCTCGATGAGCGAGATGACACGATCGTCGAACGTCACCGGTTCGAACCGGGCTAACGTACGCGCGCTTATGACCACCCCTTCGTCGATCTCCAGTTGACGGAGAAAAGCAGCGAGGCGACCTTCTGCGGACTTCAGTAACTCGTCATCGGTATTACGCAGGTCGACGGTCATCGTGGCCGACGCCGCCACCACGTTCACGAGATTCGGCGCCAACGTGAGCAAACCAACGGTTCCGACCTGAGGATGTCCAATGTCAATAGCAAGTTCACGTACGAACGTGGCAACACGTGCGGCGGCATAGCCGGCATCGTGACGCAGAGACATCGGGGTGGTCCCGGCGTGGTTCGACTGGCCGGCAATGGTCAGCTCCTGCCACGAAATACCCTGTACTCCCGTCACCGCTCCGAACCGGATGCCTTCAACTTCCAGCACCGGCCCCTGCTCCACGTGGAGTTCGACAAAGGCATGGGGCGACGGACCGGGGCAGGGCGTCACCCCGAGGTAACCGATTCGACGGAGTTCGTCACCGACCGACGCACCGTCGATCCCGACCACGTCGTAGGCCTCTTCCGCCGCCATCCCTCCGACGTAAACGAGGCTGCCCATCATGTCGGGATTGAAGCGGGCGCCCTCTTCGTTGGTGAAGATGCCGACCTCGATCGGACGCCTCGTGACGACGCCGGCGGTGGCGAGGGTCTCGATCACTTCGAGCCCGGCCAGGACTCCCAGGTTGCCGTCGTACAGACCGCCCGTGCGAACGGTGTCGATATGGCTCCCAGTCATGACCGCGGCCGCATCGGGGTCGGTTCCGTCCCGGCGGCCGATCACGTTACCGATGGTGTCGATCCGCACCTCGAGACCAAGATCAAGCATCCACGCCATGACCAGATCACGTCCGGCGCGATCCTCATCGGTAAGCGCCAATCGGGCGCTGCCCCGCTCACCATTGGGTCCGACGATCGGGCCGATCGCCCCCAGGTCGGCGATCCGGCGCAACAGCCGTGGGCCGTCGATATGGAGAGAGCGGCGAGCGCGTCGTTGGGCATCGGAGGTGCCGGAAGATTCAGACGCAGAAGTTTCCACAACGCATTGTCGCCGCCGTTTTACAAACTGTCAATGTTTGCGTTGCGTTCGGCCCGTGAACAGTGTGTTTCCGGCGAAGGCCGCCTGCCTACCTGCCCCGCCCACCTGCCCCGCCCACCCATTCGCCCGTCGGAGAGCGACTGCCCTCCACGAGGCGGCCGCTCTCCGTTCACGGAGTGCAGGGGAATTAGTTCGCGCAGACCGGTGGGGTAAACGCGCTGAAGGCCGGGACGGTGGCCGAACCGGCCGGGACCCCGCTGGCGGCGGCGCCGTAGGCCACGGTGAAGTTCCACCCCTTTCCTCGCACGACCGCCGTCTCCGGTGTGCCTGAGACGGTGGCCGATGAGCCGCCTGACCGCTTCACGTAGGTCGGCACGATTTGGGCATCGTTGGTCGGGTACATACCGTCGGCGTTGTCCGACCGGTAGGCCTCGAACGCCGTCTCGTAGGAATCCCTGGCGGCCCGACACGCCGTCTCCACTCCCTTCGTGCGGAAGCCTCCAGACGCCACCACAACGGTGGACGCCAAGGCGCCGAGAATCAGAACAACGATGAGAAGTTCAACGAGCGTGAAACCGCCCTCTTCTTTCGTGTCTCTCAATCGATTGAACATGGTGGCGGTCTGCTTTCTTGGTTGTTGCTCCCAGATTGTCTGGCCAGCTACTGAGGTGATAGAGGGGTAAGCAGAGATCGCTTTTTCCCATTGACTAGATCGGTACGATTGAGCGTTATCTGCGCGAACGTGCTCGTTTTCTGACATCAAGAACAATTTCTTGCAATGACTGATAGTCACGGTGCCTGGAGAACCGTGACCCACTGTCCGGTCCATTCGTAAAAGTCGAGAGTGACTTCATAAGGACCGTCTTCCGGAGCCCTGAAGACGCCGGAGTTGGTTGTCGCACCGTGCAGGGTCCAGTTGTCGATGACCGAAGCACCACCCACCGAAACGCGAATTCCGTCGTCGGAAACCGTGGTGAACGTGTTCGATCCCCTCACCAAAGTGAGCGTGCCCGTCCATCGAGCCGTCACGTAGTCAGTGTTCACCCCCGCGGCCGGTGTTCCCCCACCAACGTTGAGGTTCGGTCGATTCGCCGCCGAGCACGATTGGGTCACGGCAGCCGCACCAGCGGGAATTCCGGTGGGAAGCGAGGCCGAACCGGAATTCCAGTACGACACCGTCCACTGCCCGGTAGGACACGTCAGCGCCGAGCGACCAGGGCCCGATCCGGAACCCGCGCCACCCACCGCGGAGGCACAAGAGCTTGGACTGAACGAGCTGAAAGCCGGCACGGTGGCCGATCCGGCCACCGCGCCGCTTTTCAGAGCACCATAGGAAATCGAGAATGACCATCCTTTGCCCCGCACCACGACGTTCTCCGGAGTACCTGACGACGTCGCACGAGAACCACCGGCACGTTTGGCATAGGTCGGCACGACCTGAGCATCATTTGTTGGGTAAAGGCCGTCATCGTTGTCCGCCCGGTACCCTTCAAATGAGGTCTCGTACATTGACGCCGCTGCGGCACATGCCTCTTGGACGCCCTTCGTTCGAAATCCCCCCGATGCAACAACAACGGTTGACGCTAAAGCACCAAGTATTAGCACCACGATGAGCAGTTCCACAAGGGTAAAGCCGTCCTCGCGAAACTGTCTCGTTCTGAAGTGTAAAGAAAAGGGAATTTGCATTTCATATTCCAGGAATAGGTGTCGACCATGCCCGGTCGAACGTTCCTGAACTGATCGGCAGCTGACCAGCGAACTTGCGGAAAGTGGCGGGCGCTACCCGAGTGAGCAGGTGGATGGGTCAGCCGGAGATGGGTCTCGGTCAACCCGCCACGAATCGACGTGCACGGTGCGCCGTTCGTCGTCGTACACCGTGGCCGTGGCGATGGCGCAGAGATCTTGCTCGAGCGCACCTTCCGTGGTTGAGGTACAGGCCGTATGGGAAATGATTCGACGGTCGCCGGCACAGCTACGGGCCATCAAAACGTATTTCTTCGCCCGGCCGGTGCGGCTCACGATCCCCAACGAACCGCTAATCGGAGCGTCGGCCCGTAGCTCCAACCGTCCGACAACCACGGTATTGCGGATCGTTTCGATCGCCGCTCCCTGGCCAGCCAGTGTCAGCGCCGACGACGGAGCAAACACGCCAGCGTGCAGGATGAATTCAGGTTCTCCGCCACTTACCGACACGAGATCACGTTCCAGCGTTGGCATGGCCGGGCTGGCCCATTCCGTGACCTCCTTGGCCGCGGCCACAACATTCGGCAAAGCGACGTTGCGCTCGGACCACGAAAACAACTCCGCTCGCGCCGTTGGTCCAACGCGCACATGAGAACCACCAGCCATCACGAACGTGACTCCCCACGGGCTGGCGGGCTCGGGGGCCCCGGCACATCGAGGGACCGAAGAAATGACCGGCTCAGCCTCAGCGACCTCGCTCTGCGGCACCGGATCGCCACCACGAAGCGCCGAGGAAATCAACCACTCGGCGTCGAAGTGAAAGGCGTAGACGCCGGGCCTGAAGTAATTGTTTCCGGCCAACTGCGGGGCGGTTTTGTAGAGCCCGGGGGAGAAGATGCGACATGCCGGCTGGCCACGCGTTTCCTTACCATCGGCATCGAGCGATTGGGGCTTTGGGTCGACACACTTTTCGATCGCCGCACACGGTGGCGGCACCGGCGGCGGGGTGACCGTGGACAGCGCCATCGAGCAGCGTTTCACGTTGGCGTAGAGGGGCTTGAGACCGTCGGGCACCTCGCTCACCGCACCGGTGTCGCACCTGTCGCCGCCGGCCGCTCCCAGGACATCACCGTTCACCACAAGGGGCGATCGCAGATCCCAACCGGTCTGGCCATCGGCGGGATTGCCGTTGTACACCGGGCCGACGATGGTTGGACCTCCGTCCACGCCCAACTCCCCCGACGTGCGAACCACGTTCAGCTCATGCGGCTCAGCCGCGTTGAGGTACAGCGCCACGTTGTTGGCCGAGCCGGTTGGACCGGTTGGACCGGCTGGACCGTCGGGTGGGGCGGCCCGGCATACGAGTGCCACTTCACGACTGGCCACCGTCAATACATCGTTGTCGTATCCGCCCTGACAGAGGCCGTCACGACCCTGCCTCAAGCTGTTGATCATCCATTCGATTCCGGTGTTGACTCCGGTCTCACGGGCCTGCATGCGCCGCGTGCTGAACGACTGTTTGTTGATCGTGAGCTCATAGCTCACCAACGCGGCGCTCAGCACTCCAATGGCCGAGAGAAAGATCATCACCAAGATGAGCGACGAACCCTGTTCATCAGTACACCTAGTATCCGCAGTTGCCCGATTCATCCCGTTCCCCACTTCGCCCGCAGATAGTTTTCCACCGCACTCAACTCATTGCCCGAGAGTGCTCGGTTGTAAATCAATACCTCGCGATATTTGCCGTTGCCAACACGCGATGCGTAGTCATCCGAGCCGAGAACTACTCGTACCGGCCCCGCAGTACGCGTGACTGCTGCAGCCGAGTACGGCGAGGTGACACCGTTTCGGCCGTACACACCTGAGACCGGGCTTGAACCCGCCATCGTGAACTCGTACAGAGCCGGGTTGGTGATCGGTGCGTAGGAAGCACCGCCAACGTAGGTGTACGTCCCCGACGAATTGACCGGGTAGAACTGGACCGAACCGCTACCGACCGACGGGTGGATAATGAAACCATTCGGACCACGGGCCGAGGCCAGCCAGCCGTACTCGTTCCAGTTCGCGGTGTTGCTCTGGGCGACCACCAGGACCGTGGCATCCGGAGAGAGGGTCGGGGACACGGTGTACTTTCCGTTCGCCGTGAAGTTGACAAACCCACCGGCGGCATCGGTTCCGTAGGTCGGGCATTGAGCGGTCGTTGGTTGTATCGCGTGATTGGCCACGCCCGTGAGGTCGCTCCATCGACACACGCGTTGTCCTACGGCAGAGACCGGGGTGGTGCCGGTTGACTCCCAATACATCGAGGACTGGTAATTGGCATCGAGAGATACCACCAGTCCGTTCGTAATTGGTGTCGAGACGCCCCACTTCATCGCCAGAGCGGTCTCGATCTGCGATCGTTCGACAACCGTAAGCGCGCGTGAGAATACGAGAATCTCGCCGACGTCTGCGTCGGTTGTCTCCGATGGGTACGCGCCGCCCCCGTTGATGCCCAATCCATTGGGTCCCGACGGGCCATTGGTGTTGCTGGCGAGCGACGAACCATCGGCGAACACATCGCTGTTCTGCCCGGACCCACGAATCACGGCCGAGAAGATGCGCGCATTCGTGGTCGTCGAGTTGTATGCGGGCAAATTGACCCAACCATCGAAGTAGGCGCTGCCTTCTCCAGAGTTCCACCACCCGAGCAACCAGTTGTTGCCCACGGATTGGAGAACGCGATTGTTCGACGTTGTTCGGCTCCGGGCAACGTAGATCACCGTGGATGGCGAAGCGAAGTTGGCGGTTTGTCGCATCCATTGAGACCGCGTGAAGTGCAGGACGTTTCGCCGGAAGGAGGGAGAACTTTCCAATGTCGGTTGGCTACCGGCTTGCGACACGAAGTTCCGCCCAAATCCCGACTTGTCCGTCAACGTCATCACCGGCGAGTTCAGCACCGGTTCGTTGGCGGCGTTGGCGTCACCATCAGTATCGGACGCGTCGACCCACATCGCCACTCCGCTCACGCCATAGGTGGCACAGCCTGGCTTGTCAGCAGAGAAGGTCACCGATGGCGCACCGATGGCTGAAGCGACCACCCGGTCCGTGCATCCGATCATTCCTAGAGTCCACTTCGGTGACGTGGCCAGGCCGTTGCTGTCAGTGTTGACAACAACGCTGCTCGCCCCTCCAACGGTGCTGCCGGCGTTCGCCGTGAATGTCACGGCGACGCCAGACAACGGCGCACCGTAGGGATCGCTCATCAACACCTGCGGCGTGGACGCGGCCACCGTGTTGGCCGCCCCGGTCTGGCTGATCGACGACCGAGCCGCCATTACCTTGGGGAAAGTGATCCCCCATTTTGCGGCCAGCGCCGATTCCACCAAAGCCCGGTCAGAAACCGTAAGCGCACGTGGGAACACGACAATTTCTGCCAACTCCAAATCCGATGACTCACCCCCGTACGCGCCGCCAGCATTCACTCCCAAACCATTCGGGCCACTCGACCCGCCGGTCCCGGTTGCCACCACGGCCCCATCGACCACCACGTCCGACGCCAAACGAGAACCACGAATGACCGCCGACACCACATGACCATCCGTCGTGGACGGCACCCCCGGATACGAAACCCAGCCCTCAAAATACCCAACTCGTTCCTGGTTCCCCCACCAACCCAACAACCAATTGTTCGCCACCCCCTGCAACAACCGACCACTCGGAACCACCCGCGGCCGCGCCACCGCAACCACCGTCACCGGCGAACCAAAATTGGCCGACTGACGCATCCACTGATCACGGGTGAAATGCAACACCCGCTTCGAAAACACCGACGACACCTCCAACGTCGGCTCACTCCCCACACCGGAATTAAAGTCGTGGTCAAACCCCGCCTTGTCGACCAAGGTCAGGAC
>JAYVSS010000345.1:0-12035 GCA_043775075.1 Acidimicrobiia bacterium
CGCCTGGCTTCACGTGCGCCACGGTGATCATGCGCGCCTGACCGGCGCACGCCACAATGATGTCTGCGGCCCGGCAGACATCGAGAAGATCGTCGGCCTTCGTGCGCGAGTGAGCGAGCGTCACGGTGGTGTCAATCCCCTTACGCCCAAGGAGCAGGACCTGCGGTAGCCCGGTCAGAGTTGATCGCCCGATAACTACAGCGCGCTTACCACTTGTGGCGACGCCGTATCGCTCCAGCAAACGCATAACGCCCATCGGGGTGCAGCCAACATGACCGGCCTGACCACGAACGAGCCGACCGAGGGAACGCTCAGTCAGGCCATCGACGTCTTTGTCCGGCGAGATCATCGCTAGAACTTCATCAGGATCTCGGCCGTCGGGAAGGGGGAACTGACACAGGATGCCATGCACGTTCGGGTCGGCATCAAGGGCGGCGATGGTGTCGTTGATCTGGGCTTGCGAGGCTGACGCCGGAAGGTCTGTGTGGTGAGAAACGATGCCTGCTTCGCCCGCCTTCTTCTGCTTGGAGTTGATGTAGAAGCGGCTCGGGCGATCGTCGCCGACGAGCACCGTCGCTAAACAAACTCGAGGTGAACCGGCGGCGTCGATCTCGTCTCGCAGCCTGACGATCGTCTCGTCGCGAAGACGAACGCCATCCATCAAAATGGCGCCACCGGGGGTCCGGGCGAGGTCATCAGTCATCAGCTCAATCCTACGATCTCGCCGTTTTCGTCGAAGTCGATGATTCCCGCCGCCGGGTTCGTTCCGAGGCCGGGCATGGTCCGCATGTCACCGCAAATCGGATAGACGAAGCCGGCGCCGACAGATGCCCGCACCTCACGAACGTTCACCGTATGGCCGGTCGGTGCACCTTTTAGCGATGCATCAGCCGAAATCGAAAGATGCGTTTTTGCTATGCACACTGGCAAATGGCCGAAGCCGTTGCGCTCGTAGTTAGTCAGCTGCTTGTTGGCCGCCGCCGAATACGTCACGTTCGCCGCTCCGTAGATCGTGGTGGCAACTTTCTCGATCTTTTCTTTGAGGGTGAACTCGTCGGGATAGAGGAAAGCGAACGTTGATGGTTCGTCGCACGCCTCAACGACGGCCCGCGCCAGATCGATGGCTCCCGCTCCGCCGTCGGAGAAGTGCGTGCACACCGCCACGCGGGCTCCGGCCGCTTCGGCGATCCGACGGATCGCTTCGTGCTCGCTGGCGTGGTCGGTCGGAAAGGCATTGATGGCCACGACCGGGGAGACGCCGTGGGCCTTCACGTTTTCAATCTGCTTCACCAGGTTGGCGGCGCCGGCCTCCACATCACCGGGGTTCTCCACCAGCAACTCAGCCGGAAGTGGCTTTCCCGCCACGATCTTGAACTTGCCGCTGTGCGCCTTAAGCGCTCGAACGGTTGCCACAAGGACAGCAGCATCAGGAACGAGGCCCGAGGCCCGGCACTTGATATTGAAGAACCTTTCGGCCCCCATGTCAGCGCCGAAGCCGGCCTCGGTAATGAGGTACTCACCCGAGTGGATTCCGATCATGTCACCGATGATCGACGAGTTGCCGTGCGCGATGTTGCCAAACGGACCGGCGTGCACGATGACGGGAGTGTTCTCCAGCGTCTGAAGCAGGTTGGGCTTGAGTGCGTCGCGCATGATCACGGCCATCGAGCCGGCACCGTGGAGTTGCTCGGCCGTGACCGGCTCACCGGCTTTGGTGTACCCGACGACGATTCGGCCAAGGCGAGCGCGCATATCTTTTTGCGAGTTCGCCAAGGCGAAGATAGCCATCACCTCCGACGCCGCGGTGATGTCGAATCCGGTTTGACGTACGACGCCGTCTTCCGCCGTGCCCATACCGATCACCAGGTTGCGCAGCGATCGATCGTTCACATCGAGGACACGCCGCCACGTGATGTTGTTGAGATCAAGACCCAATTCGTTGCCCTGATGGAGGTGGTTATCGACCATCGCGCTGAGCAGGTTGTGGGCCGCCGTGACGGCATGAAAGTCGCCGGTGAGGTGAAGGTTCAGCAGCTCCATGGGAATGACCTGGCTGTAGCCACCACCCGCCGCTCCGCCCTTGATCCCAAACGTCGGACCCATCGAAGGCTGACGCAGGCTGATCACCGCCTGCTTCCCGATGTGCTTCATCGCTTGACCGAGACCGACCGTGGTGGTCGTCTTTCCTTCGCCGAGCGGCGTCGGCGTGATCGCCGTGACCACCACGTACTTGGCCTTGGGACGATCCTTGATTTCGTCAATGGCATCGAGGGAAATCTTGGCCAACTGGCGCCCATACGGCTCCAGCAGATGCTCGCCGATTCCCATCTGGGCAGCGATCTCCGTCAATGGAATCGGCGTTCCCGCTCGAGCGATTTCCAGGTCAGAGGGGAACGACATTGACTACTCCTTGAGCGAGAGAATGGAAGGACAGCACTGCATGCGACTCCGCCACTGAAAGATAAAATTCCACGATACGGATTCGTTCCGCATTGCGGGATTGTGGCGGGCGACACAGTAGTCTTTCTGGGCGAGCCTGCAGGGTCCGCGCCAGCACGATCACGGGAGACACGCAAGATGAAGACAACCCGGCAGCAACCGCATCGGGGAAGAAAATCCTCCCCGCTGCCCCGAATCACCACGCCCCTGGTGCGAGAAAACGGCGTGCTGCGCGAAGCGACATGGGACGAAGCACTCGGGCGCGCCGCCGCCGGCTTCGCCGCCAACAAGTCCGACCACGGTCGCAATGCGTTCGGCCTGTTCTCGTGCTCGAAGTCCACAAACGAAATGAACTACGTAGCGCAAAAGTTCGTCCGGGCGGTGATGGGTACCAACAACATCGACTCCTGTAACCGCACTTGACACGCTCCTTCCGTGGTCGGTCTGGCCACCGTGTTTGGAGCAGGCGGCGGAACATCGAGTTACGCCGAAATTGAAGACACCGACGTAATCGTGCTGTGGGGCTCGAATGCGCGCGCCGCTCACCCGATCTTCTTTCAGCATGTCCTGAAGGGCATCCGCAATGGGGCAAAGCTCATCGTCGTTGATCCCCGCCGCACGGAGACTGCGCAGTGGGCGGACCTTTGGTGCGGCCTTAATGTCGGAACCGACATTGCGCTGTCCAACACCATTGCCCGCGAGATCATTCACACCGGTCTCGCCAATCGTGCCTTCGTCGAGAACTCCACCTCCGGAATCGAGGAGTATGCCGCGTCGGTCGAGCCGTGGACCCTCGCACGTGGTTCTGCGGTCACCGGGATTCCGGTTGATGCAATCCAGAAGCTTGCTCACACCTATGCTCGGGCCGATCGTGCTCAGCTGTGCTGGACACTCGGAATCACGGAGCATCACAACGGCGTCGACAACGTACTCGCGCTTATTAATCTGGCACTGCTCTGCGGACACGTCGGACGATACGGCGCCGGACTGAACCCGTTGCGGGGTCAGAACAACGTGCAGGGCGGCGGCGATATGGGAGCGATCCCAAACCGCATGCCCGGGTTCCAAGACATTCTCGATGCCGACGTGCGAGCCAAATACAATTCGGCGTGGGGGTTGGTCGGAGCCGACGTTGAGATCCAGGATCAGTACGGGTGGCACCTCACGGCCATGTTCGATGCGATGGGACGGGGCGATCTCAAGGCGCTCTACGTGATCGGTGAAAACCCTGCTCAGTCTGAGGCGGACAAGCAACATGCGGTCGCCCTGCTCAAGGGTCTCGATCACCTCGTGGTACAGGACATCTTCCTCACCCGAACGGCCGAGTTGGCCGACGTGGTGCTGCCAGGTTCGGCCAGCTGGTGCGAAAGCGAAGGCACGGTCACCAACTCGGAACGACGGGTACAGCGTTGCCGCCAGGCCCTCAATCCGCCTGGTAATGCACGTGACGATATTTGGATCATCACCGAGCTAGCCCGACGGCTGGGCCAGGACTGGTCCTTCGGCGCAACCCCGCGCGAGGTGGCCGAAAACGTGTGGGACGAAATGCGGGCGCTTTCTCCCATGCACCACGGCATGTCCTACGCGCGCTTAGAAGAACACAATGGAATTCAGTGGCCGTGTCCGTCCGACGATCGCATCGAGCCGTCGTTCCTCCACGGCCGCCTGTGGGCTCGCGACCTCGCGGAACGCGGACGCCTGGCCCCGTTCTCCGTCGTGATCGACGACCCGCCGGTCGACACTCTCTCAGAGGAGTTCCCCCTTCGCCTCACTACCGGTCGACGCCTCGATTCGTACAACACGGGCGTCCAATCGGGCGGGTATGCGTCACCCCTGCGGTTCGGCGAGACCATCGATGTGTCACCCGAAGATGCTCGCACCCTCGGGATCCTTGGCGGCGAAATCGTGAGGGTGTCGTCTCGACGCGGCGGAGTCGCGGCACCAGTTCGGATCGACACCTCCTTGCGTCCGGGCCTGGTGTTCATGACGTTCCATTTCCCCGAGCAGGTCGATGTCAACGTGCTCACCATCGAAGCCATCGACCCGAAATCTGGCACCGCCGAGTTCAAAGCCAGCGCGGTGCGTATTGACAAGATCGACGACCGCGAATTGGTCGCCGGCAACTAACGCCGATTCGGCTCAAGGATTCATGGACCTCAAGACCACCGCCGACGAAGCAACCGCAATCGAGACCCGGGCGATTGAATCCGTGCTCGGGCCCGCCCTCGATGGGTGGCGAACCGGTATTCGCACCGCATCGGACCACCATGTTGGGCAGGGCGGCCAACAGGTCCGTGACCGCCGCCATGAGTTGTTGGCGGTGTTGCACGCCGTCAACGATCGGATCGGCTGGATCTCCCCCGGCGCCGTGAACGAAATCAGTATGCGTACTGATGTTGCTCCGGCGGAAGTCTTCGCCGTCGCCAGTTTCTATGCTCTGTTCGCGCTGCATCGGAGCGAACCACGTCAAGTGCACGTTTGTGTGGACGCCGCCTGCCGTGCCGCCGGGTCAACCGACGATTCCCTTCCTCCGGGCGCTCATGCTTCTCCGTGCCTGGGGGCGTGCGAGCGCGCTCCCGTGGGCCTAGTCATTGAGGCGGGCACACAGGCGCGCCATGCCCTGATTGAACGCGCGAATGCTGTCACCGTGCAGTCGATCATTGACGGCGCGTGGCCCGACCTCGAGTCGCCCGTGGCTGCGGCCGTGCCTCAGCCGGTATCCGAACGGGTGCTCCTGCGCCGAATCGGGGTCGTCGACCCCTTGAGCCTCGATAGCTATCGCGCTCATGAGGGCTATGCCGCGTTGAGACGTGCCCTTGAGGTCGGTCCGGTCGAGATCATCCGGGAGATCACCGACGCTCGCCTTCTCGGTCGTGGCGGCGCGGCGTTTCCTACCGGCCGCAAGTGGGACGCCGTGGCCCGTCAACCGGCACGTCCGCACCACCTCGTGTGCAATGCCGACGAGAGCGAGCCGGGAACGTTCAAAGACCGGGTGGTCATGGAAGGCGATCCGTTTTCGCTGATTGAAGCGATGACGATCGCCGCCTACGCCACCGGTTGCGAACACGGCTGGATCTATCTCCGTGGCGAGTACCCGAGGGCCATGACGACCCTGAGCTCGGCGCTGGCCGAAGCGCGATCCCGGGGGTATCTCGGAGCCAACATTCTCGGATCGGGATTCGACTTCGATATCGAGATCACGCGCGGGGCGGGGGCATACATCTGCGGCGAGGAAACAGCGATCTTCAACTCGATCGAGGGCTACCGCGGTGAGCCTCGCAACAAGCCGCCGTTCCCGGTGGAGAAGGGTCTCTTCGACAAACCGACTGTGGTCAACAACGTAGAGACACTTATCAATGTGCTGCCGATCATGATCGACGGCGGGCAGACCTACGGCGCCCTCGGGACCGAGGGATCAGCCGGGCAAAAACTGTTCTGCCTGTCCGGGCATGTCGCTCATCCCGGTGTCTACGAAGTCACCTACGGCATCACGTTGCGGGAAATTATTGCGTTGGCCGGCGGTGTCTCCGGGAGCGGGACCTTGCAGGCGATTCTCCTCGGCGGCGCCGCCGGATCATTTGTCGGGCCGGCCGATCTCGACATGCCGCTGACGCTCGAAGGCACCCGGGCCTCCGGAGCCACGCTCGGCTCCGGCGTGATTTGCATCTTCGATGACACGGTAGATCTGGTGGACCAGGTACGGCGCATCGCCGCGTTCTTCCGGAACGAATCGTGTGGACAATGCGTGCCGTGCCGGGTCGGAACTGTTCGCCAGCAGGAGACGTTGACCCGTATCGCTATCGGTTCGCGTCCCGATCGTACGCGCACTGAGGAACTGAGTTTGTTAAGAGATCTCGGTCAGGTTATGCGGGACGCAAGTATCTGCGGCCTGGGGCAGACCGCACACAACGCCATCGACTCGGCGATCAAGCTTGGAGTGTTCGCATGAGTCCGACACCTGTTGGTATGCCGAAGCGAATCGTTGAAGCGACGATCGACGGTGCAACGGTGCGCGTGCCCGAGGGCACGACGATCTTCGAGGCGTGCCGTAGCGCCGGTAACGAGATCCCCGTGCTTTGTCGTGGCGAGACCCTCACGCCGAAGAATGCCTGCCGGGTGTGCATGGTCGAGGTCGAAGGCTCACGCACGCTCGTGCCGTCGTGTTCGCGTTCCGTCGAACCGGGGATGGTGGTCAATACTCGCAACGAACGAGTCGATACTTCCCGCCGGATGGTGTTGGAGCTGCTCGGAAGCTCTGTGGACTTATCAATCACTCCAAACGTGGCGCGCTGGAACGATGAGTACGGAGTAAATGTTGCTCGGCATGGTGGGGCGTCGAGCGGTGGCTCGGTGTCGTTCGCCCCCTCTGCTGGGCGGGGTGCTGCGCATACCGGTTTTCATTTGGCCAACGATGGTTCATTCGCCGAGAGTGTGCTGCAGCCGGTCAAGGACGACAACGACCTGTACGTGCGGGACTACTCGAAGTGCATCCTTTGCTACCAGTGCGTCGACGCATGTGGTGATCAGTGGCAGAACACCTTTGCCATCGGGGTGGCCGGGCGCGGATTCGACATTCGTATCTCCACCGAATTCAACAACGCACTGACCGACTCTGCCTGTGTCTACTGCGGCAACTGCGTGCAGGTGTGCCCCACGGGAGCATTGATGTTCCGAAGCGAACATACGATGCGGGCCGAAGGCACCTGGCGCCCCGACGAGCAGACCCAGACCGACACCATCTGTCCGTACTGTGGCGTCGGCTGCTCCCTCACCCTCCACGTGCAAGACGAACGCATCGTCAAGGTCACCTCTCCGTCGGATCACTCCGTCACCCACGGCAACCTGTGCATCAAGGGCCGGTTCGGCTTCGAGTTCGTCCAAAACTCCTGAGAGATCACGGCCGTTTCGGATGCAGTCTGGTGCCGGGCAGCGCAGTGTGAAGGAATTTCGTCAGTGTGAAGGTAAATCGGCGCCGATTTCCTTTCACACTGACGAATAGCTTTCACACTGCCTATCGGAGAACGACGTCGGCGCCGTCAGGGGTGAGCGTTACACGGCCGAAGACGTTCGTGAACACGGAAGATCGCGTGCTCGCCGCATCGATAATTCGGACGATGGAACGGGCCACCTCGGCCCGATTCTTGAGCACATCGGCCGCTGAGTACCGCCGCACCGTAAAGAAGTTGGCCAACACATTCTGGCGTTCCAGGTCGTATTGCTGCTGTTTCGCGCTTCCGTGGGCCACAAGCCCATCAATTTCGATCAAGACCCCGAGAAAGAGATCGGCGAGATCCGGATAGAACGTGGCGAGAAGCTTTCCACGGCGACTGAAGATTCGGATCGTGACCTGCCGTGCGAGCACGAGGGACCGCTGACGAAGTGCTTGAACGACGAGCGTCTCGGGAAGGCTGCCAGTCGGCCGGATCGACCCGCGCGCCGCAACGAGACGTCGAACTATTGCAGTCCCCTTCTTCCGATCCATGACGCTGCTCAATGCGCCTATCTGCTCAAATAGCACACTGTTCCATTCGTCAGGCCGACTTCCTTCGCCCGGTCGTAGGGCCGATTCGAGAGCGACCTCAACAAGATCCGGCGACGCAAACTCGGACAAATCAAGAATCGTTCGTGCCAACGATGTGACCGGGAGACCGTGCATCGTCACCGAGTCATTGAGGTCAAACGTGCGAGAGCGAATGGCCGCTTTCGACGCAACGACCGACCAATAGTGCACGGTCACGTCGACCGGAAAACCGCCGACGTCGGACGGACGGGATTCGTAGCGCCGGTTGGCGAGATCGAAACCGTCGAGTTGATTGAACCCGTCCAAGTGGTGCAGAACGGCTGCGGATCGGTGGCTCACAAGCAATGGGCAGCGGGCACCGGCAACCAAGCCGTCGAGCACAGCAAGCCAATGTTCGATGAACGAGCGTTCCACCGTGAGATCGATGTATGCCGTGGCGTGAACCCGTTCGAGAGTTCTCGCTCGTATTTGTCGCTCGATTCGACTGGGCGAATAACCGGCATTCATTAGTTTAGCGCGCGTAGTAATGAGATCTGAGGCTGATTTCGGGAGCGACACGCCATAGACGGTGCCTCAGCATCGGAACCTGCGCCAGCCCCAAACGTCAATTGCGTCGTCGATGGCGAATTGACGCGCAGAATTTCGGTTGAGTGGCTTTCAGCCACGCAAGTCGACAACGAACCGCGACTCAATGTGAAGGAAAACCGGCAGTGTGAAAAGAAATCGGCGCCGATTTCATTTCACACTGACGAAATTTTTTCGCGCTGCGCGTTGGTGAGGCGGATGCCGCCCGGCTAAAGCCTTGCAAGTGTTCGCGCCCAACGCGCTGACCATGTATTCAGAGGCGCCAGTGCATCGAGCAGCTCAACGCCAATTGGAGTCAGCTGGTATTGACGGGCATCATCCTGCTGAACCAGTCCAACGTCGAGCATCTCGACGAGGCGCTCGCGCAGCACCGCCGCCGACACGCCGTCGCACCGATCAATGAGCGCCCGAAAACCCACGGGGCCCTCCCGTAGCTCCCACACCGCCCGCAACATCCATCGATGACCCAGGAGATCGAGGGCCGCCATGATCGGGCGGCCCGTTGCCGATCCACGAACCGGGCGGCCCGGAACGGTGCGACGCACACTCATGGATGTCTCCCTCGTTGTGATGTTGACTTGCTGAATGCGAGTTGTGATCTTGTTTCCGAATCAGTATGGTTGATCCATATGATTCGTTTTCCAGATCACCTTCAACGCACCCCCAACGCCCGCAGCGAGGAGAAGCCATGAGCCCACGCATCGCCCCGCTTGAACCCCCGTACGACGTCGAAGTCGGCGAACAGTTGGCGCGCATGATGCCGCCGGGGGTTCCACCCGTCGCCCTCTTTCGAACCTTCGCCCGAAACCTCCCGATGACCAAGGCGATGGGCGGCTGGGGCGGATACGCATTGAGCAGGAGTCTCTCTTTGAGCATGCGTGACCGCGAGATCGTCATCGACCGCACGTGCGCTCGATGTGGATGCGAATACGAATGGGGCATTCGGAAAGGTGATCTGGTCGTTGCGTTCGAGCCAGCCCATATGGTCTGAGTGCAGATGGCTCATGACGATGGTGTCTATTTCGGCACGGTCAATGCCGAGAGCGGCGAAGTTTTTCAGCAGCGCAGCGCCTTCAAACATCGGTCGTCGGTCTCCCCCATGCCGGCATCGAACAGAATCGTGCGTCCCGCGGTACGGACAACGAACGCGCCAACTGGAACTCGCATCTGGCGATCGTTTGTGAGCAGATGATCGTGCGGCCCCCACTCGCTTGCTAATCCGTCGGGCAGCGTGAACATGGCCGGTTCAAGAATGGCAATGGCATCAAAGACCGGCTGCACACTGATGTCGCCGACGCGAATTGTTTTCACTCGACGACACTAGCGACGCCGTCTCTACACGCCGCTGCGAGTTGGCATCGATGCACTTCGTCGACCGGCAAGACTGCACGCTCCATGAATCGCCCGTTGGACTCGTCGACCGAGAAACAGCCGAGCACCAAAGCCTCAGGGCTCGCCGTGGCGGGTCTGTTCTTTGCCAACGGCGCGGTCTTCTCGAACTGGGTCCCACGCATTCCCGATGTCCGCGACCGGCTGGGGATGGACAACGGCGGTCTCGGCGCCACGCTGATCGGCGGCGGATTGGGCGGCATCATCGGTTCGCTTCTCGTCGCCAAGTTTCTCCAGCGCGTGGGTAGCCGTCGCCTGGTGCTCGCCGCTGCTGCCACCTTAGCCGTGCTCCTGCCCGTGCTCGCCGTCGCCCCCACACCGCTCGCTCTGGTCGCGTTGCTGACGTCACTCGGATTCGCCGACGTGCTCAACGACATGGCAATGAACACGCAGGGCACCATCGTCCAAGACCGCCTCAGCCGTTCGATCATGCAACGCCTCCACGGCGCATGGAGCCTTGGCGCTGCGTGCGGAGCCGCAACCGGGGCGATTGCGGCAGCAAACAACATAAGCGTGGGCGTGCATCTCAGCGTCGTCGGCGTCGTGCTTCTTGTCGTGATCGTTGCGATGCGGCCGAACCTGATCCGCCATGACCCGCGCCCAGCGCCAGCGAGCGCGAACGAGGTAGCCGTCGAACAGAAAATGGCCAAGACCCGCTCCCCATTTCGCGTCACGCCAACAATCGCGGCGCTCGTCGTGATGGCCATCGGTATGGCGTTTGCGGAATCGGCTCCGAGCGAATGGAGCGCCGTCACGATGCGCGACCTGTTCTCGTTTGGCAGCGCAGGAGCGGCAACCGTCGTATTTGCTTCGTCGATGTTGGTGGCCCGATTCTTCGGCGACCATCTGGTCGATCGACTCGGTCCCCAACGAGTGCTCGATATTGCGCTCATAGTTTCGATGATCGGGTTCGTCATCATCATCACTGCCCAGATCGCCGCCGTTGCCCTCGTCGGCTTCAGCGTGTGCGGGTTCGGGGCCGCCGTCATGTTCCCGCAGCTCTATGCCATGGCGGCGACGATGCCAGGAACTGCTGCCGGTGCCGGCCTTGGCGCGCTCGGCATCGGACAACGATTCGGCTTCATGATGTCATCGCTTCTCGTTGGCACCATTGCCGACTGGAAGAACCTTCGTTGGTCATTCGCAATCATCGCAATCCTCGCCGCAACCGCAATAGTAAGCGCACGAACGATCTTGCAGGGCAAGATTTGTCACGTCGCCTCGACGAACTGAGGTAAGCCCGCTTATTGTGCCGGACGGTACGTGCAGGCGATCACGCCAGAGACGGTCGTCACGCCACTCACGAGGTGCAATGGACGAGCGCCCCCATCGATTGGGAAGAGTCGCTTTCCTCCACCGAGCAGGATCGGCTCGATCATCAAGAGGAACTCATCGACGAAGCCCTCAACCAACAAATGTGTCACGAGCGAGGCGCTACCCCAGATCAACAGGTCCCCACAATCGCGCTACCACGCCACCTTCGTCGCCGGAGTCCAAACCATCACCAACGACGAATTCACCGGCTCCCTCCCCGGCAAACTCCTAAGGGCCCCGCAGCAGTCCGAATCTCCGCATCAAAGTGCCGAACATGCGTTTCCACCAAAGCTGAAGCGAGGTCAGCGTCACCCGACGCCAACGCATCAAGCACCTCCCGATGCTCGATGACCGCAGCGTGCATGTCAGCAACCTTGCGCAGATACAAATGCCACACCCGCTCGGAGTGCGTGTAAAGCATTTCCAACGTGTCCGTGAGGTACCGGTTTCCCGCCGCCTCCCACATGATTTCGTGACACCGACGGTCAACCGTAAGTAGCTTCGACGAGTCCTTCAGGCGCTCGGCTCGAACGAGTTCGGCCGACATGCGGTCCCAGTCGGCCGACGAGCCCCGCTTCGCCGCTAGTCGCGCCGAGTACGGCTCAATGATGGCCCGGGTCTCGAACAGCGTCGCCAGTTCGTCGGGATTGACCGCTGTCACGAACACGCCGCGCCGCGGCGAGACCCGAACGAGTTGATCGCGTTCAAGACGCTGGATGGCTTCGCGGATGGGAGTGCGACCGATGCGAAGCTGATCCTGTAGCGCCCCTTCGTCCACGGCGCTGTC
>JAYVSS010000346.1:0-6424 GCA_043775075.1 Acidimicrobiia bacterium
GTTGGACCGTCGCCGCCGAGGAAGGGGAGAAGGCACAGCACGAATACGAAACCTGCGGTCTGGGAGCTCGCGGTAACAGCGATGCTGGAGGCCAGGCGCGAGGCTCGTCCGCCCGCATAGTCTCCGGTGCCATAGAACAACGCGCATGCGAGCGCGTAAATAATCGTCAGCACGCAGATGATCCGCTTATGTCTGTAGCGAAGGTGCCACCCACTCTCCAGTAGAAGCCGTCGCGGCGTTCAAGGAACTCTTCGTCCACGAGATGCCGACGCCACGCTGCGGTATCAGCGTGGAACTCACCAAGGATGAGGTTTACAGCGGATTCGGAGTAGATCTTTCCGGGTTCGAAACGTCCCGCGAGAAAATCAAGGATCGGCATCCGCTTGGTTCGCTGTATCGGGATGGACTTGAGCCGTCCGTCCTCGGTCAGCCAGTTCCGCATTCCCGCGGCCCTGCGACGCTGTGGCCCCGATGTCTTCGGGGATGACCGCCCGTCTGAGCGAGGCCGCCTCGCGTGCGGCCTGTTCGAAGACTCCGGGAACGATGCGTAGCCCCCCGCCGTCGTCGGTGGCCGATGCCGGAACTCTCTCGGCCAGGCCAGCACCGACGATGCGTTCGAGGGCCGAGACGACTGTTTCATGGGTCAGCCCGGAGACCCGAGCAATGTCAGAAATGGTACGTGCCCCGATAATAAGTGCACCAATGACTTTGCGGCGGTCGACTCCGCCGAGAAGTCCGAGAACCGCTCGGGCCGACGGACTGTCCGCTTCCTCACTCATCTGCGCCCGCAGTTCGTCACGGCCCAACCCGCCCCGCCGCCATCAAGTGTTCCGGCAGCCATGTCGTCGAGCGTAGGCGCCTGCGATGTCGGGTGTGGGAGCTGTCATCGCAACCACGGCGCAATGGGGCCCCCATAGGCAACTATGTATGACTCGGTGAAGGTGGGCGAGCACTTCTCAACTGTGTGCTTACTTTCTCCCGAACCCGAATAGATTCTGGGCAACCTTGCGCATCTGGATTTCCTCTGATCCTTCGGTGATCCGGTAGCGGCGATGATGACGGTAAATGTGCTCAAACGGCATATGTCGCGAATATCCCACCCCTCCGCACGTTTGCATGGCCCGATCCGCCGCGTCGCAGGCCAAACGATTGGCCCGGTAGTTGCACATGGCGACGAGGTGCGTCACCTCCATGTGGTGCTTGTGGTCGAGCGACCAGGCGGTGAATCGAACGAGCTGGCGCAGCATCGCCGCTTCGGAATGCAGCTCGACAAGGGGAAACTGGATGCCCTGATTGGACGACAGTTTCTTCCCCCACGTGTTGCGCTTGTTGGCGTACGCCACCGCTTCGTCGATGCAGTACTGCGCTGCCCCGAGCGACGAAGCGGCTTGGCGAATGCGATTTTCATGCACGAAGTGTTGAGCGAGATCGAGGCCTTTGCCGACAGCACCAAACACGGCTTCGTCGCCCACCCGTACTTCGCTCAACGAAACCTCAGCATGGTCTGTGGGCATATTAAATGTCCACCAGAAGAACTCAACCTTGAAGCCGGGCGCGTCGGTCGGAACGAGAAACGCCGTGATGCCGTTCGGGTCGCCAGCTTCACCGGATGTGCGGGCAAAAATAATGTCATGGGTGGCGTGGTGGAGTCCGGAGTTCCATCGCTTCATGCCGCTGATGACCCATTCGCCTCCGTCGCGAACGGCTGTCGTTTCCATGTACGTCGCATCGGATCCATGGTTCGGCTCGGTCAGACCAAAGGCCAATCTGCGGGTCCCGTCAAGGAAGCCCGGCATCCATTCGGCCACTTGCGAAGGCGTACCGAAGTCGCGCATCATCAGGACCGTCGGAAAGTTACCGACGACGGACGACTCGTTCTGCAAGTCGTTGTGGAGCCCCAAACCTTTGGCGGCCATATGCTCGCGTAGTATTGCCATCTCGAGGTTCGACGCGCTGCGTCCCCCGAATTCCTTGGGCAACGCCAGTCGTAGCCAACCAGCAGCGTCGGCTCGCCGACGCATTTCCTTCAGGAGCGCTTCCCAATCGGCCCGGGGGACACCGCCATTCTCAAAATCGGTACGGGCCCACTCCCGCCGGTAATCGAAGAATCGTTCGTTGTCATCGGCCGCCTGAAGTGGTTTTATCTCAGACTCGATGAACGCATCGAGTGCCTCAATCGTGGCTTGGATGTCATCGGGAATGGCGAAGTCCATGCCCTGACCGTACTGACCGCTACGGCTCAGTGCCCAGTCCGGCTGGATCGGCCAGCTGCGAACTCTATCGTCCTCGCTCGTGTTTGTGCTGGCGTCGTATCTGATCGCCCGTCTTGAGACGCTTCCCCTCTCCGTCCAAGATTTCATGCCGGTCGCGGCCACGGCGATCGGATGTTGGCACCTCGCCCGATTCGTGCGTCACGTCCGGCCGGAGTTCGCTCAGGTCGCACTGGTTGGCGCCGCGTCGGTCATCGCCGGTGGGGCATCGAAGGCAGTCTGGAAACTCATACGAGCGCTGAACGGGCCCGATCTGAAGTGGCTCGATGCCTCGTTGTTCCCGTTTCTCGCCCGGGCTGAGCGTCCACGCCGTTGTACCTAGCGCCGCCACCGATTGAGCCGGGCGTTCGGCTCGCTTCGGTCGATTAGACGCGTGGGTTGCAATAGATGGAACAACCTGGGAACACCGCGGGCAACGCGGCGTTCGCCGTGGCGTGGTGGATGATGGAACGCACAAGACTCGACGCCAACACGCGGGCCGAGGAGTAGTTCATTACGAGTCGCCGCAGCTGCCGCCGTGGATGCTGCTGCTCGCCGGCGGCGTCTCGGTGGCGATCGGCGTGGTGTTCGGGGTGTACCCGGCCAATCGTGCCGCCAAGCTTCGCCCGATCGACGCGTTGCGCTTCGAGTAGCGGGCTTCAAGCGGCGCGGCGTTCGAGGCGTAGCGTGGCGGCCATGATTTCTCCCGCTGAAGTGCAGTCGTTTGTTGACGACGGATACCTCGTCGTGAAAGCGCTCGTGGGGCCCGAGGATGTCAAGGCGGCGCGCAACGATGCGGCCCTTTTCGCCGGAGGGCACTACCCCGCGGAGAACCTTCCGGCGGATGGACGCATGCTGGCCGTCCACTTTCCTCACTGGGTTTCCGAGGTCGCCCTCGGCCTTGTTCATCATCCGGGAATGGTCGACGTGGTGTCGAAGGTGGCGGGTGCCCATCTCGCTCATTGGCACGGTCGAGTGAAGTGCATGCAATCGATGTTGTTCCTGAAGCCTCCCGGCCTGCAGGGTCAGGCGTGGCACCAGGACGAGCGCTTTATCCCCACTCGTGATCGTTCACTAATGGGTGCATGGATTGCTCTAGACGACGCCACCACCGAAAACGGATGCCTCTGGGTCATCCCCGGCTCGCATCGCCCTGGCGTGCTCTATCCATTTCGCGATCATGGCCGCCCGGATGAATTTGACCCGACCGATGAGGCCTACGACTTCGATGCCACTGGCGCTATTCCGGTAGAGGTCCAGACGGGCGACGTGGTGTTCTTCAACGGATACCTGTTGCACCGTTCGCTGAAGAATCGCACCGACGGCACCCGTCGTGCCCTTGTCAACCATTACATGAGTTCGTCGTCCCTTCTGCCCTGGATGCTCACGAAAAGTTTGGACGTGGCCACGGCGGACAATCGCACCGTCATACCGGTGGCCGGGGACGATCCGTACGCCTGGAAGGGCTATGCCGAGACCCCGGACCAGGTATTCATTCGGCCCCACGCCGGGTCATGGAGTGCACCCGATCCGTTGCACATCGACACGTCGATCGCCATCAACGTCCCCGTGGACGTGGTGTGGTCCACGCTCTCCGACACCGCTCGGTACCCCGAGTGGAACAACTACATCGTCAAGGTCGTGGGCGACAACGTCGTCGGGGCCACACTCACGTTGACCGCTCATGCGACGGGTATGGACCCGATGACCTACGACGTTGAGGTCGCTGAGGTCGAACCCCACGTGCTCATGGCGTGGACGGGCGGGCTCCCCGATCGTTCGGAGTTCAGTGGAACCCACCGATGGGAGTTGACCGCGGACGGCGCCGTCACCATCGTTCGTCACCATGAGCACTTCACGGGAACGAAGGCAGACGACATATTGAGCGCGCATGGGGAAGATATGCAGGACGACTTCAAGCGCTTTAACGAAGCCCTCCGCACCGAATCCGAACGCCGCGCTGCCCTTTGAGCGTGGGGTGCGGGCGTCAGTCCAGCGTGGTGCGCAGCGACGCCCGGTCCGCCGTGGCACGAACGAGCGCCGCGTTGGGTTCGTCGACGGTATCTACCCACTTAGGGCCGGCCACGGCGCCGTAGGTGATTGAGGCTCGCTCTATCAGACGGCGGCGGCACTCGTCCGTTGGTGTGTCCACATACCAAATCTCGTCCAGCAGAGGAGCCACTCCCCCCCAACCGCCGGTCTCGAGAAGAAGGTAGTTCCCCTCAACGATGACTCCCGGTGCCCTCGTGTTGATGGCGAGTGACGAGGCGATGGGTTCTTCGATCTCCCGACGAAACCTCGGCGCATACACGATGCCGGATTCCGTATGCGCACGTCGTAACGTGTTGACGAAGCCAGCCACATCGAAGGTGTCAGGCGATCCTTTGCGGTCTCTGCGGCCAAGGCCAAGCAGAACCTCGTTGGAGAGGTGGAACCCGTCCATCTGAATCACGCCCCACTCAGGTAGGGCGTCGTGCAACGCGTCCGTCATTGTGGATTTCCCCGATCCGGGGGCCCCCACGATGCCGAGGAACACCGGACGATCTTCAAACACCCGTCCCCGCAGCAGCAGACAACGTCGAGTGAGTTTGGTGAGCGCGGCCAACGCTTTACGCGGTGAGGCGTTCGATCAGCGCGTCGTAAGCGCTGTCCGCTAGAGCCCTCATCTCCTCATCGGTCCGGTCCTGAATCGGGTGAGCGACGAAGACCGACGCCGGCGTGATTCCGAGCGAGGCCGACTGCGCCGCCGCCGCTTCGCGGAACACATCCGACGCAACAAAAACACCGACGAGACCGCGGCTTTCCAAGATGGCGATGTCGTGCACACTGCACGACGTGCAACTGCCTCAATCAGCGAGCGCTTCGATGACCGCCTGACAGTCACGGGCGATGTCGTGGCGAAGATCGATCGGAGCGGGCTTGGTATACGTCGGCTTGCGATAGCGCTTCGTCGCTAATCCGGCAGCGTTGAGCCGTCCTTCAAGATGATCAAGGAACACGTTGCCGCGAGGCTTGGAGATATCGAGGAGTGCAACCGTCAGACCGTCGAGCGAACCCGGACGTTTCGTAAGTTCGCGTATCGATGGGGATCGCTCGCTCGTTGGATCAAGCAGGGTGGTGCTCATTTGTTACCTCCAGGGCTCGATGTCGACGGTAGCCGGTTCGCTACCCTCGGTCCCACTCACCCAGCCGCCGATGATGGCCGAGAACATCCCGGCGTCGCCACCGCAGTGAGCGAACAAGAGCCCGTTGGCCCGGAACTTCGGCAGCGTGCGATCGGCCAAGTCCACCGGTACACCTTCGTCGATCCCTCCCGACCCGCGAATGATCTCGCTCCCCGGAAGTTGGAGAAGGGCAACGAGCTCGGCGCGCAGTCGATCTCGATCCCAGCCCTCGGCCTGGAATGTACGCAGATGCTCCGGCGAGATGGCGAGCAACGCATCGAAGCCAATCGGAAGCTTCGGGTGCCCGACGGTTCGTAGGCATGCGGCGAACGAGCGTGCGAGCGAGTCCGCCGTACGCGACTTCTGATCGACGACCGCCCTCGGGCCTTCGCCCGCAAACAGCGTGACCGAGGACGACCCCGCGGCGGCGCCTTGATCGGCGGCCAATGATCCCCATCCGGCCGCCTCGTTCTCGGCGAAGCAAAAACCCACCTTTCCGGGATTGCCGAAGGTCGCCCGATCGACTCCGTTGGGCAACCCGCCGCCGACATTACGAATCACTAATTGCACCGCCCGACCGATGGTTGAGTTGGCGCGGTTGCCCTGCCCGAACACATTCACCCCACTGTTCATCCCAATGTCGGTGGCAATCGGTCCGTTCACGATCAGAACCGGCCCGGAGAAGTAGGTGGTGGCCAACAGGCCGTGCGCATTGAATGACGAACTGCACGCGCCAGCGACGGCCGCTAGTACAACGGGGAGATACTCCGGTCGGCATCCGGCCATGACGGCGTTGATCGCCACTTTCTCGACGGTGCAGTCGACAAGACCGGGAGGTATGACGGCGACGATTTCGTCAGGTCGACGAGACGTCCCCGCCAACATCCGCAACACCCGTTCTTGCGTCGGAGGGACGAGTGGAAGTCCGTCAGACCATCCGCGCGCATACATTGCCTCGTGTTCGTCTTCCGCCGTCGCGACTTCCACGCGTCGCGAGACCACCGAGGTGAC